>PBSR01000206.1 GCA_002726335.1 Gemmatimonadaceae bacterium
CGCGGTGCCATTCACCTGGACCGCCACTGCAGATTCGATCCTCGCCAAGGTTAAGAGACTTTGTGAGCGAATCTCTGAGACACGACACTAGAGATGCTCAACTACATCATTCGACGTCTGTTGATCATGATCCCGACGCTGGCGCTGATCTCCGTCCTGGTGTTCACGATCATCCAACTGCCGCCGGGAGATATCATCACCTCGCGACTGATGCTGCTGCAGCAGCAGGGGGTGGATGTGTCGGCGGAGGCCATCGACGCGATGCGCGCACGGTACAACCTGGATGACCCCCTGTACATACAGTACTTCCGCTGGATCGGTGGTTTCCTGCAGGGGAACCTGGGCTACTCCGTGCAGCACGGCCAGTCAGTGAACAACCTGATCTGGGAGCGGCTGGGCTACACGCTGCTGCTGACGTCGACGGCCACGCTGTTCGCCTGGCTCGTCGCCTTCCCTGTGGGCGTATTGTCAGCGTTGCGTCAATACTCGGTGTTCGACTACGTGGCGACGGTACTGGCCTTCCTTGGTCTGGCGACGCCGAATTTCCTGCTGGCCCTGGTGCTGATGTACCTGGGTTACTCCTGGTTCGGTATTCCCATCGGCGGCCTGTTCTCGCCTGAGTTCGCCGCCGCCTCCTGGGGCTTCGACAAGACCATCGACCTGCTCAAGCACTTGTGGATTCCAGCTGTTGTGCTGGGTACCGCCGGCATGGCGGGTCTGATGCGTGTGATGCGGGCCAACCTGCTCGACGAACTGGGCAAACCCTACGTGCAGACCGCCCTGGCCAAGGGCCTGCATCCGACTCGCCTGGTCATCAAGTACCCCATGCGGATCGCCATCAACCCCTTCATCAGCACCGTGGGCTGGCTGCTGCCGCACCTGATCTCCGGAGCCGCCATCACGAGCATCGTGCTCAGTCTGCCGACGACGGGGCCGCTGCTGCTGGAGTCGTTGCGGAACCAGGATATGTACCTGGCGGGATCTTTCCTCATGATGCTCAGCACACTGACCGTGGTGGGCACATTGCTGTCCGACATCCTGCTGGCCATGATCGACCCAAGAATTCGCTATGAGTAGCGGCGTTCCTCATCACGCAGACACCGTGTCCGTCGAGGCTCCCACCGACGGTCAGGATCTCGCCTTCGCCTCGCAATGGCGGTTGATGTGGATCCGGTTCCGGCGCCACCGCCTGGCGATGGCGGGGAGCGGTGTACTGCTCGTGCTCTACTTCGGTGCTGTGTTCTGCGAGTTTCTCACGCCGCAGTCACCGGGACAGCGCCACCGCAGCTACGTGCTTTGTCCTCCTCAGGAGATCCGGTTCGTCGACGCCGGGGGTTCTTTCCATCTCCGTCCCTTCGTCTACGGGGTCAAACTGCGCGGCGACGCCGGGGATTGGCAGCGTGAGTACATACCTGACGAGTCGATGATGTATCCGATCCATTTCTTCACGCGGGGTCCGGAGTACGAACAGTGGGGCCTGTTCTCGGCCAGCTTCCATCTGTTCGGTGCCGCGCCCGAGGCGCCCCTGTTCCTGTTTGGCACCGACGAGTTGGGTAGGGATCTGTTCACACGGATTCTCTACGGGTCGAGGATCTCGTTGACCATCGGCCTCGTCGGCGTGGCGCTGACGTTCTTCATCGGCATCCTCCTCGGGGGGGTGGCGGGGTATTTCGGCGGCTGGATCGACATCATCGTGCAGCGCGGCATCGAGATCATCATGGCCGTACCGCAGCTGCCTCTGTGGATGGCTCTCAGCGCGGCGCTGCCGGCGCATTGGCCACCGCTGCACGTCTACTTCGGTATCACCATCATCCTGTCCTTCATGGGTTGGACGGGTCTGGCCCGCGTCGTGCGCGGCAAGTTCCTGACGATGCGCGATGAAGACTTCGTCGTCGCCGCCCGTCTGGCGGGGACCCACGAGATCAGGATCATCTTCACCCATCTGCTGCCCTCCTTCCTCAGCCACGTCATCACCTCGGCGACGCTGGCAGTTCCGGGCATGATTCTGGGAGAGACGGCGTTGAGCTTCCTCGGCATCGGCCTCCAGGACCCGGTGGTCAGCTGGGGCGTGCTGCTGCAGAAGGCGCAGAACTTCCAGGCAGTCGTGATGGCGCCCTGGCTGCTGTTGCCCGGGACCTTCGTCGTGTTCGCCGTGCTCGCCTTCAACGTCGTCGGCGACGGCATGCGCGACGCCGCCGACCCCTACGCCAACTGATGAGCGAGTCGATGCCTCACAGTTCCGGCGCCGTACCGCTGCTGGAAGTCCGTGACCTTCGCGTCCGGATCGAGCGCGATACCGGCGTCGTCCGACCGCTGAACGGCGTCAGCTTCCGCATCCATGAAGGCCAGTCGGTGGGTATCGTCGGCGAGAGCGGCTGCGGCAAGACGATGGCCTCCAATGCACTGCTGCGTATCCTGCCGCGGCGCGCCGAGATCACGGGAGGCTCGATGGAGTTCAGCACGAAGTCCGGTGACCGCATCGATCTGGCTGCCATCGACCCGATGAGCTCGCGTATGCGACAGATCCGTGGCGGCGAGATCTCGATGATCTTCCAGGAGCCGATGACGGCCTTCTCTCCGGTGCACACGGTCCACGATCAGATCGCGGAGATGATCCGGCAGCACGACGCGGATGCGGACGAGGAGCAACAACGGCAGCGGGTCGTGGAGTTACTCGACCTGGTGGGCATCCCCAACCCGGAGGTCCGCGCCGACGACTACTCCTTCCAGCTGTCAGGCGGTATGCGGCAACGGGCAATGATCGCCATGGCGCTGGCCAGCAGTCCCCGTCTGTTGATCGCGGACGAACCGACGACGGCCCTCGACGTGACCGTGCAGGCAAAGGTGTTGAAGTTGATCGAGAGGATGCAGCGGGAGCTGAACCTCGGGCTGATGCTGATCACCCATGATCTGGGTGTCGTGGCGCACATGGTGGGGTTCGTCTACGTGATGTATCTCGGGCGTGTGGTGGAAGAAGGGCCCGTGGAGGCGATCTTCGACGAGCCGAAACATCCGTACACGGCGGCGCTCCTGCGGTCGATCCCCAATCTGGCCTCCAGGTCACAGCGACTCGAGCCGATCGAAGGCAATGTTCCCAGCGCCGATCGGCTGCCGACGGGCTGCCCCTTCCACACGCGATGCACCGAGAAGGTGGGCGACGTCTGCCACCAGAGGATGCCGGCGCGCGCCGACATGGGAGCGGGCCACGCCGTCAGCTGTTTCCAGCACACGGACAACAGTCTCGAGAGTCCCGACAATGGCTGAGCTGGCGGCCGACACGATCCTTCGGGTGGAGGGGCTGAAGAAGCACTTCCCGGTACGGCGCGGCCTGCTGCAGCGTGTCGTCGGCTCGGTAAAGGCCGTTGACGACGTCAGCTTCAGTGTGCAACAGGGCCGGACCCTCGGGCTGGTGGGTGAGAGCGGCTGCGGCAAGACGACGACGGGCCGGATGATTCTGCGGGCACTGGAGCCGACCGCTGGGAACGTCTGGTTCCGCAAAGCCGACGGCCAGGTGGTCGACATGGCGTCGCTACCGGGAGATCAGGTCAAGGAAGCACGCCGTGACATGCAGATGATCTTCCAGGATCCGTATTCGTCGCTGAATCCACGCATGCCGGTGATGGATCTGATCTCTGAGCCGCTTCGGGCGCGACGCTGGGGTGCTGCCGACTGCGAGTCACGCGTCACCGAGCTGATGCAGCAGGTAGGTCTCGATCCACGCATGATCCGCAGGTATCCACACGCCTTCTCCGGAGGCCAGAGGCAGCGGATCGGTATCGCCCGCGCCCTGGCGCTGGAACCCTCTCTCATCGTTGCCGACGAACCGGTGTCCGCTCTCGACGTCAGCGTGCAGGCGCAGATTCTCAACCTGCTGCAGGAGTTGCAGGCTGACCTGGGATTGACGCTGGTGTTCATCGCCCATGACCTGAGCGTCGTGCGCTACCTGTGCGATCACGTGGCGGTGATGTACATGGGCCGTATCGTCGAGCAGGGGGAGACGGAATCGCTGTTTACTGCGCCGAAGCATCCCTATACCGCGACGCTGCTGCACGCCGCACCGGCACCAGACCCCCACGCACCGTGGATGGAAGAGATCGACGAGGTCGAGACCGAGGGTGAGGACACAGCAGCGCCGGTGGCGATGGACGGGACTGCAACCCCGGCCGGGTGCGCCTTCGCTTCACGGTGTGCTCACGCGTCTGCCGTCTGCCGACAGGAGGCGCCGCTCCTTGCAGACATGGGGATCCTCGACGAGACGACCGATGCCGCACCGCACCGGGTCGCGTGCCACCATGCAGAGGAGCTCGAGCTCCACGGTGTCTGAGCCTGGTGCTCTCAAGCATCGCGAATTCACATCATCGTGATCCGGTTGCCTGTGCCTCCCAGCAGGTAGTCCAGCACGAGCCAGGTACCCGCCGACACGGCCTCACCAAGAATCAGGCCAAGGAAGAGCGGTTTGAGCCGCAGGTACGTGCGGGTGCCGCCGTACTTCATGATCTGGCTCTTGGCGCCCCAGCCGATGAACACGGCGAACCAGATCTGACCGGTGAGCCAACCGTTGCTGATGATGAAGCCGATGGGGTGCAGCGGCCACCAGGCGAAACGGTACTGGGCGCCGATGAGCATCGCCTCGATGGCGGCGCCCAGCCCGGTGAACCCCCAGCCTCGCCAATCCGGTCCCACGGGTTGCCGTACGTGTCGGGCCATGTCGTTGAAGAGGCGGTTGGCCTGGTCGTTCATGAGGAACTTGTCGAGGTTGACGCCCCCGTGCGTATGCGCCAGGTCCAGCGTCATCCAGGTGGCTCCCGCCAGGCTGACGGTGACGGCGATCAGCATCCCCCAGAACAGGCGTCCCTTCGGTCCCCGGACGGCCTCGGCCAGTTTCAGACCGTTCGCGGTCATGATCATCGGGAACAGCCGCATCTCGCCCTGCCACACGTATGTCAGGGCCAGAGCGGCCAGGCCCTTGGCGCCGATCAGCGTACTGCCGACTCCCGAGATTACGACGAAGGCGGAGATCATCGGCGCTCGTGCCGTGGCGACACCGGCGGTGGCGATCACCCGGGTGACGAGGATGTAGAACACGATGCAGGACAGCAGGAAGGCGGGCAGCACGATCAGGGGGATACCGGAGGCCCAGAGCCAGATGGAGACCACGGCAAAGCTGACAGCGAGGCCGATGACGGCGAGTCGGTACGGCATGAGCTCTTCGGCATCATCCACCGCGTCTCCGTGGACCGTGTTGTTCCAGACGTCGCGCAGGTGGCGGCGAGCCATCCACAGGCCAACCAGGACGAAGACGAAGCAGGCGCCGGTGGC
This sequence comes from Gemmatimonadaceae bacterium, assembly GCA_002726335.1. The sequence continues at coordinate 5,320 of PBSR01000206.1, forward strand.
CTGGTGTGCGAGATCCGCTGTCGAGCCGAGGGAGTAGAAGCTCAGCTGCTCCGTGGGGGCCACGCCGAACTTGGTGAACAGCGTGTCCTGCAGCCGACCCAACACGAAGAAGACCCAGATGCTCAGACTGATATCGAGGCTGACGAGATAGGAGATCCCGACCCAGGCGTAGTTGGTGAACAGGGACAGACTCAGACCTTCGAGGATCTCCAGCGAACCGAAGGAGGGAGTGAACAGCACCGGGACGGCGGGGATGTAGTGGTGCAGACCTTTCAAGCCGAGCAGGACGAAGGGGACCCCGAAACCAACCCACATGAGCGGCCGGTGCAGCAGCGTCGGCATGCCGCTCCGGGAGCCCTCGTCACGGCCGACAATGGCCAGCGGCAGCTGCACCATCGGGTATTCGAGCCGCTCGTGGATCGACCACTGTCGGTGCAGGATCACGTTGAGGCAGATCATCATCAGGGTCAGGGCCATGAAGAACAGGTACCACGATCCCAGCGGCGCCAGCCAACTCACCCAGGGTATCGACTGCCCGGGGGCCAGACCTTCGTGCAGTACGATCGCCGCCTCGGCGTCGGGCAACGACCAGGCGGGCAGGTGTTCACCATAGAGCTCGACCCAGTGGTTTGCCGATGTCGCGTAGTACAGGTAGCCGGCCAGGACCGGGATCAGGTAGCCGACGAAAGACTGGTTGGGAACCGTCGCCGCGAGGGTCATCATGATGTAGATCAGGATGAGGTCGGGCACGGGCAGCCGCAGCCGGCGGCGGGCGAGAAAGACACCAAGGTTGGCCACGGCGACGATGACGAAGAAGTAGAAGATCGCCATCGGAGCGGTACTGTTGAGCGTCATCCGGGAGCCCTTCAGGAAGAACTCACCGTAGGTTGCGCCCACGCCTACCGCCAGGCACATGGCGGCGCCAACGGCGAGTCCCTTCACCGAGAAGGGAGATCCTGTGGGCTGCGATTCGGTTGCATCCGTCGGTATGGACGCCACGTCAGTGACGGGGGTCTCGGGTACTGTCTCCGACTCGAGTTGTCGTGCGCCCTCGATCCGGTGTCGCGCGCGCTCTCCAGCGGGCAGGGCGTTCCAGATCAGCAGCTGCTTGCGCAGCCGCTGAAAGAAGGGCCGGTTCAATCGCTGCCAGTGAAACCGCTCACCGCTGTGGCGCCGGATATCGATGAACACGGCGTACATGCCGCGGGCGCCCTCGGCGGGTCTCAGCTCGATGCGGACAGCTTCACTGACGCCCAGGTCATACGGCGAGAGCCAGAGCCGGAATGTGAGGTGGTAGCGAGCTCCATCCGTATCGATGTCCCGCCGCAGACTCAGATCCTCGGTGTAGGTGTTGCCTGAGATGGCACCGGCGTGCGATTCGAAGTAGGAGTACAGAAAGCCGCCCATGCCGACCACGTCGGCCTCGCTCACATTAAACGGGAACGGCAGGTACCAGTGGTCTCCCTCCGGTGGGGGCGGGCGCCAACGGGGGGAGGCTTCCGGTGTCGCCATGGCAGCGGCCAGACGCGCCGGGTAGATGGTGGACACCAGGACCACGGCGATCACTCCTGACGAAGAGACCATGGCGGCCACGGACGAGTAGTTGAGGGAAATCCCTGCCATCAGGCCGAGGGCCTGCAGCAGACGTCCCAGCCCCTGGCCCGCCAGGTAGCCCAGGGTCACGCCGAGGATGGCGAAGACGCAGGCTTCGGCGAAAAACAGAACGGCGATATGCAGCGGCGACAGTCCGACAGAGGAATAGATGCCGATTTCCCGCCAGCGCTCGTACACGGCGCCGAGCATGGCATTCAGGACGATGAGAGCGGCGATCAGTGCCGGCACGACCAGGCGCGACAATCCTTCCACGGACGTGAGACCGACGGAGGAGTAGCGCACGACGTGCCGTCCACCGGAACCATCGAGAACCGAGGCGAACAAGGTCGTGGAGATACGCTCCAGGTAGTCTTCGATGTGGAGCGTTTCATCGATTCCGGTGTCGAAGTCGATGGCGACAGAGCGCAGCGAGCCATAGGTAGAAACGTGCGTGCCGAAAGGCAGGATCACGACCCGGTCGGCGGGCAGATGCACGAAGTTTCTGCCCACGTCCATCTCCATCAGCTCGAGCTCGTCCATCATCTCGGCGCCGGGGGGCAGAGTGGACAGACGCCGGTCGATGGGCGTCAGACTGCCGCCGTCGATATCGAGCAGGCTGTCGAGCAGCGCTTCGTCGAAGATGCCGCGCAGCTGCATGTCGACGCCCCAGACCCGGACCGATACACGGCCGACGTCGGCAAACTCCAGTCCCAGGTCGCGGGCAACTGTCCCTGGCAGAAGACAGCTGCGCTCAGCGTTGGACTCGAAGAAGCTGCCTGCCAGGATCGTGCTGTCGATCCCGGAGATGGCGGCCTCTGTGGGCATCATGCCGATGATGCCCAAAACCTCGGCGACAGAGTCGGCGTGACGGACCTCCAGCGATCGGGCACCCTCGTGGTCCTGCACCGACCAGGAGCGGGCTGCCAGCGTCGCCACTGGCTCGAAGTGGGTCTGCAGCGACTCGAACTCCGTGATGTCGAGAGACTCCCAGTTGTGGCTGCGGGCCAGCGCCCCCGAGCGGGTGGCGTCTGCATCGACGGCGAGGGTGACGAACCGGGTCTGGCGTGGGAAGGAGGTGAAGGACATGACGGAGAACGTGAGCAAGGTCAACGTCGTCAGCGTCAGGGCGGAGCGCAGGGGCCGCCGCCGCATGTTCGATATGCCCAGCATGAAGGCCGAGTAGGCGGCACCGAAACGGGAGATGTCGGCCTGGTGCACGGCGCCGATGCGCGCCCCGATATCGCGGGTGACCCGGGAGAAGCGCGAGCCGATCATGACCAGCACGAACAAAGCGATGGCCATGATGGCGAAGCCGAGAAAGATGACGACTGGCTGGGCCAGCTGGAAAGCCGGATGGATCTGTGACAGGACCAGCCACAGGGCCAGCATGATCGCCGCAATTCCGGTCAGCTGACGACGAATGTCGACGGCGGCAATTAGCAGTCTCTCAGCGAAGAACACCGCCGGGATCAACAGGGACAGGACGAAAACCATGCCGCTGATGATGTCGTTCAGCGAGGCCAGCAGCTCCGGGTAGACCCGGGATTCCAGCCCGAGGGCCTTGCGGCTGAGGGCGATGTAGCGATCCCAGCGCAGGTCCTTTCGGGCCTGCCCGGCGTCTTCGGTCAGCTGTGCGGTCGCGGCGTGCAGGCGCTCGAGCCAGGGCGAGCGGATGCCGTGGGCGCTCAGCCTGTTGAGGCGGTACTCGTCAAGCTGCCACATGTCCTTTGCCGCCGCGAGCGTGGTCTCGCCGATGTCGTCGTCGCGCAGCAGGAAACCCCTGCCACGGGCCTCGGCCTCGGACTCGTGGCCGTCTGCGTTCAGCAGCAGGATCGGCTCGGACTCGCCGAGCACGAGCCGGACACGGTCACGCCACTCGGCACCCCGGCCCCCGAACACGAGGCCAACCGGCTCCTCCTCGTAGAAGCTCAGGGCTCGGCCGTGCTCACGGGGCGGGGCGCCGCCCGCGTCGAACAGGCGCAGCGATGCCAGTGACCTCAGGCCGCGAGGGCTGATCAGGGAGTAGAGTGGCCGGGGCACCGTGCGGAACATGACGAGAGTTCTTTCCTGCGAACTGAACTCCACACGCATGGGAAGCTGTCCATCCCGGTCGGCCTTGCCGTGATGGGGCTCCGAACGCTTGCTCAGGTCGGGTGCCATCGCCACCCGTCCGGACACCGGTTCAAGGCTGTAGGCCGCCCCGTACCAGAAGTCGCGATTGACGCCACGGAACGTGACATTGCCGTGCTCATCGGCGATGGCGTAACGCTGCCCCATGACACCGCTGACCTGCTTGTCAAACCCGGACAGCATGACGACGGCGCCCGGCACCGCGCCATCGGGGATCTGGCTTCGACGCGGGAAGGTCCGGGCCCGAACCCGGACTTCCGTCAGCTGATCGGTAATTGCCCTGGCGAGGGGCTGGGTACCACTGTAGAAGGATGAGTCCGCCAGCGCTCGGCGCAGCACTTCACGCACCAGTCCGGCCTGCCCGGCCACATTGGTGAAGCCGGCGATCTGCGGACGGTCCAGCGGGGTGAACGGCTTCTGTCGGAGGTCGTTGACGGTTGCCAGGGTCAGGGACGGAACGCCAGATTCCAGCGCGACTTCACCGTCTGTCACCAGTTTCTGCGGCACGTAGGTCAGCCAGTCCCGTCCGCGCAGAGGCGTGATGCCGTTGACGAAGGCTCGACCCGGGTCGCGGCCCTGCTCGATGGCCACGTCGGCACCGTGGCGGCTCAGGACGCGTGAGTAGGGCAGAAACAGCCGCTTGAGAGCGAATTCGTCGGTGTTGTTCCAGTACCCCACCTCGTCAGCACCGGCCGACAGCTCCAGGCCGATGAACAGGTCCGGCGGGTCACCGTCCAGTCGCTGCCTCTGCCGCCGGTCGAGGAGGCGGGCCATCCCCTGGTTGGCCTGGAAGTGTGCGGACAACGCGACGATGCGCGTCTCCCGGGGGCCTGGACGACGGGCCAGATGGCGGGCCGTCTCCAGCAGACAGGCGATGCCGGAGGCCGTCTCGGCGCCTGGATCCAGGGCGGGCACCACCGACGAACCGTCATAATACGCGTGCAAGAACACGGACGAGGCGGTGGTCGAAGCCGCTGTCCCGGGCACGGTGGCGCTGATGTTCCACGTCGGCCTCGACTCCCAGTCCATCCGGCCGCTCAGCTCTACAGGAATCTGCCCGCCGCCATGCAGTCGCCGGCGCAAGGCCGTGCCGGCATCGCGGTCGATCCAGAAGCGCGGTATGTCCACCGGGATGTAGCTGAACTTCCGGTGCGCCTCGTACGTCGTCGTCTCTTCGGGTTCGATGAAGATGATGGCCCGCACGCCGAGAGCGGCCAGGTTCAGCCACCGCAGCTGACTGTTGAACTCCATCAGCGCGACCCGGCCCTCCAGTATGTGCCCGGTCAGCTCTTCATATGATCCGTGGCCAGCATAGAACATCGAGCCGGCCAGGCCCTCGGGGGGCAGCGTGGCGGTCCGCACCAGGTTCGGCCACAGGCTCAACAGCGGGATGCGGGTGTCCGACTCGATGATCCGCAGTTGTCCGCCACGGTCGATGGGCACGGCGATTTCGAACGTGTCTCGCCGGACGTCGCTCAACCCGAGGTCGCCGAAGCGCTGCTCGATGAAGTCCGCCGCCGCGACGTGGCCAGGATAACCGACGACCCGTGAACCCAGGGAGGAGAGGAATGTCAGATCGTCGTGGACACGCTCGCCGATGCCGTCATCTGCTTTGAGTTCGGTCCCGCCGCTGGCGGCGCTGGCGAGGAGGCAGCACAGGCCTGCTGGCAGCCAGCCGCACCGCGGCATCAGTTCAGTGTCAGGTAAATGGCGATCATGATCACCGCCAGAATTCCCCACAACACCCAGATGCGGCGAGGCGACGCGTCCAGCTCCGCATAGGTCTGACTGAGTGTCGGCATCTGTTCCTCCTCCGGCGAGTTCCTCGTCAGCAGCGACAGGATGACCATGAAGCTGCAGATGCCGGCAAACAGATAGAAGGCCAACAGCAGATGATTCGGCCAGAAGTCCTCGGCGGGCCAGTGCTTGAAGTGCATCAGCCCTACCGACAACGACACGATCGATCCCAGGACGAGGGTCGAATATGCCGCAGCTGAGGTTGCCCGCCGCCACAGAACGCCGATGAGGAACACGGCGCCCATCGGTGGGGCGATGAAGGAGATAATGCCCTGCAGCAATTCGAACATGTTCTTGCCCACACCCTCCATCGAGAGGGCCGACAGGATGGCAAGGATCGCGACGCCCACCATGGACACGCGGCCGACCCACTTGATCTCCGCCGGTGTCGCGTCCGGTCGGTACCGACTCACGTAGATGTCGAGGGTGAAGACGGTGCTGAATGAGTTGAGTCCCGAATCGACGGTGCTGACGAGGGCGGCGATGAGCACGGCGACGATGAGTCCTGTCATGCCCACGGGCAGGTAGTTGGTCACCATGGTCATGAAAGCTTCGTCCGGGTCGGCCAGATCCGGATGGAGGACGAAGCAGAGAATGCCGGGTAGCATGAAGATGAAAGGCGGGATGATCTTGAGGAATCCGGCAAAGACTACACCGAGCTGGCTCTGGCGCAGGTCGCGGGCACCCAGGGCGCGCTGCACGATCGTCTGATCGGTGCACCAGAACCAGATGGCCAGCACAGGATAGCCGAGCACCACCGCGTGCCACGGATAGACGTCGTCGTCGGCACCGCGGAACAGCTGCCAGTAGTCGTCCGGTGTGGCAGCGACCAGTTCTGAGACACCACCCACGTGTGAGAAGGCGATCAACGTCAGGGTGGCGGACCCGATGATCATGAGGATCGACTGGAAGGAATCGGTGACGACGACAGCCACGAGGCCGCCGACGGCCGTCAGCAGCAGAGAGATAGCGGCCAGAAAGATGACGGACAGCCACAGCGGCCAGGCCATGATCTGGCTGAACAGCACGCCGCCGGCATAGAGCGTGCCCCCGAGCCACAAGACTACGGTGGTGAACAACGCGTACCACGACAGGAATCCGTAGACCCGCGTGCCGAAGCGTCGCAGCATGAACTGCGGCATGGTGTCGATCTTCGTGCGCATGTAATGGGGGACGAAGAGCATGCCCAACAGCATCAGGAACCACCAGGCCAGCCACTCGAAGTTGGCGCCCACGACGCCGGACATGTAGGCGATCGAACACGAGGCGATCAGGAAAGACGGTCCGATGTTGGTGCCGAAGATCGACAGACCCACGTTGTACCAGGGCAGGGTGCGTCCACCGAGGAACAGGTCTTGTTGGGCGCCCTTGTGGCGCAGGCTGACCCATGTGCCAAGCCCGAGCAGGGCGATGATATAGATGATGATGACGGCGAAATCGAGGGGTTGCAGCGCTTCGTGAATATCCATGGGAATCCCGGTGATGGACTGCGTCGGATCACGGCTCGTCGGCGAGCCAAACAAGGTCCATCATGCTGGCTTCGCAATTCCAAGAAAGAGCTTGACAATCGTTTGCTGATTTATTCCCTTGTGACCCGGGGTCCACCCCGTACTGCACCCATTTTCCTGAGTCCGCACCCCGGTATCCATTGGCTGCGGGCTTGCCAGCCCATCCTCGATGAGGGAGTTCTCATGAGAAAGGCTCTAGCAACATTCGTGGCCGCCGGACTTCTGTCCGCCAGTGCGGCCAGCGCTCACATCCCTGAAGGGGCTGTCTGGCTTGCCTGGCAGTGGCCGACATCCGCTCTGCCGACCCTCGACGGTGATTTGTCCGAGTGGCAGGTCGTGCCGAACGATTTCGTCATCGACCAGTTCACGCCCGGTCCCGACGGCTCGCCCGGAATCGGACCGGCCGAAGGAAACATCGAGCGTGAGGTCGACGTCTCCGACCTGGCTTTCCGTCTGATCGTCTCCTGGAATGAGGACCGCAACCGCCTCTTCATGATGTGGGATCGCTTCGACAACATCATCGATCTCGACGTGGCTGGCGGCGAGGGCTGCTGTGGTCAGATCGACACGATCGAGTTCGGCGTCGACGGTGACAACTCGGGCGGGATCTATTCCGGTCATGACGTCGAGGAAGTATTCGGCGGCGACGAGGAAGCGGCACAGCAGGCAAAAGGTCGTCAGGCCCAGACAGCGCATATGCGTTTTGGCGCCACCGACGGCAAGCCGTGGAAGTGGAACTGGCAGCACGAGGTGAACTGGGACAACGATCCTCCGTTCTCCTGCTGCGGCGATTCTTTCGTGATGGACGGCGCTCACGGCACCGAGGGAACCACCAAGGCCGAATGGTACATCACGGCCTGGGACGAGTTCGACCAGGATGGCGTCGGCGAGAGTGTCGAACACGACCTGCAGGAAGGCGACATCATCGGTATCCAGATCTCTCCTGTCGACATGGACATCGAGGGTGAAGACGACCCGGGGACCAAGTGGTCGATGGGTTCGCCGCGTGACGTCTGGAACAACGCCAGCTCCTTCACGGACTTCCTGCTGATGCCCGTCGACGAATCGCTGGCGAATGCCACGAACGTCGAGAGCGACAGCTGGGGTCACATCAAGGCGTCGTTCGCCAAGTAGAAGAAGCAGTGGGTTGATACCAACCGCAGTCGGGTTGGGTGTTTCGTCGTGTAGGGAAGGCGGGTTTCTTGCCCGCCTTCCCTACATTCATATATAGAGTAGCGTATCGGTGCGGCAGTCCCCTCAGGAGAGTCGCCACATGAAGATCCTGCGTCTCGCTGCCCTTGCGGCTGCCGGCCTTACGGTGCTGACCGTGCCAGCGGCCGAATCCCTGACGATCTATCGAATCGGTGGCGCCGATCAGGTCCGCCCCGCGAAGGCTGATCAGGCCGGCGTGGATTTTGTGCAGCTGGACTGGTCCGACGTCGGCGACGCGGATCTGGTCGACGCCGCACAGATGGACGTGGACCCGTCCTTCGTCGAGCCCACCTTGCTTGAGCAGAACATCAACCTGGCGCGCAACTTCCGTGAGGAGCGCGGCCGCATTCGTGCCCTGGACTGGATCGGCTGGACGGTCAGCCCGGCGACGGACGATGTGATGTGGGATGGCGACACGACCACCGTGTTCCTCGGGGACGGGCACTGGACCGCTCACGGCACACTCTGGCGCGAGATCGCCTTCGAGTTCAACGGTATCTTCATCCTCGATCGCGTGCGGTGGTCGCCGCGCGAGCGTCATCTTGAAGACCGGTTCATGGAGTCCTTCCGGATCGGCATCAACGACGGTGATTCCTTCAAAGATGGCACGCGAGACATCAATATCACGCAGCGTGGTTCCGGTCTCGACTTCGACCTCGTGGCTTTCGAGACGGAGAACACCGACGGCGTCGTCGAAGTCCAGTTGCCGCCGACGCCGGTGAAACTGCTGCTCTTCGAGTTCCGGGAAAACAAACGAGGCATCTGGGAGATCGCCGAGCTGGAAATCTACGGCCGAGGTCGGGCCCCCAGCTCAACCTACGAGTCGCAGGTCATCGATCTGGGTCGATCCGTAACCCTCGGAGATCTGACATGGGGTGGTGAGCACGGCGAGGGGGCCAGCATCGATGTCGCCCTGCGGACCGGTGACGACATCGACCCCAATGTCTACTGGCGTAATACGTTCCGCGGTGATGAGATCTCCCGGTTCGACGCCGATGGCGGCAAACTGACCTTCGCCGACTACGACGATCTGCGCAGCACCGAGAAGGGGGGGATCACGCACGACACGGAGGCGTGGGACTTCTGGTCCACTTCCTACGATTTTTCCGCCGGCTCGGGAACGGTCGGTGTCAGCAGGCCTCGACAGTTCGTCCAGTTCCAGGTGGGGATCGAATCGACCCTGGAGGCCACAGGGCGCCTCGACTACGTCCAGTTCGAGGTCTCGGATCCGCCGATCGCTACCAACGCCATCGCCGAGATTTCTCCGACTGTGGTGCCTGCCGGAATCGTCTCACCCTTCACCTACAAACTGCTGCCGATCCTGCAACCGGGTGATCTCGGGTTCGACCATATCGAGATCAGCACTCCTGTGCAGGCCGAAGGAATCGATGCGGTCCGCCATGGCGGAGTGGATGTCGCTTTTGACGTGGTCCGGCTCGACAGCACCGGGTTCGAACTGCGGCTGCCCCGGGTAGATGCCAGTCGCACCCACGAGCTGGTGGAGATCGATTTCCGGTCCAGCATCTACAGCTTCGGAACGGAATTCGCCGGTCGAGTCTACGATGGAGACCGGCCGCTGGAGGTGCGTCAGGCCGTGTCAGCAGGCGACGCTGACGCCTTCGACGACAGCAACACGCTGTCGGTGGCCCTGGCCCGTGTAGGCAATGAAGCCCTGAGCAAGCTGAGCCTCGACCCGCCGGCCTTCAGTCCCAATGGTGACGGCGTCAATGACGTATTGCGCATCCAGGCGGAACTGCTCAACGTCGTTGGTGATGTGCCGATCCGGGTCGACCTGTATGATCTGGGCGGTCGCCGGGTCCACAGGGTTCTGGACGATGTCGCCGCCAGCGGCCCTTACGCGCGCAACTGGAACGGGCGGGGCAGGAAAGGTGCACTGGTACCACCCGGGATCTACGTCGTGCGCGTCGAGCTCGACACGGACGGTGGTCTCGAGACGATCAGCCGCATTGTTTCGGTCGTCTATTGAGGGATGGCCTGACTGTGAGCAGGACATTCAGGAGGCTCATCATCCCCGCCTTCACAGCATTCGGGGTGGTCACCGTTCACGGTCAAGACGTCGGGCACCGCATCGCCTCGACGCAGGTCGTCATCGACCAGGCGAATCACTGGAACAACTGGGCGTTCCCAGCCGGCACTCTCGAGTTCTCCGCCTCCGGTGCTGTTGCGCCAGGGCGTCTCAACAACAATATCAACGCCTCCCTCGACATCCTGGACTACTTCCGGTTGCATCCGCCTCCGGACAGCGACAAGGAGCCTGAGGAATTCACGATCCTCGACGCGATCAAAGCAGGGTCGAATACTGCACAGGTAGCCAACATTCTCGACGGCGATCCCGAGACCTACTGGGAGCCGGAGCCCCTGACACAGGACCTGCCGGTAACCGATCAGTGGTGGTTCAGCGTCGATCTGGGCCGCTACATGATCGCCGACCAGATCGTGCTCAAGTTCGCCGAGGGTGCCGATCCCTTCCTGCTCTTCGACGTGCTCGTTTCGAATGGCCTCAAGCCGCAAGGCATCACGAATGCCACGGACCCCACCTACGTGCCGGTCCTGCGTCGCTTCACGCCCAACAAGAACCAGCGGGAATTCGTCATCGAGCTGCCCAGCGAAGACGAGGCCCCCGGACGAGGGCTGCGCTTCGTTCAGGTCATCGCCACCGGTACGGACAGCAGCCGCGCCGAACATGTGAGCCAGGTCGAATACGACCGACTCCTCATCGAAGAGCCCGATCTGGCCGGGATGGTCGAGTACTACAAGAAGCAGGCAGACGGACGGCAGATTCTGGTAGGTCAGGTGGTCTACGATCAACTCGATGAGAGCAGTCGCGGACAGGTCCTCTACTTTCGCCGCGAGAGGCCCCGCGTTGCCGAGCTAGAGGTGTGGACGTTGGGTGACGAGATCCTGATGGGCACCGCCGAACGGGGTGGCACCATCGACGACTCGGACGGCAACATCGTCAAGAGCGCGCTGGCAAATGGCGATGTGGTGGCCTTGGCTCCAGTCCTCGAGAATGCGGCGGTGCCCCCGTTCTCGGCGGAGGGATTCATGGCCTTTGATCTGGGCGCGTTCTTCTGGGTCGACCGCCAATGGACTCTGTATGCCAGAACCGGGAACTTCAACAGGTTCGACAACTACCGCCTCGAGTTCTCCGACGGCGAGTTGGCTGCCGATGGGAGCATCAGATGGGAGGCGGCCGTCACCCGGGGGCTGAATCCGGAGTTCCAGTTCCAACCGGGTCACGATTACAACGAGTTCGAGGCAATCAAAGCCCGACACTTCCGCTTCATCTTCGAGCGCCTCACATTCAACAGTGGTGGCGCGCCACCGGTCAATATCGCCGAGATGCAGCTGTTCGGCCGAGGCCATCTTCCGGAGGTGAGCCTCGAATCGGATCTGATTCGGCTGGGCAGCAGCCGAAATCTGCTGTCCATCGAGTGGGACGCCGACACGCCGCCGGGTACCGAGGTCGTGCTGCAGACGCGAACGGGCAATGAGCTGGACATCATTCGCCGCTACTATAAGCAGCTGAATCCGGCGCTGCCGCGTACGGAGGTGACCGAGACGGCGTACGAGGCGCTGCGCGAATCGTGGAAGGCGGGAATCGACGAGGAAGAGCGTCTCGGCAGCGACTGGAGCGCTTGGAGCGAGCCGTATCGTCTGTCCGCTGGCAGCGCGATCACGTCTCCGTCACCGCGTCAGTTCGTCAAGATCCAGGCGACCCTGTTGTCTGATGATCCTGAGAAGCACGCAACGCTGAATTCGGTGCGGCTCAACTTCATCAGCCCCGTGGCCGAGCGTCTGTTGGGAGAGGTCGCACCCTTCGCGGTCGACTCCCTGGGCGTTCCACGAACCCTGTCTCTCTACGTTCGTCCCGAGTTCCAGAGGTCAGATCCCGGGTTCGACGAACTGCTGCTGACCGGGCCTTCCGACATGAGATTCGACTTCGTTCAGCTGTACCAGGGATCCACCGGTGACTTCGAGGAGGCCGAACCCGACCTGGTGGCGCTACGAGCTGATGGTGTGGAGGTGATCGCCACGGCTGCCGACAGTCTGCGGCTGTCCTTCGACGCCATCGTGCCGGGTACCGGCGTCGAGGTGCTGCGCCTCGACTTCAACACCACACTGTTTACCGGAGGGGCCTTGCTGAGTGCCTCGCTGCAGAATCAGTCCTCCGGCGGGGGCTGGCAGCGCGTGGATGCCGGGGACGCCCTGGAGGCCATCGAAAGCAACACGACGACGCTGGTCGGGCAGGAGGAGCGACGGATCCTGTTCACCGATGTGACGGTGCCGCAGCCGGTGGTGACACCAAACGGGGACGGCATCAACGACGAGGCTCTGGTCGGCTTTACCGTCCTGCGAGTCATCGACGACAGCCCCGTGGAAATGCGGCTGTACGACGTCACGGGTCGCCCGGTGCGGCGCATCCTGGAGCAGCGAAGTCGCGGCTCCGGCCGCTACGAGATGGGCTGGGACGGGCGCAACGACGGCGGGGACCTCGTGCCTCCCGGCATCTACGTGGCACGGATTCGCCTGCGCACCGACACCGACGGCACGAGTCTGCGGAGCAGCGAGATCCTGCGCACACTCTCGGTAGCCTTCTGAGTGAAAAGACCTATCCACCGGACTGTTCTGACGCTGCTGGTTCTGGGCCTGTCCCCCGTCTTCGGCCAGGGCGCCGGGCATCGTATCACTACGACTCAGGTCGTCGTCGACCAGGCGGGCCACTGGCAGAACTGGGACTTTCCTGCGGGAATGCTCGAGATTTCACCTTTTGGTGACGTCGAGCCGATTCGCCTCGACAACAACATCAACGCCGCCCTCGACATCGTCGACTTTCTGCACTTGCACCCGCCGGAGGACAGCGACAAGGCGCCCGAGGAGTTCACGATCCTCGACGCGGTCAAGGCGGGATCGAACGCCTCGCAGGTGCCGAATATCCTCGATGGCGACCCCGAGACGTACTGGGAGCCGGAGGCCCTGACCCAGGACCTGCCGGTGAGCGATCAGTGGTGGTTCACCGTCGACCTGGGCCGCTACATGATCGCTGATCGGATCGTGCTGAAGTTCGCTGAGGATGCCGACCCCTTCCTGCTGTTCAACGTGCTCGTCTCTGACGGTCGCAAGCCGGCAGGGATTCCGAATGCGATAGATCCAGCCTTCGAACCGGTCCTGCGTCTCTTTACCCCCAACAAGAGTCAACGGGAGTTCGAGATCGAGCTGCCCAGCGAAGACGAGGCGCCCGGTCGGGGTATCCGCTTCGTCCAGGTCATCGCCACCGGCACGGACAGCAGCCGGGCGGAAGAGGTACTTCAGATCGAATACGAGCGCCTGCAGGCGGAGGAACCCGACCGCGTTGGTACCACGGAATACTACCGACGGCAAGCTGACGGCCGCGAGATCCTCGTGGGTCGGGAGATCTACGACCAGTTGGACGAGGGCAGTAGAGGACAGGTCCTCTACTTCCGTCGCGAGGTGCCCCGTGTGGCTGAGCTCGAAGTCTGGTCCCTGGGTGATGAGCTTCTCATGGGTACCGAAGCCCGAGGGGGGAGTATCGATGAGTCAGACGGAAACATCGTCACCGGCGTTCTGGCCGATGGAGATGGCGTGGCGTCGGCAACAGCGACCGAAACCGCTCCGGTGAACAAGTTCGACCCCGAAGGTTTCGTCCGCTTTGATCTCGGTGTGTTCTTCTGGATCGACAGGTTCTGGATCCTGTATCCTTCCACGGCCAGTTCACTGAACAAGTGGGACAACTACCGACTCGAGCATTCCGACGGCTCCCTGGCGGCCGATGGCAATCTCAAGTGGGTGACGGCCGTCACGCGGACACAGAATCCCGAGTTTCGGGCCGGCCATGAATACAACGAGTTCGAGCCGGTGAAGGCCCGATTCTTCCGGTTTCTCTTCGAACGCATCGTCAGCCAGGGGCTGAGAAGTGGTGGATCTCCCGTCACCATGGCCGAGATGCAGCTGTTCGGTCGCGGTCGCCTTCCGGAGGTGAGCCTCGAGTCGGACCTGATTCGCCTGGGCAGCAGCCGAAACCTGCTGTCCATCGAGTGGGACGCCGACACGCCGCCGGGTACCGAGGTCGTGCTGCAGACGCGCACGGGTAACGAGCTTGACGTGATTCGTCGGTACTACAAGCAGCTGAATCCGGCCCTGCCGCGCACGGAGGTGACCGAGACGGCGTACGAGGCGCTGCGCGAATCGTGGAAGGCAGGGATCGAGGAGGAGGAGCGTCTCGGCAGCGACTGGAGCGCCTGGAGCGAGCCGTATCGCCTCGCCGCCGGGAGCACGATCACGTCTCCGTCTCCGCGTCAGTTCGTCAAGATCCGCGCAACGCTGCTGTCCGATGATCCTGAGAAGTATGCGACCCTGAACTCGGTACGACTCAACTTCATCAGCCCTGTCGCTCAGCGTCTGCTGGGGGAGATCGTTCCCTTCACCGTCGACTCCCTCGGAGTGCCAAGAACGCTGTCTCTCTACGTGCGTCCCGAGTTTCAGACGTCGGACCCAGGCTTCGACGAACTGCTGCTGGCCGGCCCCTCGGACATGGCCTTCGATTTCGTTCAGCTATATGCAGGTGGTGCTGCCGATTTCGACGAACAAGAGTTGGATCTCGAGGCCCTGCGCGTCGATGATGTCGAGGTGATCTCCACGGCAGATGACAGTCTGCGCCTGTCCTTCGCTGCGATCACGCCTGACTCCGGCATCGAGGTAGTGCGCCTCGACTTTTCAACCGCCCTGTTCGCCGGAGGTTCTCTACTGAGTGCCTCCCTGCAGAATCGGTCCTCCGGTGGAGGCTGGCAGCGGGTGGATGCGGGGGATGCCCTGGAATCGATCGAGAGCAATACGACGACGCTGGTGGGGCAGGAGGAACGACGGATCCTGTTCACGGATGTGACGGTGCCGCAGCCGGTTGTCACACCGAATGGCGACGGCATCAACGACGAGGCCCTGGTCGGTTTCACCGTGCTGCGCCTTGCCGATGACAGTCCGGTGGAGATGCAGCTGTTCGATGTCACCGGTCGCCTGGTGCGCCGCATTCTGGAGCAGCGCAGTCGCGGTTCTGGACGGTACGAACTTGGCTGGGACGGGCGCGATGACGGAGGTGATCTCGTGCCTCCTGGCGTCTACGTGGCGCGGATTCGCCTGCGCACTGACACCGATGGCGCGAGTCTGCGGAACCGCGAGATCCTGCGGATACTCGCGGTGGCCTACTGATTTCTGCACGAGTGAAGAGGATCATCGCTTGAAACCCGTTAAGATTGTCGACCTTGCCGCTCGCCTCAAGATGGACAAGGCCACGGTCTCAAGGGCACTGAACAACCGTCCGGGCGTGGCACCGAAGACGCGGGACAAGATTGTCCGGATGGCACGGGAGATGGGGTACACCCCCAACATCCATGGTCAGCAGCTGCGAGGTTGGAAGAGCACGACCCTGGCTCTCGTCATGGGAGCCAATGTCAATTCATTCCCGCCAAGCTTCTATGTCGGTCCCTATGCGATGGAGATCTACCGGGCGGCAGCAGAGCGTGGCCACGATCTGCTGATTCTCAACTGTCAGGGTCACCCCGAGCGTAGTATCGCCGACGCTCTCGTGCGGCGGGGCGGCGTGGGGTGTGTGTTGCTCGGATGGCAACCCGATGACGTGCTCGAGTCGATGAGCCTGAGTCGCATGCCCTGCGTTCAGCTGGACAACTATGACGAGCGCTTTGCCACAGTGGACTTCGTCGTCTCCGACAACGAGCAGGGCAGCCACGAGATTACCCGCCATCTCATCGGCCTGGGTCATCGCCGCCTCTGTTTCGTTGGCGACTACCGACCCTTCCTCGGTGATAGCGGCGTGACCCGGATGGAGCGACTGAGCCCCTTCAGCGAGCGCTACGCTGGTTTTCTGCAGGCACTGAATGGGGCGGGATTGTCGGAAGTGACTGCCGGCGCAAAGGTGGGGGAGACCAAGACGTACGTCCGCCGACTGCTCAAGTCGCCCAACCCGCCCACGGCGATCGTCGCCGCCACCGATACGCGCGCAGCAGATGTGGCGGAGGCGGCCCAGGAGATGGGGCTTGAGATCCCACGGGATCTGTCCCTCACGGGCTTCGATGACGTAGCGCCGACCCTGTTCAACGGTCTGAATCTGACAACTGTTCGCATCGATCAGTCGGTCCTGGCCGACACCGCCATCGACATCCTGCTGGCCCACGATCCTTTGTCCTCAGGCCGGATCGAGCGTCGCATACCGACGCAGGTGATCGTGCGTGGTTCAACAGGGCCGCCCGGGACCACCAAGTCCGGAGCGTAGTGGGGAGAGTCAGTGGACGACGCTGGCGGTCCGTGTCGGGGATTCGCGCCAGGATTTCTTGCCCACCTTCCGTTCGAACCGGTAGCCGATGTCCACCACCTCCGCCGGCACGTCGCGGAAGTCGAAGCGCAGGGCAGCGTCGTGGACGACGACCTCGACGGCCCCGACGTCCTCATGGAGCACGGGAAACACGACATACCCCTCGTTTTCCTGTCCAGAGAACACAGCGTCATCGGTGTACATCGTACCATTCAGAACATCCATGCGTTCCTGAAAGTCGGAGTATTCGTTGCCCCTGTATCCGGTGGCGTAGGAACGGAAATAGGTCTCCAGCTGCTGACGGTTGAGAGTCCAGTAATGCCGACCATTGGCGGCGATCAACTCAACCTGGGCCGGATCGATGACCACCTTGGGAAATTCGTAGTTCTTGACGCTCAGCAGGAACACGGTGAACCGTGAGCGCGCCAGACCGTCTTCGAAGACGACGTCTTCGTAGGTGTACGGGCTGACGCCACCGACAGCCTGAGTCCTGCGGTCGAGTTCGCCGTCCGTCATCGGGCGCAGTGTCACCTCCAGACGGCCCTGCCCGAAGGTGAGACTGCCATCGTCGGCGATGGTCATCCCCTCTCCCTGGGCCTCGCTCGGTCCCAGCGGGCCGGCAACATAGTGATAGGAGCAGCCCCACAGAGAGA
>PBSR01000207.1 GCA_002726335.1 Gemmatimonadaceae bacterium
AGCCCGTCGTCCTGCCGGTGCGGATCCCGTTGCTGCTGTCTCAGGGCGCCGAAGGCATCGCCCCGACGATGACGACGAAGATCATGCCCCACAACCTGATCGAACTGCTCGAAGCGCAGGTCAGCTACATGAAGGACAAGCCCTTCGAGGTGTTCCCGGACTTTCCCACCGGCGGCATGGTGGACGTGTCCAACTACGAAGACGGCAACGGTAAGATCCTCGTGCGGGCCAGGCTCGATGCCTCGGACGAGAAGCGTATCGTCGTGCGCGAGATTCCGTACGGCACGACGACGGAAGCGCTGATCAACTCCATCGAAGATGCGGCGCGCAAGAACAAGGTGAAGGTTGCCGCCATCCAGGACTTCACCGCCGAGAATGTCGAGATAGAGATCAAGCTGCCCCGCGGCGTCTATGCCGCTGACGTGGTGGATGCCCTGTATGCCTTCACCGACTGCGAGATGTCGATCTCGGTGGCGCTCCTCGTCATCGATGGTGACCTGCCGCGTATCATGACCGTCACCGAGGTGCTGCAGCACAACGTCGACCGCCTCGTCGATATCCTCAAAGCCCAGTTGCGGGTTGAAAAGGGAGAAATCGAAGATCGGATCCACGCCCGCACGCTGGAGCAGATCTTCATCGAGCAGCGCATCTATCAGGGAATCGAGCAGGAGAAGACCCAGGACGGGGTCGTGCAGGCCGTCTTCGATGGCCTGAAGCCCCATGCGAAGCAGATCAAGCGAGAGGTCACGCGCGATGACGTGGACACGCTGCTGCGTATCCCGATCCGACGCATCTCCCTCTACGACATCGAGCGCGCCAAGAAAGAAATGCGCGAACTGAAGGCACGGCTCAAGCAGATCCGCCACGATCTGAAGGAGATCGTCCCCTTCACGATCGGTTACCTCGGGGCGTTGATCGACAAGTACCGCGACCGGTTTCCACGGCGCACGGAGATCACCTCCTTCGAAAAGGTCGATGTGCGCGAAGCGGCCAAACGGGATCAGAAGCTCTGCTACGACAAGGCCACCGGGTATCTCGGACACCAGGTGGACGGCACCTTCATCGCCGACGTGTCGCTCTACGATCGAATCCTCGTCGTGCGCAAGGACGGCACCTACTCGGTCGTCGACGCGCCCGACAAGCTCTTTGTCGGCAAGGGTATGCAGCACTGCGGTTTCCCCGACAAGGAGCAGATCTTCAACGTCGTCTTCCGCGACAAGAAAGGGGCGACGAAGATCAAGCGCTGCAAGGTCGAGGGGTTTATCCTCAACCGCGCCTACGAGCTGGTGCCCGCCGGTGGGACGTTGCTCAGGTTTACGCTTAATAACGAGGCCACGGTGGAGTTGGAATACAAACCGGCCCCACGCCTGCGCGTGCTCGAAGAGCAGTTCGCCATCAGCGAGTACCCCATCCAGGGGGCCAAGGCCAGTGGCGTGCAGTTGAGCAAGAAGGATGTGAAGTCCGTCCGTATGGCCTGAGTAACAGGTGAGAACCATGCGCCCCGAGGGGGGGCGGTTGACGCGCAGTCGACCGTCCCCTTTTTCTGTATCGTGAAGTCTACGCCAGGGAGCAGATGATGAACTGGGATCTTGCCAGCTTTTTTCCCACCTTCGGTGGTGACGAGATGCGCGCCTTCAAGGTGGCACTGACCACCGACCTCGAGGCCCTGCAGTCACGAGCCGGAGCCCTCGACACTCTAGACTCCGACAACGCCGACAGCTGGGAAGGCATCCTGGTGGATGGCGAGGATCTGATGCGTCGTCTCTATCACATGGGCGCCTACCTGGGTTGCCTGACGGCGGCGGACACGGCCAGCGAGGAATACAAGAAGGAGGAGGCCGCCTTCGCCCAGGTATACGCCGAGGCAGAGAAGCTGGATGTCGAGCTGATGCGCGGTCTGAAGGCGGCCACCGACGACGCCATCGACGAACTTACGGGACGTCCGACGCTGGCAGGATGTGGGTTCTATGTGCGGCGTCTGCGTGATGATGCACAGAAGACGATGAGTCCCGCCGAGGAACGCCTGTCGGCCGATCTCGGCGTCGATGGTCTGCACGCCTGGGGGCGGCTGTACGACACGCTGTCCGGTCGCCTCGAGTTCGACATGCAATGGCCTGACGGTCGCACCGAAAGACTGCCCATCGCCCAACGGCGTTCGTTGCTGGCGCGCGCCGATCGTGCGGTCCGCCAGGCCGCTTTTGCCGGTGGGAATGCCGCCTGGGAAGAGGTGCAGGACACCACCGCGGCAGCACTCAACGCCATCGCCGGCACGCGACTGTCGCTGAACCGCCATCGCGGCGTCGATCATTTTCTCGACATCGCCCTGTTCCAGGCCAAGATCACCCGGCGCTCCCTCGACGCCATGTTCGAGGCGATCCACAGTCGCGCCGATCTGGCACGGCGAATCCTGCGTTTGAAAGCCGATGCCATGGGCACCCAGGGGGTGGCCTGGTACGATCTGGAGGCCCCCTTGCCGATGCCAGGGGAAGAGCGGACTCTCTCCTGGGATGAGGCCAAAGCCCAGGTGCAGGATGCGTTTTCGGCTGCCTACCCGGCGCTGGGATCGTTCCTAGGAGAGATGTACGAGAAGCAGTGGATCGAATGGGAACCCCGCCAGGCAAAGCGACCTGGCGCTTTCTGCACAGGATCGTTGCTGACGATGGAGCCGCGCATCTACATGACGTTCCAGGGCAGCCCGGGTGATGTACGCACGCTGGCTCATGAAGCTGGCCACGCCTTCCATCATCACGTCCTGCGCCAGACTCGCCCCTACTGCCACGACTACCCCATGACCCTGGCCGAGTCGGCTTCCACCTTCGGCGAGATGATCCTCACCGAAGGGATTCTGTCCGATCCGGCCGTGAGCGATGAGGACAAGCTGCGCGTCCTCGACATGGAGACCGCCCACGGCGCCGTCTACCTGATGGACATACCGGTGCGTTTCGAGTTCGAGCGGGCCTTCCACGAGGAGCGTCAGGCGGGGGAGGTCGAGGTGAGTCGACTGCGCGAGCTGATGACGCAGACCCAGCAGCGTCTGTTCGGCGATACCCTCGAGGAAGGGGGTGACGACCCTCTGTTCTGGGCGTCGAAGCTCCACTTCTACATAACAGGCGTCACGTTCTACAATTTTCCCTACACCTTCGGCTTCCTGCTCAGCCGTGGTCTGTTCGCCCGCTTCCGCGAGGAGGGGGACGCCTTCCTGCCCCGCTACGAGGAGTTTCTGCGTAGCACCGGTTCGGACACGGCGGAGAACGTGGCACGCGAGTCGCTCGGTGTGGATATCGAGTCTCCCGAGTTCTGGGTCGACGCCATCGACACTCTGGGAGACGCGGTGGAGCAACTGGAAGGCCTCTGGGGCCGCCTCGGCAAAGGGGCCGCGGGAAAGGAGCGAACCTCATGAGGGGTTCCATGCGTACCGAAGTCCTGCTGATTCTCGGCCTGGTTCTTGCAGCCTGCGGTCCTCCCCCTCGGACAGTGCCCGAGGCGGCTCCGGCACAGCTACCCACTGCACCGGTGGTCAGTGTCCAGCCGCCGCCGACAGTGGTCGGCAATCCTGCGGCGCCTGGGTTCGATGCAGCCGGTTCCGACCACCGCGCCGTCGAACTGGCGGACCGGGTCATGGCGCGTCTCGGGGGACGGGCCGCGTGGGACAGCACACGGTACGTGACCTGGCGCTTCTTCGGCGGTCGCCGCCACGTGTGGGACAAGTGGACGGGGGATCACCGTTTCGAGACCGGTGACCTCACAGTCCTGTCAAACATCCATGATGGCAGCGGCCGTGCCTGGCAGGCAGGCGTGGAGATCACGGACGCCGATACCCTGGCAGCACGATTGCACAGAGCCCATGGCGCCTGGATCAACGACTCGTACTGGCTCGTCATGCCATACAAACTCAAGGATTCCGGGGTGACGCTGACCTACCAGGGTGAAGGCATGACGGAGGAGGGGCTGCCCGCCTACATCCTCGAGCTCACCTTCCGTGATGTGGGCAGGACGCCACAGAACCGCTACCAGGTGTGGGTGGACATCGACAACAGCCTCGTCCGTCAGTGGTCGTTCTACCGGGAAGCGTCCGACGAAGACCCCCGCTTCATCATGCCCTGGGCGAACTGGCAGTCTTTTGGCCACATCCTGCTGAATGACGATTTCGGCGCGAAGCGCCACACGGAGATCGCCGTATTCGACGAACTCCCGGAGGCCATTTTCTCGAGTCCCGAAAAAAACTCGCCGAGCCGTTAAAGTTCACCCCTGCGCCGGCCGATAGAAGAAGGGAAGGCATCTTTTTCTTTCTTCTCGCGAGGCCGCCGGTTGCGTACCGATCCTGCCAGCAGCTCCCAGTTCTTGCCCGTGACGGGATTCTCCCAGTCCGGCCAGGACAGTCGACCCTCATCAGCACAGGTGATCTCGGCCGGCCTGGATCCGGCCTTCGCGGCGGCCGGAGAGTTGTCCCCTCTGACCGCCATCGGTGCCGTATTGCCACCGCCGTCGCTACTGCCCCGGACGGTGGTGCCCGCCGCCGAGATCCTTGAGGGGGCAGTGACCGGGTCGACGCAAGATGCGACCGTGGTGGCCGACGCCACGGCGCCGGTGGAAACAGCTCTCCCGGGATCCTCCGACAGCGAGCTTTCCGACGACGAGCAGCGCCAGGTCGAAGAACTGCAACAGCGAGACCGCGAGGTGCGTCAACACGAGCAGGCCCACATGGCCGCTGCCGGCGGCAACGCTCGCGGTGGCCCATCCTACGAATACCAGACGGGCCCTGACGGCAAGCGATACGCCGTTGGCGGCGAAGTCAGCATTGACACCTCGAAGGTGTCCGGGGATCCCCAGGCGACGATACGCAAGGCTCAGATCGTGTACCGAGCGGCATTGGCACCCGCTGAACCTTCGAGTCAGGACCGCAGTATCGCCGCGCAGGCCAAGAGCATGGAGATGGAGGCACGGCAGGAGTTGGCCAAGCAACAGCTGGAGGAAGGGTCGGGAGACTCACAGAGAAGTGACGCGTCCAGTGGAGCGGCGGGTGGCGAGGCAGTGGCAGAACAGGGTGCCGGATCGGGCTATCCGGGAACAGGATCCTCAGGCACTCCCTCCCAGGGAGGGGACGCGGGCCTCCTACTGGATCTACTCGGCTGAGCGACTGCAGCCGGCAAGGGAACGGGGGAATGGGGCAGCTGCGTCATTCCCCCGTTTCTCGTTCTGCGCGAGTTTGATCGCTGCATCTCCTTTTTCTTAGATCAAGTGCCGTCACCAGGGAGATCTGAGAGTGGAGAGGCTGCGACTTTCAAGCTGTGGAGTGTGGCTGTGTCTTGCGGGTGTCGTTCTGCCCGGTTCCTTGTCGGCCCAACCCTACACCACCGCCGACGAGCTGTCGGGTCGGCGCGTGGAGCGCGTCGATCTGGTGGGGAACCGGTACACGCGGGTCCACATCATCGAGCGCGAACTGCGTACCCGCGTCGGCCAACCCCTCGCCCCAACGACGCTCGCCCAGGACCTGCAGCGCCTCGAGAATCTCGACATCTTCAGTTCCGTCCGCGTCGAGCTCCTGGCGGAGGGTGACGACGCCGTACACGTCACATACCATCTGCGCGAACTGCCGCCCGTCGTGCCGTACATCAGCTATGACGTCACCGACCAGGACGGCTGGTCCTTCGGTCCGGCCGTCAAGTCAGTAAACCTTCTCGGCCGAGACATCTTCCTCGCCGGGTACGCTCTCTTCGGGG
Source organism: Gemmatimonadaceae bacterium (assembly GCA_002726335.1). Next base: position 5,721 of record PBSR01000207.1, read on the forward strand.
GCCGCACCAGCTATCTGGTCGATCTCGTCCACCCGTGGATGATCGGTGACCATGTGTCCCTCGACCTCGATGCGTCGCGCATCGTGCGGCAGAACGAGTTCGACGGGTTCGAAGAGACCTCGACAGAGCTCACGCCACGGCTGGGCACGTGGTTGGGCTCACGCGGCCGCGCCTCGATCGCATTTTCGTACCTGCAATTCAAGTCTGACCTGCCCGGGCACACCCTGTCCCCAACGGACGTGGACTACCTGTTTCGTGTCGGAGGCAGCCTCGGCTTCGATTCGCGCGACGGCTGGTCCAACCCTTCTCAGGGATGGTGGGCGGAGGCGGACGCCTGGAAGACAGGCGGACCGCTGCCCGGAGATGGAGACTTCTGGACCCTGAACCTCGACGGGCGCCGCTTCCAGCCGTCGTTTTCCGGTCACACCATCGTGTTGTCCCAACTGCTTACGCTGCAGTCCGGTCGCATCAACAAGGAACTGCCGCAATACATGGATTACCACCTCGGTGGGGCCAACACTCTACGCGGTTATACCGTCGATGATCTGGGCCACGACCTGTTCGGACCGCAGCAACTGCTGTCCACCGTGGAGTACCGAGTGCCCCTCGTGGAGCCGACGGAGATCACCGTGTTCGGCATGAGTGCCGACCTCGGCCTCGGTGGTACCTTGTTCGTCGACGGCGGACTGGCGTGGACGAAGAGCGACGAGTTCAGCTTCGATCGAGCCCGATTCGGCGCTGGTGGCGGTCTGCGTCTGTTGCTGCCCGCCGTCGACATGACCCGCCTGGAGGTGGGCTACGGCCAACAGGGCTGGGTTGTTCACTTCGCCACCTTCTCGAAAATGCGGGCTCAACGCCTGCGCTCGAGGTAGCGCATACGGCTTTTTTTCTATATACTGTAGCTCATAAACAGATAAAGAGATCCTTTTATAGGGTGAACAAGATTCCTGTACAGGAGGCTGGCCGTGCTGGTTGGCACGTACCCGTCTCAAGTCAGCCAACGGGAGGGTAATAATGGCAGACGAACGCGAGGAGATTCCCTTGGGGCAGCGGCTGTATGAACGGCCCATCCTGCTCCTGGTGGTTGGGATGGTCGTCATGTTGGGGTTCTACACCATCTGGGGCATGATCGAGATCACCAGCCTGCCCCAGGCCACACTACCCTAAGGAGGGAGGATAACGATGGCAGTAGGACGTATGCAGTCGGGGATTCTCTCGCCTCCAGGCGTATGGTGGACCCCCGCCAACAAGCAGGAGAAGCTCTGGGTCACGATCGCCTTTGTCTGGTGCATGATCCTTTTCGCAATGATGCCCCTCTGGCACATCAAGGGTGGGCAGAACCCCTCGGGAATCCGGGCCAAGGTCACAGCCGAGGCCTTTACGGCCCGGGTGAACCAGTTCGTTGCCGACTATCAGGTCGGGCAGGAGCAGGGCATACCCGTAGTCGCCCCGCCGCCCGGCAGCGATGTGTATCTGGTGGCTCGCATGTGGCAGTGGTATCCGGTGGTCAAGCTGCAGGAGGGCGCCAACTACACGCTGCACCTGTCGTCGTCGGATCTCAACCACGGTTTCAGCCTCTTTCCGCTCAACATCAATGTTCAGGTCGTCCCCGGGTATGACTACGGCCTGCGCGTCACCCCGAACGAGGCGGGTGACTTCAGAATCATCTGTAACGAATTCTGTGGCATCGGCCACCATCTGATGGTCGGCAAGATCATCGTCGAAAAGGAAGGGGGGACGCAATGAGCGCATCCGTGCAAGCTCTGGCAGATCGCTTTCGCGTCTGCTCGGTGACCGGACTCAAGGTCGACAGGAATGCCGAGAACCTCATCAAGATCAACGCCGTTGTCGCCGTTGTCTGTCTGCTCATCGGCTCGCTGGCTGCTGTCGGAATCGCCCTGACCCGTTGGGAGGCCGTACACCTGCTGCCAGCGGATCTGTTCTATCGATTCCTGACCGCCCACGGCCTCAACATGCTCATCTTCTTTATCGTCTTCTTCGAGATGGCATTGCTCTACTTCGCCGGGCCGGTGCTGCTCAACAGCCGTCTGCCGGCGCCCAAGCTGGGTTGGGTCTGCTTCGTGCTGATGATCATCGGTATGGTGATGACGAACACCATGGTCTTCATCGGCAAGGCGGATGTGCTCTTCACCTCGTACCCGCCACTCAAGGCACACCCGCTCTACTACCTGGGCATCATCCTCTTTGCTGTCGGCGCGTTGCTGGTCTCCTTCCACTTCATCGCGACCATCATCATCGCCAAGAAGGAAGGCAGCTATGAAGGCTCGATGCCGCTGGTCACCTTCGGGGCCCTGACGGCGGCGATCATCGCCGTGATCACACTCGTACACGGCGCTCTCATCTACGTCCCGACGTTGCTGTGGTCGATGGATCTGATGCCGATGGACGCGCAGATCTACCGGCTGATCTTCTGGGCGCTGGGTCACAGTGCGCAGCAGATCAACGTAGCAGCCATGGTGGCGGTCTGGTATTTCCTGGCCGCCGTGACGGTGGGTGGCGTGGTGGTCAACGAGAAGATCAGTCGTACGGCCTTCGTGCTCTACGTGCTCTTCATCTCGCTGGCCTCGGCGCACCATCTGCTGGTCGATCCCGGAATGGGACCGGCGTGGAAGGTGTGGAATACCAGTTACGCCATGTACCTGGCGGTGCTGGCCAGTATGATCCACGGATTCACGGTGCCTGCCGGAATCGAGATGGGCCAACGCCTGCGCGGTTACGTCAACGGCACGTTCGAATGGTTGCGCAAGGCGCCGTGGGGTGACCCCGGTTTCTCCGGGATGATCTTCTCCGTCATCATCTTTGGCTTCTTCGGTGGTATCACCGGAGTCACCATCGGTACCGAGCAGATTAACATCATCGCCCACAACACGATGCGACTGCCGGGTCATTTCCACGCCACGGTAGTGGGAGGTACGGCGCTGTCCTTCATGGCCGTCACCTACTACGTCCTGCCGTTGATCTTCCGCAGGCGTATCGCTTTCTGGCCGCTTGCCCGCATACAGCCGTATCTCTTTGCCGGCGGCATCACGACGATGGCCATGTCGATGACTTTCATGGGTGTCTTTGGCATACCGCGTCGGCACTGGGATACCAGCTTTTCGGGTGCCCCGTTTTCGGTCGATTTCCATCCGGTAGTCAATCTGCTGCAAGCCGGACTCGGAATCGGCGCCATGGTTGCGGCCACGGGGGCGCTGATCTTTATCGCCATCGCCGTGGTGACCGTGTTCTTCGGTAAGACCTTTACCGAGGAGGACATCGCCAACAAGGTCGCCGGGTTGCCTTCGGGCGTACTCTCGTTGCCGAACCAGGTGCACGAGGGGGAAGACATGGAGCGCGTACACACCAAGGGTGCTCCAGGTACAGTGATTCTGGTGTTTATCTTCCTGGCGTGTTTCGTCATCTACTACTTCGCCAACTGGAAGATGCTTTCCTTCCTCTGGAAAATCGGTTGAGGAAAGGGCGCGAGATGAGGTGGCTCGTCGGGCCAGACGAGCCACCTCAGCGCCCTGCAGCAGGCAGTAGACTATGACCGCAACGCGCGAGCCGGCGCCCATCCTGCCTGTTATCCTGCTGCTGTTCTGGGCCGCCATCAGCATGACTCTGTGGGCGATGGCGTTCTACCACGCCCCCGCGGCTACGCCCGAATGGTTGCTGCGGGCACAGTCAGCCTGTTTCGGTACGAGCGAAACCGGGTTGCCTGACACCTACGGCTGGATGGTGCTCGTACTCGGGCCGGTGTCCCTCCTGGCAGGACTGCTCGTCGCCCTGGGAGGGGAACTGCGCCAGGGCTCAGAGGCTCTGATCGCCTCGGCCAGTGGCAAGATGTTGCTGGGCGTCGTACTGGCCACCCTGCTGGCAGAGGGGGTCTGGGTCAGCGGACGGATCGATGCCGGGGTCCGGGTGGCGGCGACAGAGTATCGGTTCGAAACGATCGACGAACTGCCGCTGGATTACCCGCGCATGCATCTGGATGTGGCGCCCTTTCTGCTGACGGATCAGCACGGCGCACAGGTTTCTCCGGTGGCATTGGGTGACAAGGTAGTTCTCCTCACCTTCGCTTTCGCCCACTGCAAGACGGTCTGTCCGGTCATTCTGGAAAACGTGCTGCAGGCGGCCGGGAACTTCCCGCCCGAGAAGGTCGAGGTGCTGGTGGTTACGTTGGATCCCTGGCGTGACACCCCGAGTTCGCTACCGGCTCTGGCCAGCCACTGGCGCCTGGGCGAAAACGCCCATGTTCTTTCCGGATCCGTCGACGATGTCGTCGCCGTGCTGGACGGCCACAAGGTTCCCCGACAGCGCGATGGCAAGACGGGGGATGTCACCCATCCGGCGCTGGTCTACGTGCTCGATACGACAGGGGTCATCGCCTACGGCTTCAACAATCCCAGCGTCAAGTGGCTCAGCACGGCAGTGGAACGGCTGCTCGAGCCGTCTGATCTGGCGGTTGACATCAGTCGATGAGCGCGGCACACGAAGAGTCCCCTTTCCAGCAGGCGGGTCTGAGTCAGGACGCATCGACGCAGCGCCCGGGCATGACAGAACTGCTGGCCCGCCTTGTAGTCCCGATCAACCACATCTTCGACCGGGCCTATCAGTCCAGATACAATCCCTTCTACCGCAGTGGCACCCTGGCGGTGGGCCTGCTGGCGATCGTCTTCGTCACGGGTCTGTATCTGCTCTTCTTCTACGACGTGGCCGCGCCTTACCAGTCGGTACGGGATATCCAACTCCAAGTCTGGATCGGACGTTGGATGCGGGCCCTGCACCGGTACGCCACCGATGCCTGTGTCGTAGCTGTGGCTTATCACATCCTGCAGGGTCAGGTACAGGACAAGACCTGGGGACCCAGAATGCTGGCGTGGGTCACCGGCGTCATCCTGTTGATCGTTCTGTGGATCTCCGGGTGGACCGGCTACGTGATGGTCTGGGACACGCAGGGTCAGTTGTTGGCCCTCGCCGGGGCGAAGATGATGCAGAGCGTACCCTTCCTGCGCGATTCGCTCGGTCAAGCCTTTAACGGCAGCACACCCGTGTCAGCATCATTCTTCTTCATGAATCTCTTCCTGCACATCGCGCTGCCCCTCGGTATGATCTTCGGCCTCTGGGTGCACACGGCGCGGTTGGCTCGCAGTGTCTGGTTTCCCCTCAGACCGATCATGTGGGTCACCGGGCTGGCCCTGCTGGCACTGTCCGTTTTCTGGCCGGCGCCGATGTTGCCAGAGGCCGACCTGTTCAAGGTGACCGGAGTGGTCGAAGTCGACTGGTTTTTCGGCTTCTGGCTGCCCGTCTTCTCGGCCCTGTCACCCCAGCATTCGCTGGTATTCATGTGCGTCGTCCTCCTGATCGGTCTGTCGCTGCCGTGGTGGTGGCGACCGCGCAAGGGGCGAGAGCCCGAACGGTCCGTCTCTGACGAGGACAGATGCACCGGCTGTCGGCAGTGCTCACTGGACTGCCCGTACGAAGCGATCTCCATGGTGCCGCGCGACGACGGCCGGCTGCCGCATTCCCGTGTCGACCCCAAGCTCTGCGTCAGCTGCGGTATCTGTTCGGCCTCCTGCGATCAGCTGGCAATTGGCCCTCCGCACAGCATCGGGGCAACTCAGATGCTGTCCCTCGGAGAATTCACCCGGTCCGCCGCGCAAGGGGCTCACGGAACGGGGGTGATCGCCATCGTCTGCGAGCACAATCCCGGGGCGCGCCGTCACCTGGAGGGCTATGCCGCCCGGCACGACGGGGTGCAAGTCTACCCGACAGGCTGCATCGGCACATTACATACGCGGATCCTGGAGCAACTGCTGAACGAGTGCGGTGGGGTGTTTGTCTGGGGATGTCCCACGCGCAACTGTCTGACGCGCGAGGGCGTGGAGTTGCTCAACCTGCGCACCTTTCACAAGCGTCCACCCTCCGTGTCGAGGCGGATCGAGAAAAACCGCCTGGAACTGGCACCGTACTCGTCGGCGGAGCGCAAGCAGGTCTTTGCCAGGCTGGACGCCTTCAAGAGCCAGCTTGAGAGCCCGGCCAGCCCCGGGACTGCCTACCGCGAGCCGGCCAGAGGCCTGCGCTATCTCAAGGCCGCTCTGGCCACGGTCTTTCTGCTGACTGCGACGGGGGCACTCAGCCGCGTGACGATGGGTGAGGAACCCACCGAGGGAGTTCTGCGCCTCGGAGCTCACATCCCGGGCCTGGTGATCGAAGACTGCCGCACGCTCAGTGCTGAGGAACTGGCCAGCCGGCCGCTGCACATGCGTCGACCGCAGGAGTGCGTCAGGATCACTCCCACCTACATCCTCACCGTGAAGGTAGACGGAGAACTGGTGGTGCGCCGGGAGATCTACCACGCCGGGGTGCGTTCCGACCGCCCGCTGTTCCTGGATGAAGAGGTGGCCGTGCCACCTGGCACACACCGTTTCGTCGTCGATCTCAGACCGGAGGATGAGGATCTGGAACAAGCGCCACGGATGGATTTCGAAACAGAGGTCGTCGTCGAAGCGGGCGCGATCTATCTGGTGGGGTACGATCCGCAGGCAAAGACCATGCAGTTGATGGACAATCCAGGACGCTGAACCTGATCATCTCGAAATCCCGTCAGGAAGATGGGGTGTTTTTTTTCATGGCAGAAGTTGAGAGGGAAATGACATGAAGTTCGCTCGCTCGTTGCATCGTGCCCTGCCTCTGGGCATGGTGGCAGCCGCACTGACCTTCGCCTCGATGGCGCAGGCGCAACAGATCAGCAGCGTGATCAAGGGGCGCGAGGTGGCCATCACCACCTATGCTCCAGAGGTGCCGCCACCCATCACACGAGCACACAACTCGATCGTCGTCGTGGAACTCGAGACCGTCGAGGTCAATGGTCGTCTGGCCGATGGTGTGGAGTACACCTTCTGGACCTTCGGTGGGCGCGTACCGGGTAAGATGATCCGCGTACGTGAAGGCGATCTCGTGGAGTTTCATCTGAGCAACCACCCGAGCAGCAAAATGCCGCACAATATCGATCTGCACGCGGTGACCGGCCCGGGCGGTGGCGCCACTTCCTCCTTCACCACACCCGGACACACCTCTGTGTTCTCCTTCCAGGCCATCAATCCCGGTCTGTTCGTCTACCACTGCGCCACCGCGCCGGTGGGTATGCATATCGCCAATGGCATGTACGGGCTGATTCTGGTGGAGCCCAAGGAGGGCATGCCTCAGGTGGACCGTGAATACTATGTGATGCAGAGCGAGTTCTACACCGCGGGCGCCCATGGCGACGCCGGGCTGCAGCCCTTCGACATGGCCAAGGCGCTGCGGGAACAGCCGGACTACGTCGTCTTCAACGGCTCCGTGGGAGCCATGATGGGGGACAACGCTCTGCATGCTGAGGTGGGCGAATCGGTGCGCCTCTACGTGGGCAACGGTGGTCCGAACCTGGTCTCGTCCTTCCATGTGATCGGTGAGATCTTCGACAGGGTGTACCCGGAGGGCGGCTTCAGTGTCCACGAAAACGTGCAGACGACGCTGATCCCATCCGGCGGATCCGCAATGGTGGAGTACCGGCTTCAGGTTCCCGGGAACTACATCCTCGTGGACCATTCCATCTTCCGTGCCTTCAACAAGGGCGCGTTGGGTGTGATGACCGTCACGGGAGAGGACAACAAGACGGTTTATTCCGGCAAGGTGATGGAAGAGATCTACCAGCCGGAAGGCGGTGCAGCACAATCGATCCAGGTTGCCGGCGACCCCGTAGTAGCCAGCAACAAGGCAGAACGCGTCGAGTTCGGTCAGCGTGTCTACAACCAGATCTGTACGGCCTGTCATCAGACGAGCGGACTCGGTGTTCCCGGAGCATTCCCGCCGCTGGCTGAATCGGACTACCTGAATGCCGACAAGGGTCGCGCCATCGACATCGTCATCAACGGTCTGAGTGGGCCTGTCACGGTCAACGGCAAGGAATACAACGGTCAGATGCCCGCTTGGCAGCTCGCCGATGAAGACATCGCCAACGTGCTGACCTTCGTGTACGACTCGTGGGGGAATGCCGGCTATGAGGTCACGCCGGAAGACGTGGCCAGGCAACGCAAGACCGATTGATCCAGGCTGGGTACAGGGCTGTGCACCAGGAGAACCGTCTACTGGTGCTCCTGGTGCCGGTCATTCTGGTACTGGCTGCCTGCGCGCACATCGGGACACAGCCTGAGATACCGGCGTCTGACAGCATGATCGCCATCCCGGCCGGCGTGTATCGGTCTCTGTATCGCTCGAGCGAACTGAACCCACAGGGGCCGCTGGACGATGCCCCTGTGGGTCTGCCCCCCGGCCAGGAGCCGGTCGGGTCATTTCATCTTGATGCCTATCAGGCGACCAACGCCGACTACCTGGCCTTCGTGCGGGAGCAGACCAGATGGCGGCGCTCACAGGTAGTGCGGCTCTTCGCCGACTCCCAGTATCTGGCGACCTGGAAGGAGGACCTGGCACCAGGTCCGCAAGCGCCGGCACATTCGCCGGTGGTGCACGTATCCTGGTTCGCTGCCAAGGCCTACTGCCAGTGGCAGGGCAAGCAGCTGCCCACCACGGCTCAGTGGGAGCTTGCCGCGGCAGCATCGGAGACCGATCCTGATGGGACTCGAGATCCCGGCTTCACACGACGCATCCTCGACTGGTACGGACGACCCGCGCCAGAGGTCCCGACCGACGTCGGCTCCGTCTACCGCAACCTGTGGGGAGTGCACGACCTGCACGGATCCATCTGGGAATGGACTCTGGACTTCAACACGGCGCTGGTCTCCGGTGAGTCTCGAGGGGATTCGGGGCTGGAGCGGAACCTGTTTTGTGGGGCGGCGTCGATCGGGGCCGCCGACACCAGCGACTACGCCGCCTTCATGCGCTACGCTTTCCGCAGCAGTCTGCAGGCTGACTATACGGTCTCCAGTCTCGGCTTTCGCTGCGCCCGGGCAGGAGCAAACGTCAGATGATAAAACCAGGCAAGCCCATGGGTGACACACCGCGGCTCTTTGTCATGCTCAGTCTCCTGAGCCTGTCGGGAGGAGCGATGGCGGAGACCGGGCACGACCACCACGAGCAGGCGCCGTCCGAGTTGGCCCCGGATCCGCGACCGGCAGGGATGGCGGAAATGTCCATCTACCAGCTCGGATCAACCTGGCGCGATGATCGGTCTGTGGCATGTCCCATCGATACGCTCTCTGGTCAGCCCGTGGTCCTGGCGATGGTTTACACCAGTTGCGAGTACGTTTGCCCGATGCTGCTGGAAGACATGAAGCAGATCGAGATCCAGCTCGAGCCGGCGGCACGCAAGGCAATCACCTTCGCACTGTTCTCCTTCGATCCTGAGCGCGATTCACCGGTTGCTCTGGCCACCTACCGAATCCAGCAAAGTCTGGACGCGCAGAACTGGAGACTGTTCACCGGGGCCCCCAATGATATACTTGAACTTGCAGCCGTCCTGGGGGTCAGGTACAAGCCAGACGGCTACGGCGGCTTTTCGCATTCCAACATCATCACCGTACTCGATGCCGACGGCATCGTGCGTCATCAACAGGTCGGGCTGCGACAGCCGACCGACGCGATTGTGACCGTCCTCAAAGATCTCTCAGAAAGCGAGAAGAAATGAAGAACCCGATCATTGCCTCTGTGACTCTGGTGCTGTGCCTTGCCGCGGCGACGAATACCGAGGCTGCCGGCAATGCAGAGACCGGCAAGGCCCTCTACGCCATCTGCGTCGCCTGCCACGGTGTCAACGGCGAGGGCAACACCCTGTTGAACTCACCTGTCATCGGCGGGCAGGAAGAGTGGTACGTCACGAGAGAGTTGCAGTACTTCAAGACAGGGATCCGGGGGACCGATTCGCTGGACGTATTCGGCGCCCAGATGCGTCCGATGGCGATGACCCTGACCAGTGAACAGGCCATCGCCGATGTCGCCGCCTATGTGACCTCCCTCAAACCGCCGGTTCCGCCGACCACCATCAAGGGGGACGTTGCAGCAGGTAAGGCGGGTTTCGCCCTGTGTGTCGCCTGCCACGGCGCCAAGGGTGAAGGCAACATCGCCTTCAATGCACCGCGTCTGACCGGACAATATGACTGGTATATGGCGCGGCAACTGGCGAATTTCAAGGCCGGCATCCGCGGGTCTAAGCCGGAGGATACCTTCGGTATGCAGATGCGGCCCATGGCCATGACTCTGATAGATGAAGCTGCCATCAATAACATGGCGGCGTTCATCTCCACACTGAAGTAGGGACTGGATCCGGCGCTACTGGTTGCGGTGGGGCCGGTCCCTCGCAACCAGTAGCGCCGCCCTAATTCCGCGAGAATTCCCCGAGCCGGTCGCCGCAGCTGTCCCGAAGCTTGTCGAGGGCGCGATTGCGCAGCTGGCGGATGCGCTCACGGGTGACGCCGAGATCATCGCCGATCTCCTCCAGGGTTTTCGGCTCGCCGTCCCCCAGCCCGAAGTAGGCGCGAACGATCCTGGTCTCTCGATCATCCAGCACGCCGAGACACGACGAGATCGTGCTGCGCATCTCGTCTTCATCGAAGCGGTCCTCGATCCCGGCTTCTCCCGGGGCGGAAAAGACGGCCTGCAGAGGCGTGTCTTCGTCGGGGTAGGCCGGTGCGTCGAAAGAGAGATCCTGCTGGCCGACGACCATGGCGTTGTGGGTCCGCTCGGCGCTGATATCGACTTGTTCGGCAATTTCTGCGTACGTCGGGTTCCGACCCAGGACCTGCGACAACGCGCTGGTCTGCTTCTCGATCTTCTGCAGGTCGTTGATCTGGCTCATGGGCGGGCGGGCGATCCGGCCTTGCTCGGCCAGGGCCTTGAGGATCGCCTGACGGATCCACCACACGGCGTAGGTGATAAACTTGAAACCGCGGGTCTCATCGAAGCGCTTCACCGCCTCGAGGAGGCCGACGTTGCCCTCAGAGATCAGTTCGACCAGGGACAGGCCGTAGTCCTTGTAGCCACGAGCGACACTGACAACGAAGCGGAGGTTGGCGGTGATGATCTGCTGGCGTGCCGCCTCGTCACCTGCCCGGGTCCGCGTGAACAGGTCGAACTCCTGTGAACGGCTCAGTGGCTCGGTATTCTTGATCTCTTTCCAGTAGAGTTCCACGGCCTCTACCGTACTCGGGGTTTTGACAGCGGCCATACTCGCCTCCTGTAACGCGTTGATTATTCTTCAGTTAAGATCCTCTGCGGAGGATCAATCACCCAAAGGGCAACTTTAACGTCAACGTGAAGGTGCAATATAGAAGCTCCGCCGCACCTTGGCAAGCAGAGTTCCGATTATCAGACGCCGGAACGCCGTTCAGGATTCAATCAAGACCCGGACGACGTCTCCGAGTCTTCTTCTGAGAGTTCTTTTTCTTGGAATCCAGGCGGCGCGCCACGGCGGCGCGGCCCGGGCGGGTCTTGCGTCGCGGGGGCGCGGGGGGTCTCAGAGCGGCGGCCATGGTTTCGGCGAAGCGGGCGATGCAGTCCACTCGATTCCGCGTCTGGGATCGGTGCCGGGAGGAGGCGATGACGAGCTCTCCGTCCGCATTCAGCCGCGACTGCAGCCTTGTCCGACAGCGGTCACGCAGGGCCTCCGGAAGAGAGGGGCTGCCGGTCAGGTGGAAGCGCAGCTCCACGCGGGTGCTCGTCTTGTTGACGTGCTGTCCTCCTGGCCCCGGACTGCGCACGAAGGCGAAGTCGAGTTCGGCCAATGGGATGCGCACGCCGCCGGGTAATTCGACCGCGTCTGGAAGATGGAGAGAGGACATGGAAGGCAGTATACTTACGCCCCCCAATCAATACCACAGGAAAGACGGTTCACATGCCCGCCAAATACACTGCAGCTATCGTCGGTTGCGGTTCCATCGCGCACGCGCACATGGATGGCTACGCCCTCGTCGAGGACATCGAAGTTATCGCGATCGCCGACCCCGTGGCCAACGCTCGGTCTCAGTACATCGATCAATACGCTGAGCTGAATCTGCAGCAGTTTGCCACGGTCGAGCAGATGCTGGATACAGCCCGGCCGGACATCGTCAGCGTCTGCACCTGGCATCTGCTGCACCCGGCGCCGACCATCGCCGCCGCCGCGACGGGAGTGAAAGGTGTGATCTGTGAAAAACCCATGGCCATCGGCATGGGCGCCGCAGACAGCATGGTCGAAGCCTGCGAAGCGAGCGGTACGAAGCTCGTCATCAGTCACCAGCGGCGGTTCACCAAGGGCTGGGAGAAGGCCCGGGAGTTGTTGCAGGACGGCGCCATCGGTCAGCCTCAGTTGGTGACCAACAAAGTCGCCGAGGGGCTGACGAACTGGGGCACCCATTCCATCGACGGCTCGCGCTTCGTCCTCGGTGACCCACAGCCCCAATGGGTCATGGGCGCCGTCGAGCGCCGCACCGATCGCTACGAACGTGACACGGCCATCGAGGACGCCTGCCTCGGCCTGGTCCACTTCGAGGGCGACATCCAACTGTTCATTCAGTCCGATCTGATGCGCGAAGGCGCCACGGCCGGATCCTTCCAGATCAAGGGCACCGAGGGAATGATGGAGGTCAGCGAGACAAGCGTGCGGTTGATGAACGCGACCTCGAAAGGTTGGCACGAGGTGGAACTCGGCGCCGGGGAGGGTGACCGCGCCATCGGCGGCAACACCAACGCCGCCCAGGTGCGGGAGCTGCTGCAATGGCTGGAGGGTGACGTCGACGAGCACCGAGGTTGCGGACGCCAGGCGAGAGTCACCGTGGAGATCATGATGGGCCTGTACGAATCGGCACGGCGCAAGCAGATCGTCAACTTTCCGCTGCAGGAGAAGGCCTATCCTCTGGAGTCGATGATCGCCGAGGGTGGATTGCCGGTGGAAATCGAGGGCCGTTACGACATTCGCGGCTTCCTCAGCTGGGATGGTGTCGATCCGACGCGTTACAAGGAACTGGCCGACGAGGGCAAGGGGCATCACCAGATCATGCGACAGATCCACGGCGAGATGGAAGAAGCTGCCGAGGGCTGACGCTGATGTATTCCGTATCCTACGATGGCTCCAACAAGAAGGTGCTGTGGCAGGAGCTGCTGCGGCACGAGTTCGAGGCCGCCCTCGAGCAGGCGCCCGTCGTCATCATACCCATCGGCTCCGTCGAGCAACACGGTCCCCACTGTCCGATGGACGTGGACATCTCGGCGCCGTTCCACATGGCGGTTGAAGTGGCGCGGCGCATCGAAGAATGGCCCGTCATCGTGGCCCCACCCATCTGGTCAGGCTTCACCCACTACAACATGGGTTTCGCCGGGACGATCTCCCTGCGCCTGGAAACGTTCCAGTCCCTGGTGGCCGACGTCTGTCGCAGCATTCACGCCAATGGCTTTGAGCGCATTATCACCGTCAACGGCCACGGCGGCAACGCGGCCCCCTGCAGGGCGGTCAGCTGGCAACTCGCAGAAGAGGACATCTTCACCCTGAGCTTCAGCTGGTGGGACGCCGTGGAAGCGGAGCTGCAGGCCTGGAGCTCCACCGACGAGGGTGTCGGCCATGGGGGCGAGTGGGAGACGGCGGTGCAGCTGCATCTGCGAGCCCACCTGATCGATATGTCACGAGCCCAGGCGGACGATACCCTCACCGCACCTTTCACCGGCGATCTCGCCTTCGCCCAGTTTGCCGAGCGACGGCGGGATACGGCGGCGGGGACCGGTATCATGGGGGACGCTCTGGCAGCATCGGCGGAGAAGGGCAAGCGTATCTACGACCTGGCATGCGACCGGCTCGAAGCCCTGGCGCGCCAATACCACGGTCTTCCCGTCCGTCACTACCGGCAGTTCGGCAGCCATTGCCGGTAGACAAAAAAAGTGACGCCCCGCCGGTAGGATCCGACGGGGCGTCGCCAGGTTCGACTAGAAACCGTTAAGAACAAGAGCGCCTGGATGGGGCGCGGCCCGCCATTGCGGGCTTTGAGGCATGTCGCCGGCGGAGTGGGTAGCTCCGTGGGTTCCGGCAAGCAGACTATTGAGCCAGTCGATCGGAATAGGGTGTCAAGGTTCGACGTAGTAACAAGTAGTCTTAGTAAGTGTTATCGGTGATCCTTCGAGTTCCTTTACCAGAACCTCTGATGACAGGGACACGTGCACCGTAAGAGAGGTGTCTACCGTGTATCTTCGCACGGCTCAGGGACCCGAGAACCACAATATATAGTGATACCAAGTAGTATCCAAAAACATCCCGCAGTTGCAGGCAAAAAGAACGGGTAACTCACCAGACCATGGATGAGCACCGAGCTGCAGGCGCCAAGGGCACCCCAGTGAAGCCAGCCGGTTCCCCTCCAGAACGCACGGGCAGAGATCCACACCCAATAGAATACCAGTATCGTCCATGGGACCGTGCCGGCGAGCCCGGTCTCGGCCAGCGAGTGCAGCCATTCGTTGTGGGCGAAGCGGGTGATGTCCAGCCGATCGAGGCGGGAAAGCGTGGCCACTCGAGGATCCTGTGACATTCCCGCCACCGCCGTTGCGCAGGCCAGCTGGTACCCCCCCGGGCCGACGCCGAACAGGGGTCGAGCCAGGAAGATCTCCCACCCGGCACGCCAGAGAACTCGTCTGTGCAGGACGGTCACATCAGACTTCGCCGCCTCGCCTGCGATGTTCGGCAGCGCTTCCAGGCGCTGGCCGACGGATACCTGGCCTGTGGGGCCCTGCATGATCGGCTGTTCCTGCAGCAGCCGGGTGACCCCCGTCGATGCCAGTGCCAGCAGCAGGAGTGGCAGCCAGGCTGGCCGCTGCGATCGCAGATGCAGTGCCCGGGCAGAGCAGACGATGGTTACGAGGCTGCCTGCGGCTGCCGCCCAGATCGCGCCCCGGCTGCCTGCCAGCAGCAAACCGGTGTAGATGGTCACGACGAAACCGCCCTGCAGCAGCCCGAGGCCCCAGTGCCGTCGGGCGGATCGACACGTCAACCGCACATAGCCGGCCAGCGCCAGGGGCAGGGCGAGGGCGGCGAAACTGCCAAGGTGATTGGGGTTGTCGAAGGGGCCCACAACACGACCGGGAAACTCGTCCAGTCGTCCCAGTGGATCGGCGCTGACATGCTGCAGGGCAGCATGGAGTGCGGTGATGGTGGCGGCCCCCACGAGCCAGTGGCCGACCCGGGTCCCACTTCCGGATTTTCCCACGCGGGCACCGAGCCACAGCAGTGCTGCCGAAAGGGTCGGTGGAAGCAGGGCATGGAACTCCCATGACTGGTGCATCCACGCCGACACCAGCAGGCCCAGCAGCCAGGAAATCGCCAGCCACCACGCAACACGAGGCAGGCCTGAGGCTGATCCCTCACCAATGGCGGCCCACGCCGCGGCGGACAGGATCGCCAGGGTTACGGCCACAGCCAGTTCGGCCCTGTCGACGAACACCGGGTGGGCCAGGGCCACCAGGCAGAGCCCTGCCCCGACCGCCAGGCCGAGCCGCCCGGTGTGTGCCTGGCGTTGCTTTTGCACCCGATCTCGCCTACCTTTTCCAGTTCGCTTCAGTATCTGTTCCACGTCCTGCAGGAGTGTCCGACATCGCCAGGGTAAATCGCAAAGAATTCACGGCGAAGCTCAAGCCCGAAGAGATCGATTACAAGCGTCTCGACGTGCTGTCCCGGTTCCTCACGCCAATCGGCAAGATCGAACCCGCTCGCCGCACGGGTGCCAGCCGCACCCAGCAGACACGTATCGTGCGCGCCATCAAGCGTGCCCGCTATCTCGGCTTGCTGCCGTACACGATCAACGACACACGCTGAACCGCTGAGCGCCGCGAGGTCGGCGCCCATATGTCCGATTCCGCCATCGGGCTCATCGAGACGCGCGGCCTGATCGGCGCCCTCGAAGCAGCCGATACCGCCGCCAAAGCGGCCGACGTCCAACTGCTGGGTGTCGAGCGTGTTGGCGGCGGTCTCGTTTCGGTCCGGTTTCGCGGCGACACCGCGTCGGTACAGGCCGCAGTCAGTGCCGCCAGCGCCGCCGTGCTCAAGGTCTCTGAACTCGTCAGCGCGCACGTGATTCCGTCGCCCGCGATCGATGTCGAAGGGACGTTCCCCGAGAGATCGTCGTCACCGGTACCCCCAGCACCACCGACACCCGCCGTCGCTCCACCCCAGGACCTTGAGTCTCTTCCGGTCACGCGTCTGCGGCAGCTTGCCCGTCAGACCGCTGGCATCTCTCTCCAGGGACGAGAGATCTCCCGGGCCAACAAGAACCAACTGCTCGACGCACTGGGAGCCGCTTACGGCGGCGCCTGGCAAGAAAGTGACAGGAGCTAGCATGGAACGTATGTGGGATTCGATCAAACGCAGCCTGCAGGACGGTGCCGCCATCGCCTTCGACAAGGCGGAGGGACTCACCCAGGTGGGGCGGGCGCGCCTCGACATTGCCGCGGCAAAAACACGCATGTCTCGGTTGAGGGGTGAACTGGGAACCACCGTGTTCAATCGAATCGAGGCGGGACAGGGAGCAGGTATCGGCGATGACGACGAGATTCGGGACCTGTGTGATCGCATCCGCGAGGCCGCCGCGGCACTCGATGCTTCAGAAGAGGAGTTCGAGCAGGTGCGTCGCGACCTGCAGGCGGAAGACTCCGACCCCGCAGAAACGGAGGGGTCACCCCTCGGTACGTGACCACCCGCCCACAGCAAGGGCGGGATAGGGGACTCAAAAAGGGTGGGCCACGGCAAGGTCTACCCCTTTTTCTTTTTTACCACCTTCTTCTTCTTCACCGTCCCTGTCCCTACCTTCTTCTTCACCGTCCCGACCTTCTTCTGCACCTTCCCCTTGACCTTCTTCTTGACCTTTTTCTTGGGTGCTGCCGCCGGGTCCATCGGCAGGTCGCCGATGTCATCGTCGAGGTCGTCGGGTGCCTCCTCTTCGGCGAACATGGCTTCCGCCTCGTTCATCTCCAGCTGCAGCTGCTCCTCGGCGCGCTCCGCCTCTTCGTCCTCGGACAGAACCGGCTAGGAAAAGAAGAAGTCCTCCACGGCAACTGAGAGCAGGTCAGCCTTGAGGTAGCGCTCGAAAGTCGTTGCCACGATGTGACCGCAGACGGGCGGCAAGTCCGGCTGCTGCTCATGCACGATGAGTTCCACCAGCTCGTGCATGAGCAATGTTTCGATCAGGCTGATCTGCTCGACGCCACCCACGGCGCCGGCGTCGGCGTCCCACTGATCGCATGATTTGCGTACCGCGGGTACGATGTTGATGTCGCCCTCCCGTTCAAAGGCGATCACCCGGGCGTCGGCGATGGGCTGCAGGACCGTGGAGCGCACGTCCTTGAAGGGGTGGCCGATGAGGCGGAAGGGTTCGGTGTTCGTCGGGTTGAGTCGGTCGGAGACGACGCGGCCAGCCTGGGCCGGGCGGGCAACGATAAAGTCGAGCAGGCTGTCGGCGGTGGGTGACCAGATCTGTGACAGACGACGGGCCCGGCTCGCCGTTACGATGTTGGCGTCTTCGCCTTCCTGCTGTTCGGCGAAGATGTCCGAGATCAGCTTCTTCTTTTCGTCGGGACCGGCGGCACTGCGGAACTTGAAGGCGCCCAACTGCTGCAGCATGCTGACGCGGCCCTTGATTTCGGGAGGGCCCATGTCGAGCAGCGCCTCATAGAACGTGACGTAGCCGTCCTCTTCTGCCCATGTCCGGAAGTCGTCCGGGCTCCGCTTGAGGGTGTCCATCTTACCGTAGATGGTGCGCACCAGAGTGGCAAAGTCACCCTCGATGGCATCCGGGTTCGCCTGATTGTAGAGGACCTCGGGCTCGCCCGCGTCCTCGAAGATTGACAGAACATCTTCCGACGGAGGCGTGCGGCCCGCATACCAGGGACGAGCGGTGCGACCTTTGCTCAACGAGATTCTCCGGGTCGGTCGTGCGGTGACGAAGGGGAATGCGGGAATATGCCTCTGACGCATATTCTATCGGCAGCGGCAGCCAATCCGTTGAAGATAGGCCAGCGTCGATCCTGGCTCAAGCTGCCTCCCACAGACGCAACCCGTGGCGGCTCAAGTAGATGGGCAGGCTCTGAAAACCCGGTCTGGCAGCCTCGATGGCGCGCACGAGCTCGCGCTTTTGCCAGGACAGGCTCCCGGTGAGCAGGGTGAGTGAGCCGCCGTCGCCACCGGCGCCGTTGACCTTCCACCCCAGAGCTCCGTGGTCACGAGCCAGGTCGATGACGGTCTGGGCGTCGGCCCCCACCAGATCGGCGTGTAGCCGGGCCTGGGCATCGGTGTTGTCGACCATGGCCTGACCGAGTGCGGTGAAGTTGCCGGCGTACACGGCGTCGCGGGAAGCGTGCGCCGTGCGGCGCAAGGCGTCCAGCTTGGGATTGTCCGGCCCGGCACCCTCGAGTTCGGCGATGACCTTCTCGTGCACAGCTGACGAGGAATGTGCCTTGCCGAGGAAGATGAGCACGAGACGCCGCTCCAGTTCCCACCAGACGCTGTTGTTCACCTGGATCTGCGACACGGCGGCATGGGGGTACTGGAACATCTCGATGAAGTTGATGCCGCCGAAGGCGGAACAGAGCTGATCCTGGATGCCGCACTGCTGGCCGAGCATCTCGGTTTCGATCTTCTGCGCCGTCAACGCGACCTCATACGGCGTCATCTGCCCCGGCGAGAGCATATCGAGGGCCCCGATGACGGCGACTGTAACCGCTGCGGATGTACCGGTGGAACAGCCAGCGGGTGCGTCGCAGTAGATGGTCAACTCGAAGGCCGCGTCCTCGGGTACCCTCATGTATTCCACCGCGGCCTCGAGCAGCGGGTGATGGGTCCAGTCCCCGTCGTTCCCGGCCACGGCGAAGCGTTCTCCGTAGTTCTCCGCGTGGATGACGACACGATTCTCCACTTCGCCGCGGTCAAAGACCTGAATCTGTACTTCGGCGTACGGATAGACACCGATATTGAAGATCGTCCCGTGCTCCGCGAACCATGTGTCCGTCCAGCCGCCGTTGTCACAGATGCGGATGGGAGCGACGCTGTGGATGATGCGCTGAGGCCTGCGTTCGGTGCTCATCTCTATTGAATACGACGGGGGAGCGAAACGCGCAATGTCGCCGGTGGTGGTCCACACCTTCTTGACGCTCCCCGGGGTGACGTGTATTCATCATGCTATCCCGGCAGGAGCACGATCGTATGGTTGATGGACAGCACGAAGAACAGACTCGACTCCTCGAAGAGATGGTCAGGCAGCGCACGCAGGAGATAGAGAGAGTACTGGGCCGGCGGGGGCAGACGGAAAGGGTGGCGGCCATCGGCAAGCTGGCCGCAGGCGTTGCCCACGAGATCAACAACCCCACCGGCGTGTTGATGATGAAGCTCAAGTTCCTCCTCTCCATCGCCGCTGCGGAGGGACTCTCCGAACGGGCCGTAGCCACTCTCAACGTCGCTGTGGAACAGACGGAGCGTATCGACGGCATCGTCGAGAGCCTGCTGGACTTCAGCCGCCCCGCCGAGGGCACGCCCCGCCGGCTCGACGTCAATCATGTGATTCATGGCGCCCTGCACCTGGTAGCTGACAGATCTGCCGATGCCGAACCGGCCTGCGCCTGGCACCCGGGGGACGATCTGCCCGTCGTCGAGGCCGATCCCAACGAGCTCGAACAGGTCTTCGTCCACCTCATCAGCAACGCCGTCGATGCGGCTGGTCCGGACGGGCGGATCGTCGTCGGCAGCAGCTTTGCCGACGGTGTGGTGACCGTATCGGTTGCCGATGACGGCCCGGGGATCCCCGACGATTTCCGCGAACGGATCTTCGATCCCTTCTTCACCACCAAGAAGGGCGGTGAGGGCACTGGACTCGGTCTGGCGATTGCCAGTGGGATCGTGCAGAAGCTGGGGGGGACGATCACCGTTGCCTCCAGGCGGCAGGAGGGCACAACGATGACGGTGTGCCTGCCGGCGTCAACAGAGCCGGGGGTCGACCGATGAAAGGTCGGATTCTCGTCATCGACGACGAACTGGCCATGCTGGACGCCTGTGAGGAAACGCTGACGTATCATGGGTATGAAGTGACGCTCTGCGATGGTGCTGAGGACGGGATCGCGGCCGCTTCACGGCAGGCCTTCGACGTCGTCCTCCTCGATCTGAAGATGCCGGGCAAGAGCGGACTCGATGTCCTGCGCGAGCTGCAAACCCTCGACAGCAACGTCAAGAAGGTCATGATCACCGCTTTTCCGACCATCTCCACCGCCGTGGAGGCGGTGAAAGAGGGGGCCTTCGATTACCTGCCCAAGCCGTTCTCGCCTGATCAGCTGCTGATCACCATGGAACGGGCCATCGAGCAGAAGCGGCTCAGCGAAGAGAACCAGCGTCTGCGACGGGCACTGGGGCTGCGCAGCGGATTCGAGGACATTATCGCTCGGTCGCCAGCGATGATGCGCGTTCTCGATCTGGTGGAGCGGCTCACCGAGAGCGACAGCTCCGTAGTCATCGAGGGCGAGACCGGCACCGGCAAAGAGCTGATCGCCCGCAGTCTGCACGCCAACAGTCCCCGTCGTGGCAAACCCTTCCTGCCCATCGACTGTGGTGCACTGCCAGAGACGCTTCTGGAGAACGAGCTGTTTGGACACGAGCCCGGCGCTTTCACCGGCGCCGACAGGCGCAAGCACGGACTGCTCGAGGCCGCCCAGGGAGGAACGGTGTTTCTCGATGAGGTGGCCAATCTGTCGCTGGACCTGCAGGTCAAGCTTCTGCGGGTGCTGCAGGAACGCCGTGTCCGCCGTCTCGGCGGGCAGGAGGACTTCGACGTCGATTTCCGGCTGATTACGGCAGCGAATGAGAGCCTCGAAGAGGGGATGAATGCCGGGCGTTTCCGTCGGGATCTGTTCTACCGCCTCAGTGTCGTCACGCTGGCTCTGCCCCCCGTTCGCCAGCGCGAAGGCGATGTGGTGCTGCTGGCGGAGCACTTTGTCACGAGACTGAACGAAGCCGGTCCCAAGCACGTGGATGGGCTGGCGAAGGGCGCCCTCGACGTGCTGGAAAGGTATTCGTGGCCAGGAAACGTCCGCGAACTGCAGAACGCGGTGGAAAGTGCCCACAGCCTGTGTCGCGGGGCCGTCATCGAGTCAGATGATCTGCCGGCGAGGGTCCACGCCGACAGCGGCCCTTCGCCACATGCTACGTCCGGTAATTTCGACAGTGCCCGACGACAGTTCGAACGCGAGTACCTCCAGGCGTTGCTCCGACGATGTGGCGGAAACGTGTCCCGTGCCGCCCAGGCGTCGGGCGTGCACCGATCGACGCTACAGAGACTGTTGCGCCGCAACGGCCTCCGTTCGGAGGATTTCCGCAGCTGACGAGGACTACAAGGTGCCGCAACTATGCGGCAGTGACGTCGGTTTGAGCAACTGTGTCTAACTCCATATTAAACAGTTAAATATACGGATTCGAATACAGCAGTGGCGCGGATGTGCGGCGCCGAGCCGGTGGCTTCTGTCTACTGAAAGCCCGTTCCTCTGTGAGCATATGTGACTGCAGGGCAACGAGATCCGGATGGATCAGTGCCGTTCTCGAACCGGTGGCACGGGGCTTGCAAAGATCCCAACTGAAAACGCCGTCTCCCATCGATAGAGGCAGGAGGCGTTCGTCGAGAGGATCGTAACGGTCTGCCGCTGGCGCGGTGGTGGGAATCGTTCCCGCGGTCCGGCGCCGCACCGAGTTGGACCATCCGCCGTTCCCGGCGGCGGCCGTTGCTACTCACGACTTGATCCGGGACCCGTCACAGGCCGACGGGTCCTCGATCACCACAGAGTTGCGGACGACGTCTCCCTCAGGATCCCCCCGGCGCGCCCTCGCCGGGGGGATCCTCTATTATGTGGGTCATGCATAACATCTCGCGCGACCACATCGTTTACAGCCTCGACCGGCAGCATGCACCCGTCCTCGCAATTGATCCAGGTGAGCGGATCGTGCTCGAGACCTGGGACGCCCGCAGTGGCACCATCAACTCCGACGCGGATCTCCTGCTCCGGCCCCATCCTGTGGGATCGAATCCGGCGACGGGTCCCATTCATGTCCGTGGCGCCGAGCCGGGTGACGCCCTCGCCGTTCACATCGAAGCCATCGACCTGGCACCCTCAGGATTTCTGGCAGTGAAGAAGGGCGAGGGTCTGCTGGCGGCACGGGCGGAGGAGTTTGCCACACGCATCGTGCCGATCGTTGATGGCACCGTGCATTTCGGCGACCTGCGTTTCCCCGCCCATCCTATGGTTGGCGTGATCGGTACTGCCCCTGCCGGTGAGGGCATTTCCACAGGATATGCCGGATCCCACGGGGGCAACATGGACAACAAGCACATCGGTCCCGGGGCCACCGTCTATCTGCCGGTGACCGTCCCCGGTGCCGGTCTCGCGCTGGGGGACGTGCACGGCGCCATGGGAGACGGCGAGATCACCTTCATCGGCCTGGAGATCCAGGCGGAGGTGACAGTTCGGGTGGAACTGCAGAAGGGCAATGGTGTCCGGAGACCGCTGATCGAGACGGCCGATCACTGGGTGACCACGGGAGACGGCGAGTCTCTGGCAGCGGCGGCCCGTCTGGCGGCCGATCAGATGGTGGATCTGCTGCAGGCGCGGCTCGGCCTGTCCTTTGAGGACGCCTACATGCTCATGAGCGCCGCCATCGACGTGCAGATCTGTCAGTGCTGCGAGCCGGGGGAGTTTCCCGTGACAACGCGAGCGGTGGTGTCGAAGGGGATATTGCCCTGACGGCACCGCGTGCAGATGATGCCGCGTCTGGCTGCATCTGACGAACATCTGACACCAGAGGATGGCTTCTTGGTCCGAATGAGGGAAATCGGACCCGTGCCGAAAGTTAAATCTGTGACCATATGTCGGTGCAGACCGCGTGCAGGTCATCCTCGGGCATCGAGACATCGGCATGACGCGGAGATACGCCGAGACGCGGCCTGAGGCGCTCAGAGAGGCTATTGCGGCTGGCTCCATTTTGCGTGCGTGTTTCCAAGCAGACATCTTGCGCGACCTACAAGTCGGCTGCCGCCGCGCGCCGCCGGCGCGCCTGGCGTACGTACTCGATCAACAGGGATCCAAACGTAGACAGTAGAAGACCGGCGCCGATGGCGATGGTTGCTCTATGCGGTTCCCGGTCTTGTAGAATCGGCCGTACTTCCAGCGCCTGGGTGAGGACGCGCATGTCGCCGGCAGACTTCTCCCAGACTATGCGCGCCTCTTCGAGAAGTTTGGAGAAACGGGCAATGGTGTTGTTGTAATTGTCTCGATCGCGGACGAGCCTCTGCTCGTACTGCGTTCTGTTAGCCAGTTCTCCCTTTATGGCATCGAGCGAATCGCTAAGAGACAGAAACTGCCTGTGGTGGTATTCCATCTGCCGCTTGAGGATTTCCTCTTGCACCGTGATGGAATCCATCACCACGATGCTCTGGCTGTACTTCTCGGCAGAGAGTAGGTGTTGATCGATAATTAGCTTCCGCCGCTGCAGTATAGTCAGCGCATCGGCCGAAATTCTTGTGTTGCCTTCTGCGTCCTGCTCTTGAGATGACTTCTCCTCTTCGACTAGTTTTAGTTTGAATTCAGAGTATTGAAGGCGAGCCTCTGAAAGCTGATCCGATAGCGCTACATACGTCGGATTAAGTACTCCTCCAAGGACTGGTTCGTGGTTACTGAGCTCTTGTTCGAGGTTGCTGATCCCCGTGACGATGCGGGTACCTTCGTCGCCCCTCTTCTGGTTTATAATTGCCCTCTTCTGGTTCATAATTGCCGCGACATCGTGCTTGGCATCGTACTGTTGCAAAGAAATCATGATCTGGCTGTCGATGTAGGCTTGGGCAAGCAGCACCTTGTTGATGGTTGGCTGCGCGTCCATTTGAGCAAGTCGACGGAATAGCTGGCTGTCGAGTGAAGAAAGTATCAGGCCCATTCCCTGGAGTTCCAGGTCGAGTTGCTCGATCTGGCTTCTCGTGTTGATCTGTCGCCTATTCTGAGCAATCACCGCAGTATCTAACGCCGCGCGCTGGATTACCAGAAAGCCAATGGCACTCTGCGTTCTGAAACGGCGCAATTCCGCTTCAGTGCAATCGAGTTTGGCAAGGGCGATATCGTACTGGTCTTCCACCCAGTCGTAGTAGCTGCCCGCTTCCTCCAGAGTCAGGTCGCCATTGCGCGCAACGAACAATGCGGCCCAGGTGTTTACCAGGGGAATGGGCAGTGTGGGATCGTTTGACCGCACGGCCAAACGGATGCCAGGATCGAGCACCTGTACTTGTAGCAAGCCATCCATTCCCGATAGCGGTATTCGTAGGTTGAGCGAATCTATCAGCGCCTGCTTGAGATCGTCTGCCAAGGCAAGTGCCTGAAAGAAGCCACTGGTCTGGGACACTGAGGGTATGTCTGTGTAATCTCCAGACGTCTGTGAAGTCGGCAGATGTTTGATCATCAATACCACATCGGCTTCATATAGCGTCGGCGGAGGAGCCGGCCGGAACGTCCAGCCAAATCCCCCGCATACCACCGTTACGGCGAGTATGAACCACTTGTACTTGAGCAGGACTTCGATATAATCGTAGAGCTCGATTTCACGCTCGATTTCACGCTCGATTTCGCTCATAAGAAGGGCTCCAGAACCTGCAAGACTTCGTGTGTATATGGTCCGGGGTTCATGTCAGAGTAACGGCACTCGGTCCTCGTACATGATGGCGAATTGGTTAAGGGCCTTCTTCCAGTCTTTCACCGGCCGTGTCCAGCGTCTGGCGATGTTCTGTAGGGCCAGATACAACAGCTTGATCGCCGCCTCGTCGTGACCTACCCCGACATATGTATCCACATCCAGAGTTAGGATGTGGCTGCGAATTTCGGTTTGATGACCACCGGTGCGGGTGGCCGATTTCGCAATGCGCTGTGAGGTCGGCGGTGATCGTAGAGCCGCCTCCAGGCATCGGTCAACACCTTCACCTCTGGCACACTTGAAAAGACCTCACCTTTAAGTAATTCAT
>PBSR01000208.1 GCA_002726335.1 Gemmatimonadaceae bacterium
GCCCGCACCGAGCTGCGTCGGCTCTACGCACGCAAAGGTATCTTCCGCTCCGCCCTTGTTCGAGGTCTCGATGCCGAGGCCAGGCAGGCGCAGAAGTACCGCGACTACTTCGAGTGGGAGGAGCCTGTCACCCGGGCGCCCTCCCACCGCATCCTGGCCATGCGTCGTGGAGAGAATGAGAAGATCCTCAGCCTGCGCATCCTCGGCCCCGAAGGCGAGTGCCTGGCGGTGTTGGAACGCCGCTTCCTCAAGTCCGAGAACGCCGCCGCCGCCCAGGTCCGGCTGGCTGTGGCCGACAGCTTCAAGCGCCTGCTGTCGCTGGCCATGGAGACGGAGATGCGCGTCGAGACGCGCCAGCGCGCCGATGCCGAGGCCATTCGTGTGTTTGCCGAAAACCTGCGCCAGCTGCTGCTGGCATCCCCGTTGGGCGAAAAGCCGGTTCTGGCTCTGGATCCTGGGCTGCGCACGGGGTGCAAGCTTGTCTGCCTTGACGCTCAGGGGGGCCTGCTGCACGACGATGTCATCTTCCCCGACCGCAAGGCCCCGGCCGCTGCGGAAGCCCTGCGCACGCTCTGCCAGCGATATCACATCGAGGCCATCGCCATTGGCAACGGCACCGGCGGCCGCGAGACGGAGCGCTTCGTCCGTAGCCTCGACCTCGACGACGTCCAGGTCGTCATGGTCAACGAGGCCGGGGCCTCGGTCTACTCGGCGTCGCCGGTGGCACGGGACGAGTTCCCCGACCACGACCTGACCGTGCGGGGTTCGGTGTCCATCGGCCGCCGTCTGATGGACCCCCTTGCCGAGCTGGTGAAGATCGATCCCAGGTCCATCGGTGTCGGCCAGTACCAGCACGATGTCGATCAGACGGCGCTGCAGGACAGCCTCGACGACGTCGTCGCCAGCTGCGTCAACAGCGTCGGTGTCGAGTTGAATTCGTCCAGTGCGCGACTGCTGTCCCACGTGTCCGGACTGTCAGGCCAGCTGGCCGAGAATATCGTCGCGCACCGCCGTGAACACGGCGCCTTCCGCACCCGCCGACAGTTGCTCGACGTCCCGCGTCTGGGTCCCAGAGCCTTCGAACAGGCCGCCGGCTTTCTGCGCATCCGTGGCGCCGAACACCCCCTCGATGCCAGTGCCGTCCACCCCGAGCGCTACACCCTTGTGAACCGTATGGCAAAGGATGTGGGCTGCACCGTGCAGGAGTTGATCGAGCGCGCCGAGCTGCGCCAGCGCCTCGACCTGGATCGTTACGTCGATGGCACCATCGGTCTGCCCACCCTGCAGGATATCGTCGGCGAGCTGGCCCGCCCCGGGCGCGATCCGCGGGAACAGTTCGAGGCCTTCGAGTTCATGGAGGGTGTGGAGAGGATGGAAGATCTGCAGCCAGGTATGCGGCTGCCCGGCATCGTCACCAACATCACCGCCTTCGGCGCCTTCGTCGACGTCGGCGTGCACCAGGATGGGCTGCTGCACATCAGCCAGCTCGCCGATCGCTATGTGAAGGACCCCAACGAGATCGTCAAGGTGGCGCAGCAGGTGCAGGTGAGAGTGCTGTCGGTGGACCTGGCCCGGAAGCGGATCGCCCTGTCCTTGCGCAAAGATAGCGGCGCTGAAGCTTGATGTGACGATTCAGGCATGGGGCGGCGCATCTGCGAGGATCCGGCGCACCGAGAGATGCAGAGACCCGACTTCCGTGACCTCCGCCAGCAGCGTGGCACCGGCAGCGACATAGATCCCGGCCAGCTCTCCGTACGACACGCCGAGCCCCAGTGACGCCAGCAGCACGACGACACGTGCCACCGCAGCGGTCCGGATGCCGCCGGTCTCTCCCAGCGACACGAGAGTGCCGTAATAGAGGCTGCGCCAGCCCTGTAAAAAGGGGACGATCGCCAGGATCGCGTAGCCGTGCCTGGCGTACTCCTTCACCTGGCCGTCCAGACCTATCAGATCGCCGAACAGGGTCTCTCCCACCGCCGGCACCAGGCCGACTGCCATCACCACCGTCGTACCCAACCCCAGGCTCGTGACGAACCGTCGGACAGCAAGGTAGGACGCCTGTCCCTTCACTCGCGCGATGACGACCTGCTGCGTGTTCCACAGATTCGTTCGCAGCAGCCAGACGATGGAGACGCATACGGCGTAGGCCGCCAGAGACTCCGTCACTCCAGGTGAGTGCGCCATCGCCCCCTGAACCACAGGCTCTACGCCTGCCGCCAGGACCATCGACAGGGCCAGCGGATGATAGAGCGACAGGATGTGATTCATGGACCGCTTCTGCGGATCGAAGCTGTCGTCGCGCCGTGGAATGCGCGGCGGGTCTCCCCGGAACATGGGCCGTGTCGGCAACCAGACGATGACGATGTAGACCAGATTTCCGACAAGCAGGGCCAGCGCCGCGGCGACGGCGCCGGGAAGCTGGAGCCAGAGCACGGCCGCAAAGACGACGCCGCTGCAGGCCACCAGGTAACCGAAGGCGCCCACACCGATGGGATTGGCATTGGCGAAGTGGACGAGGATCGCCTGATAGTACCCCCGACCGATCAGCAACAGGGGGGACGTGGCCAGCAGCAGCATGGCCGGCGGGCCAAGACTCGAGATCTCCCATGGAATGCCGAGCACACGATCCGTCACCGCGATGTAGACGGATGGAACCGACAGCACCAGCAGCACGACAGTGGCACCGCCGCCGATGCACCACACCAGACGTGCCAGACGGCTGATCATGTCGCGGTCCACACACAGTGCCGTGATGATCTGGCGCAGACCGAACAGCGGCGATATGAGGGGCATCGTCACACTGAGAGCCACCGAATACGCCGCCAGGGCCAATTCCGGACTGTCGGTGCGCGCCAGGGCGGCATTGATCACCGGCCGCGCCACGGGAAAGAAGGCGCCGCTGAAGGCCAGGGGAATGAAGAGGGTGTAGAGCTGCCGCAGTGTCAGGCCGCGGTCGGCATCGGGGGCAGGCATGGAGCGTGAACCTGCACGTCGGGCGGGGTGGCCGCCAGCACGCCAGTTGCACGGGATGTGCGACTGTACGCTTGTTATCCTCTGACCCGCAATCAACCTACGCTGGAGAATGCCTCGTGCAGCACATCAAGACGAACTTCACCGACATCATCGCCCTGCACTTGAACAACGGCGATGACATTCTCGAATCGCTGCAGCAGTTCGTCACCGAGCAGAACATCGGCAACGCCGTGTTTCTCAGCGCTTTCGGCTCGGTCACCCACTACCACTTCCACGTCGTCGCCAGCGCTGACCTGCCTCCTGCCGAGGAGTATCCCAAGGGAGAAAAGGCTCTCGATGTCGTCGCCATCACGGGTGGAGTACTGTCGGGGCGTGTCCACGCCCACATCACCTTCACCGATGACAAGATCGCCTTCGGCGGCCACCTCGAACCCGAGTGCAAGGTGCTGACCTTCGTCAACATCTACATCGGTGTGCTTGCAGCCAACGACGACATGTCGAAGTGGGATACTTTCTAGGACCACCGGGCTGTTGCGATGGGTGAACCGAGCCGGATCAGCGTTTCGATTCTGCCGGCGGTTCGTTCGAGCAGATCGTCGTCGGGTCTCCAGGCGCCTGGCTCGCCGAAGAGGGCCACCGTGGAACCGCCAAACTCGAAGTACCCCTTCTCTTCGCCGCAGGCGGGCGCTCTGTCCCGTTGTTGCACGATTCGGCCCACCATCATGGCGCCCACCTCGACGTAGGCCAGGCGTCCGAACCGCCGGCTCTGCTGAATTGTCACCTGGCGCTCGTTGCGTGCCAGGATGTCAGGCCGGTGGCGCAGACCCAGCAGGTTTACCGAGTCCAGTCGTCCCGGTACGCCGTAGTGATCGACGAGTTCGCCCTCATCGACAAAGTGGAAGCGGTGATAGTCCTGGGGTCGCAGGCGGATCAGCAGCAGGGGGCCGCCGGCGAAAAGGGCAGCATGATCGGTACTGCCCATGAGGGCCGCCGGCGTCAGAAACTCGCCCTTCACCGGGAAGGTCTCGGTGCCGAGGACCTCGTCCCATCCGAGGCAGGCACCCTCCGCCCACGCCGGCAGCTGTCCGGGACCGGCGCAGAAGCTGCGGGCGCCGCCACGGAAACGGCGGATGAAGAAGTCGTTGAAGCTGTGGTAGGCTTCGACCTCGTAGTCGTCCATCGGTACACCGTAGGTGCGTATAAAGGGCGCGATACGCCCGTGGGAGCCGCGCCGATGGCTCAGCGCCGTGCCCAGACTTGAAAACCACCGACGGCTGCAGAGCAGATCCGCCACCCGTCTTCCGGCGGTTGTGCCGTAGAGCCAGTGCAGGAACCACACGTACGGAATCTTCTCCGGTACCAGACATTCCCGCTCGCGATCCCAGCACTGCACGGCATCGGCCGACACTGACGACGTCACTCCCCGAGCACCTCATCGAAGTTCTTCCGCGCCTCTGCGAGCACGCCGGTCAGGGCAAAGTCCCCGGCGCCGATCAGCATCTGCGCTCCCATCTGGCGGTACCGCTGCCATTGCTCGGGGCCACCGCCGGCGATGCCCCAGGCCTTGTTGTGGCGCTTTGCCGCCTCCGCCACTCTGGCTATGGCCTCCTCGAGGCTGGCGCCACCCTCCTGCAATCCGAGACGCAGGCCGAGATCGGCGGGGCCGATGAACAGCCCGTCGACTCCCTCCACGGCAGCGATTCCCTCGGCCTCGTCGAGGGCCCGGGGCGTCTCGATCTGGCAGAAGACGAAGGTCTCGCGGTTGGCGTCGTCGGTGAAGCCCTCTGCTGCAAGCATGAAATCCGAGTCGAGGCCGGCGCCATCGAGGCCACGATTGCCGATGGGGGGAAACTTGACGGCCCTGGCGATACGTCGAGCCTCCTCGGCGTCGGCCACCAGGGGCATCAACAGTCCGGCAGCGCCGTCTTCGAAGTAACGATAGAGCAGGGTGCGCTCCGTCGTCGGCGCCCGCACCATGGCGTCGATGTCGTGCTGGTGACACATGGCCAGCAGGCTCTGCACCTCGCGTGGATCCATGGCCCGATGCTCGAGATCGAGCCAGATGGCGTCGAAGGCGCAGTGGGCGGCGTGGCGCACGTAGAAAGGCAGGTAGTGACCCAGCGCGGCGACGCGGACACATTGACCGTCACGGATCTTTCTCAGGACCTTGCTCGGTCTCAACCTCTGGCTCGTTTCACTTGAGGGTGGCGGGTTCGTAGAAAATAGAGGAGCTTCCGGCGAATGGAGGCAAATTGATGACTGACATACCCATAGCCGACACATTCCAGTTCGACGCCCAGGGATTCATCGTACTACGAGGCGTTTTCGATGCCGACCGCTGCGAGCGCTATTGCGCCGAACTGGACCGGCTCTTCGACCAGACGTACGACGATGACTGGCTGCAGTCCGGAGACGTTCGCGGACAGACGACGATACAGCTGACGGAGGGCCAGCGACGCCTCAACGGCCTGCCCCTGTGGACGGATGTCTTCGACGAGGTCATCAGCTGTGGCCCCGTCGTCGACCGCCTGCGGTCCTGGATGAAACATCCACAACTGGTCAACACGTGGGCCATCGACAAAACTCTCGGCACGCCCTGGGGTGGCTGGCACCGGGGCCTGAATCCCGATGACTACAGCGTCCGCCAGGGCACAGTGCGTACGCGCATGCTCAACTGCGTCTACCTGCTCACCGACAACGGGCCCGAGGATGGCTGTCTGGTCCTCGTCCCCGGTGCCCACAAGTCCGAGATCGATCTACCCATGGCCGACTATCGCGGCCGGGAACTGCCGGGAACAGTGCGTGTCACCGGCCAGGCGGGCGACGTGGTGATGTTTTCCGAGACCCTGCTGCACACCGGCATGCCGAAGACCACCGAAAGCCATCGCACGAATCTCTACTTCAACTACATCGATGCCACCTACAACCCCGCCATGCGCGAGTCCCTTGCCGGCAACCCGGGTAACGTCAACCACTATGTGTTCCCGCCACAGGTGCGCTCCCGTTTCGACGACACCCAGCGTCAGTTGACGGAGTGGATGGAGTGGCAGCGCACGTCGCCGGCGTCGCCACAGGAGTGAATCAAGGTTTATAGGGAGCTCCAGTGCGTCGCAGTTGTTTGGTGATAGCCAGCTGCACCGTGCAGTAGCTGCCGATGTATTCGGTGGCAAACCCGGGCCGCGCATCGGCGATGGTGCCGACGATCATGTTGGCGTATTCGAAGCTCGTCCCGTAGCGGTCGATGAGAAGCGCCACCATTTCCGTCCACGCCTTCTTCAGCGCGTCACCCCAGGTCTCACCGATGCCACTGGTGAGCCACTCTTCACGACTCTCCACGTATCCGGTGGTCTCGACGACGGGACTGCTGTTGGGGAACCCGGGCGAACGATCCACCTTCAGGGTCACCGCCGCATCGATCTCAACCCCGGCGGCGGTCAGTTCGCCGTCACCCATGCGGGCATGCGTGTCCCCCAGGGACAGATAACCTCCCGGCCGTTGTGCCCGGATGTGGACGGTGCTGCCCGGTTGGATCGAGTTGAAGTCCATGTTGCCCCCGTGGTCGATCGGATGGGGGGCCACCGATTCCAACTGGATGACGCCGACCATGGGGCGGACCGGAACGACGAAATCCGGGGGAAAGTGCACGAGACCATCACGCACCGGGGCGACGCAGCGGTAGTACCCCCAATGGGGACCGGCGTTGCGATAGAAGCCGTAGGGACCGATTTCCATGTCGAGAATCTCGATGGAGACCCAGTCGTCAGGCTCGATGCCTTCGATGACGAAGGGGCCCCCGCGACGGGAGTACCGAGGCGTATTCGCCGCCACGATCATACCCGCTCGTGTTTCGCCGGCGGCCTCGTAGTCGTGGTCAGCGCCCCCCACGGTTTCGATGGTGACCGTTTCACCCAGCTGCAGCGTACCCCGGACCTCATCGCGGGCCGGATCCTCGGGACCTGTGTAACACGGCGTTCGGTTGAATCGGCGCATGGCGATGCCTCCCGGTGGCGTCAGTAGCGGAACAGGTTGAGATTGAGTCCGAAGACGAGACGGAACACGGTCTCGCGATTCAGCTCCGTCCAGCGGGCCTCAATGTAGCTCTGCACCCGGTCCCGACCCAGCGGCAGACGCAGGCCGAGAACCTGGTTTACCGCCCGTTCTCGCTGCGGCCGGCCGTCCTCCACCCAGGCGAACCCGAGGCCGCCGTAGAAGCCGCCTCTGGGGCCCGGCGACACCAGCAGATCCACGTTGGCCTGCCAGTCCGTGCCTTTGCCGTCGTCGTAGATGTCGCCGCTGGGAACCAGAAGAAAACGACTCCGGCGCCACAGCGGAATCCGCAGCTGGACACCGGCGCTGAAGGTGTCACCATCGTAGTCGTACCCCGCCCGCGGACCCAGGGCCACGGGCACTGCCCTGCCGCGACGTCCCGTGTCGTAGTCATCGTAGGGCCACTCCGCGTGGCTGATCCCGGTGGTTGCGGCCAGAATCAGCAGCAACAGAAGGAGGTGGGCACTGCCGCTTCGTATGTGCATCTTTCGCCAGACATGCCTTCGTGAAACCTGATGACTGCACCGCTGAAACCCGCCACCGAGCGCTTCTGGCGCCAGTACCTCGACACTGCGCCTGACGCCGACACAGCACAACGCTGGTTCTATCAGGCCTTCCGCCTCGGTGTTACCGCCGACGACGCGGATGATGGTGCCCTGCTCGTCGGCCGCGGCATCAAGACGGCCGCCAGCTCCCTGCTCTGGAGGTACGAGGCACGGCATCAACCCCTGCCTCAGGTGCGCTCCCTGAGCATTCTCGAGAACGGCCGCGACGAACCGGTCTGCGTGGTTCGCACAACCGAGCTGGTGACCCGCCCGTTCCGCGAGATCGACCTGCGCTTCGCCTACGACAACGGCGAGTGGGACCGGTCACTCAAGACATGGCGTCGCCAGTACTGGCGGATCTTCGCTGCCCAGTGCGAGGAACTGGGCCGCGAGCCCGATCATTCCATGCCCGTTGTGTGCCAGCGTTTCCGAGTCCTTTTTTCCGGGTAGCGTCAGGCGCCCGTTGCGATTCGCCTGGCCAGCTACGCCGCTGCCGGGTTGTACTCCCGTCGGCGCAGGAAACGCTCGCCGATATCGTAGTCGGGCTGATCCGACAGGAAACGCCATTGCTGAACGCGGCGCATCAATTCGTACCGATGCTCGTTGCCTTCCCAGCCGTGGTTGTGTGACAGAATCTTGCCGATACCGGGATTGTCCAGGTCGGAGGTATCGAACAGCCGAACTTGGGGCCGTGTGGGATTCAGCCGCAGCTTGTACATGTAGCGATCCTGGTCGGTGTGATTGCTGCGCGACCCGTGCCAGACCCGCGTGTTCCATACATACACGGTGCCGGCCTTGCAGTTTGCCCAGACCTTGCCGCGCATGTGCTGGTACATCTTGATCTCCCCCGTCCGCACGTTGCGGAACTGCGTGCCCGGAATCAGGTAGGTCCCGCCCATCTCATCCGGCGTATCTACCGGAAACAGCGACAGCTGGATGTCGAAGTAGTTCTCGCGGTAGTCGAGGACCGAATCCTGATGCATGTCCGGTCCCCGCATGACGCCGGCCTTCACCAGATGCGCGGCATGGTGATCGTAGAGCGGGTCGGGACCGACGAGGGATTCGATCATGCCTTCCATCTGCGGCAGGCGGAAAGCGTCCCCCAGGGCCGTCCCTGTCGGCCAGGTTGTCTCGAAGGGTGTGCCCACGGCGAGATACCCTTTGTTGGACTCCATCTCCTGGCGACATGCCGCCGACAGATCGCGGGGCACCATGTCTTCGAACTTCAGGTACCCCGAGGCGACGAACTGCGCCATCTGCGTGGCCGAAAGAAGGTGCGCGCTCATGATCTCTTCTCACTCCTCGTCGTTTGCCAGGGGGTTGAATCGGGACAGGACCGTCTGATATGGCAGGGGGCCGTCCTCGTAGGCATCGTCGCCGGGTGGACGGTGCTTCAGCTCCGACATCTGTATCACCTGCCAACCGTCGCGCATGGCCTCCATGGCGTTGCCGTAGGGAGGCTCGTCCTCTTCGGCCAGATCACTGATGCCGGTCCCCTTGGAGGCTTCGTAGCGCGACCATGCCACCACCTGGGAATCGAGACCGGGTGTGGTCTGGAACAGCACGAGTACATCCTGAACGTCAGGCATGTGGCGGTGACTCCGTTGGCATTGGGTAGAGCCACGCGGCTCCATGAGTGTGGCTTAGCGCGCACGAAAGTAGCCTCAGGCCAGCGTGCGAGCCAGCCTGGGGCCGGCGCGGAAGCTGCCCCTGGTGTATGATGTGTGGCATGATGGACGTGACGTTTGCGGTCACCGCTGAGCAGCGGCAGAACCTCGGCGATTCGGTGCTCTGGATCGGGGGTTCTCCCTGCGCCGGCAAGAGCACGATCGCCGAGCGCCTGTCGGCCGCCGGAGGGCCGGCGCGATTCAGCGTCGATGAGGACTTCGCCGTTCAGTCCAGAGGGTTCTCCCCTGAGCGTCAGCCCGCCCTGTGCGCCTGGCTGCAGGCATCCTCTGACGAGCGTTGGCTGCAGCCGGTGCCCCAGCTGCTCGATGAGGTCATCGCCTGCTACAGTGAGCACTGCGCGTTCATCGTCGACGCACTCGTCGCTCAGACCCGCTCCGGCTCCGCGACGATTCTGACCGAGGGCAGCTGTCTGCTGCCGGACTGCCTGGCACCGATGGCAGCGACGGCAGCCATGGTGTGGGTCGTACCAACGCCCGACTTCCAGCGCCGGCACTACGGGCAGCGCGACTGGGCTCGTGACTCGTTGACCGACTGCCGCGAACCCGAGCGCGCCTTCCGCAACTGGATGGACCGCGATGTCGCCTTCGCTGCCTGGGTCGGTGAGCGCTGCAAGTCTCTTTGCCTGCCCTGTATCGTCGTCGACGGGCAACAGGACGTAGAAGCCATCGCCGCCCGTGTCGGCCGCCAGCTCAGGCTTCGACCGCAATGACTCGCAGCGGAAAGGCATCGACCCCCTTCGCCGGAATCGGCAGGGCGTAGACGGTGACCCGTGACTGCCGCAGCTGGTCGAGATGGGCCAGGTGTTCGATCAACGGAATGCCCTGCCGGAACAACACCAGGTGGTTGATGTTGCGGTGCTCGGGGTCGGCCAGCTCCACGCCTCCCGAGCTGACGCCCATCATCTTCATGCCGGCGTCGACCAGCCACTGCAGTCCGGGCGTCGAGAAGTTGCCCGTCGGCCCCATGTTGCAGAACACGATATCTCCATTGTGTATCCCACCGGAGGCGGCGCCGGCCGTCTGTACCTGCTCGAGGGTTACGCCACCCTCAGCTTCGGCGCCACGCAGATCGAGGATTGCCGCCTCCCCGATCAACCGGTCCAGCGACAGCGTCGCCAGGTCGTCGCCCTCCTGGAGGCAGTGATAGGGTGTTTCCAGGTGAGTGCCCACATGGACCATGACGTCCACGTGCGACATGATGTACCACTCTCCCTCGGGCCGCACCTTGCCCTCGGGTTCGGCGATGGCCGGTCCTTGCGTGACGGCAAACCGGCGTGTCGCATCGGCCTGGGTCGGCTCGAGTATGTGGGTCAGATCAACGATTCGTGAGATGGCATCCTCCCTTGTGTGATGCTTCGGTTTTAGACCCGCTGAAGGAGCGCAACGCAGGCACCGGTCGAAAGGACCGGCAGCAGCCCAGATGGGCTTTGTCAACGGGCTGTTAGGCCCTCGCATGGAGGGCCGTCAGGCCCTAAGGTAGATGGCAGCTGGATGACCGTGAAGGAGAGTTCCCTGTGAGTGAGATTCAACTGCTGGTACGAGCCGACGACATCGGCATGGCTCATTCGGTGAACGAAGCCTGTCTCCACGTCTTCCGGAAGGGCATCTGTCAGTCCGTCGAGCTCATGGCGCCCTGCCCGTGGTTCCCGGAAGCCATCACCATGCTTGCCGAGTGTCCTGATCTCGACGTCGGCATCCACCTGACGCTGACGAGTGAATGGGACCGCATGAAGTGGGGACCGCTGACGCGGGCCCCGAGCCTCGTCGACAGCAGTGGCTACTTCTGTCGGACCTTCCGCAGCCGTAGCGACGATGGCGACGCTTTCTGTGATCTCCACTGGCAGCTGGACGAGGTAGAGACTGAGTTGCGGGCCCAGATCGACAGAATTATCGACTGCGTGCCCCGCGCCTCGCATCTGACGGGACACATGGGCGTGGCCGCGGCCGACGAACGTATCGGCGACCTGGTGGCAGACCTGGAACGGGAGTATGGACTGCAGACCGGTGTCGGCGCCTTCGAACGGTTTCGTGGGTACGGGGACAACAGCCACAGTCTGTCGGCGGAACAGAAGACCCGGGCATTGTGCCGGAGCCTGCGCGATGTAGCGCCGGGACGCTGGCTCTTCGTCGATCACCCCGCCTTTGACACCCCTGAGACGCGGGTGCTGGGGCACGCGGGATATGCTGAGGTCGCCGCCGACCACCAGGGCGTGACGCAATCCTGGACCGATCCGGAGGTGCGGGCCATCATCGCCGAGCGCGGCATTCAGCTGGTCAGCTACGCTGACGTGAAGGCCGGGTCGTGAGCGCGGCGCGGCCGACGGTCGGCTTCATCGGCCTGGGCACCATGGGCCGACCCATGGCGTGTAATGTGCAGGCCGCCGGTTATCCCCTGGTCATCGTCGACTTCGACCCGCCCCTGCCACCGGAGCTGATCGATGGCGGCGCCCACGTCTGCACCACGAACAAGGCCGTCGCGTCGGCCGCAGAGATCATCGTGCTCATGGTCCCCGACACACCCGACGTGGAGACGGTGCTGTTCGCCGATGACGGCGTCGCCGCCGGTCTGCAACATGGCAAGACCGTCATCGACATGAGCTCCATCTCACCCACGGCGACGGTGGACTTCGCCCGGCGCATCAACGACCTCGGCTGCGACTATCTCGACGCCCCCGTGTCCGGCGGAGCCCCGCGGGCCGTCACCGGCGAGTTGACCATCATGGTAGGTGGACCACAGTCGACATTCGATCGCCTGCTCCCCCTGTTGCAGACCATGGGTACCACCGTCACCCTCATCGGCACGCGCAACGGCGACGGGCAGGTGTGCAAAGTGGCCAACCAGATCATCGTCGGCACCACGGTGCAGGCCGTGGCCGAGGCCCTGTTGTTCGCCTCGAAGGCGGGGGCCGATCCGCACAAGGTGAGGGAGGCGTTGATGGGAGGCGCCGCCGCGTCGCTGATCCTCGACAATCACGGACAGCGAATGCTGGCACGGGACTTCGACGCCAGTTTTCGCGCCGAACTGCAGCGCAAGGACCTGGGACTGGCCGTCGACGCCGCCCGCGACCTCGGCCTCGTGCTGCCGAATGCGACCACCGCCTGGCAGCTCTATCACAGCTGCGTCGCTCACGGAGACGGCGACGCCGATCACATCGCCGTGCTGAAGGTGCTGGAGCGCCTTACCGGTCACACTCTGACAGGCGGAGAAGGCGACTGACGTACGGGGGAGCGCAGCTAATCCAGACGATACACCCGCGCCGCCGTGTCGTGGAACAGGGCGGCACGTTCCGCCTCGGACCAGTCCTGGGTCCACGCTACGAACCTGCCGTAGAGCGTCGCCACGTCGATGCCCTGGATCCTGTCCACGGGATAGTTGCTGGCAAACATGCAGCGATCGGCACCGAACATGTCGATCACTTCGCGCACCAGCCGGCGGACGTGTTCCTCCTTGTCCTCATCCTCGTGATAACCCTGGGCGCAGAAGAACAGCATGGACAGCTTCACCGATACGTGCGGCAACGCGGCCAGGGCCTTCATACCCTGACGCCACATCTGTTCGTACTCCTCATCCTCACCATCGTGAAATGACCCGAGATGGTTGAGGATGACCGGCGTCTGCGCCAGGTCCGCAAACGTCGCCGCGGCGTCGATGAACTGATGGGGGTTGCACTGCAGATCGAAGGAGAGCCCGTGCTCGCCGAGCAGCGCGATCCCTTCCTTGAACACGGTGCTGCCCACGAAGTCTCCCCGCTCCACCTGGGGCCACGTCAGGTCTGCGTTCTCGGGATGGTGATTGAGGATCATGCGCACCCCGCGCAGGCGTCCGTCTGCCGCTTCGGCGTGTTCCAGCAAGATCTTCTCGGCCATCGCCGTATCCCGTGCCAGATGCACGTAGGCGACGATCCCCGCCGGGTGCTGCCTGGCACTCAGCTGGGCGCTGACGAAACGTGTTTCCGTCAGCGTGTCGATGACGGCGCCCCCGGCCATCTGTCCCACCACCGTTTCCACATGTACGCTGGAGACCAGTTCGAGAGGTGCAGGCAACTGCTGCATGTCCCGCAGGTAGTCGGCTCCAACATATCGCGGCAGGTTCTCCTCCACCGCCGTACCCAGATTCGGATTCGGCCTCTCGTTGATGTCCCACAGGTGAAAATGGGGATCGCAGACCTTCATGCCGCCTCCCCGTGTGCCTGCCGGTATTCGGCGCGGATCCGCTCGGCTTCTTTCGGCGGCAGCGGAAAGACCCAGCCCCGGTTGCGGATGACCGCTTTAGCCAGCTCGGGCGGGATGGCGACGATAAGCTCGGGCTCGATGGAGAAACGCCCGGTAAAACCCCCGATGGCGCTGCGGGCGTGCACACCCGAGTAGCTGCTGTCCTGCCCGTCCACGGCGAAGGCGCCGGCACCGCCGCCGAATACGGATTGCCAGCGTCTGGAGAAACCGTTCATCACCGCCGGGGCCCCGTGGAAGGCGACATCTGTAGACACCACCATGCCCAGTCCCTTCACCGTGTAGAGCACATCGTTCAGGTCTCCCCCCTCACCACCGCAGGTCAGCGACCAGTGCAGTCGGCCGATCATGGAGTCGGCGACGAACTGTGCCGCATCCTGGCCTTCCTTGAGGCGGTCCGGATCGTCGTACATCTGACCGGGACCGTAGCCATAGCCCGACAGGTAGACCAGACCCGATTCGTGGAAGATGACGGAACAGATACTGGCGTCCTTGAGATCCCGGGCCATCCAGCTGTCGAAAGTGCCCAGATCGAGGTCGAGTTGCCCGATCCGATCATAGACGTCGAAATCCCGGCGCAGGTGATCGGGGATGATGGAGTTGTCGTAGAATGAACCCATGTTTTGCCTTTCTCTTTTGCAGATAGACAAGGCAAAGGTGACCGCGTCGGCAACGTCTTGAGTCCGACTTTGGCCGACAACGCCCCGGTGGTCGATATTGGCTACCTCGATTCGCCGAACCAGGACGGAAAGGACGGGATGACCGGCACAGTCACCGCCATACCCATGACAGACGAGCAGAGGTTCTTCTTCGACCTGCGAGGGTGGATCCTTCTCCCATCGGTCCTGTCGGCAGAACAGATCGACACGATGAAGGCTGAGGTATATGCCGGCGCCAGGCACAACTACGAGGGGGCCCTGCAGGAATTGCTCGACCACCCGGCCATCGTCGGCATCCTGTCAGAGATCCTGTCAGAGGAGCCTTTCGTCCGGCAGGACTGCTATGGCTTCCGCTGCGAAAGCTCGTTCACCACGATACGCCCACCAGGTTGGGACAAGAGCCAGCGCAGTGACAACGGTCTGCCCCATGTGGTACGCCCACCCCAGCAGGCCAACGCCATGCGTTACCAGGTGGCAGGTGGCAAGATCTACTCCGGATTGACCCGTGTCGTGTGGGAACTGGAAGAGGTGAAAGCAGGGCAGGGAGGGACCACATTCCTCAGTGGATCGCACAAGGCACACTTCAACTACGGCGGCCCCGATCCGTACCGGCCCAATATCAGTGACTCTCCCTGGGAGGACGACATCCGCGCTGCCATGGACGAGTATAGCTGTCCTGCCGGTTCAGTGGTCATCTTCACAGAGTCCCTCATCCACGCAGCCAACGACTGGACCAATCCCGACAACCCCAGATGTGCCATCTTCAACTGCTACAACTCCATCTGGGCTCAGTGGCACAGGACCAGCCTGAGCCACGAGATCATAGCGACCATGCCACCCCTGCGGTGCTCCCTGTTTCGAGGTACATGGGCTCTTGGTGGAAACCACGAAT
This sequence comes from Gemmatimonadaceae bacterium, assembly GCA_002726335.1. The sequence goes on from PBSR01000208.1 coordinate 15,035, forward strand.
ACTCCGCAGAGAATCGGGCGCTGTGAGCGAAGTCATCGAAGGAGCCTCGTTGACTTTCCTCTAGGCCGGACTTCTCTTCAGTTCCTGAAACCATCCTCCCGAGAACACGTCACGCCAGGGATCGATCCGGCAGTGAAACTCGAACATGCGCTGTTGCTCTTCGTCCTCGTTGCCTGCGCCGATCACAGTGGTGAGAGCGGCGGCATCGTCGTGCGCGATGCCTGGATCCGGGAGCCGCCTCCCCGGAGTCCGGCGGCGGGATACCTGGTAATCGAGAATCATGGCACCAGCGACGCTGAGCTCATCGCCGTCGAGACGACGGCAGCAGAGCGTACCGAGATTCATGTGATGGAATACAAGGACGACGGCATGACCATGCGTCGCACTGACGCCATTACGATCCCCGCACATGGCGAGATCGCCCTGCGATCAGGCCGGACACACCTGATGCTCATGAAACCACGTCGCGTTCTGCAGTCCGGGGACCGGATCGAACTGGTTTTGCACTTTGCCGGTGACGTCGAGAGTCGTGTATCGGTGCCTGTGCGTAAGGAGAGGTATGGCTCGGACTGACGCGCTGCTCCTGTGTGCTGTCCTTCTGCTGCTGTCCTGCGGTGGTGACCCCGGCGGCCAGCAGCAGCAGATGATGATGACCGATGCCGCCACGCCACCCCTTGAGGACTACGGTGGCATCGGCGGCGATTTCACCCTCGAGGACCAGCGCGGGGAGGCCTTCGAGCTGCAGAGTCTGCGGGGACGGCCAGCCTTGCTGTTCTTTGGTTACACCTTCTGCCCCGACATCTGCCCTGTGACCCTGTCCAGGATCCATCGCGTCCATGAGATTCTCGGCGACGGCGGTCGCGACCTGGCAACCTTGTTCGTCACCGTCGATCCCGATCGCGACACCGCTGACAAGCTCGCCGAGTATCTCGGCTACTTCGATGTCGGCGCCATCGGCCTGCGCGGCAGCAAGGAGGAGATCGATCGTGTGACCAGCCAGTACGGTGGCTACTACCGGCTCAACAGAGAGGACGGGCAGGCCGACTACTTCGCCGATCACTCGACGTCGACGTACCTGATCGACCAGCAGGGCAAGGTGCGGTTTCTCTTCGGCCAGAGTGATGGACCGGAGAAGATGGCGGCGGTGACCCGGCAACTGCTACCCGAAACGGAGTAGACCATGTCCATGGTTTCGCGAGTTCTTCGTGCTCTGCTGCTCGTTACCCTTACTGCCACCGCGGGAACTGCCCAGGACCTGCCATCCTTCGACTGCGTCCGCACGGCGACGCCTCCGGTCATCGACGGCGATCCAGGAGACAGCGCCTGGCGTCGTGCTGTCGAGCTGGCTCTGATCGACGTGGCGGATCTTTCCGGACAGCGCCAGCACTCTCGGCCTACCATGGCGAGGATGCTCTGGGATGAAGACCATCTCTACTTTCTGTTCACCATGGTCGATGCCGATGTCTGGTCCACCTTTACCAACCGGGATGACCAGATCTGGCAGGAGGAGGTCGTCGAGATCTTCATCGATCCCGACGGGGACGGCCTCGACTACGCCGAGATAGAGATCAATCCGTTGAACACGATCTTCGACCTGCTGCTGTCAAAGCCGTGGGCCGACAGCGGTCGCGGCTTCGCAGAATGGAATCCCGTGTTTTCCAGCGCCGTCAGCGTGCAGGGAACGGTCGATGACGCCGGCGACACCGACACGGCCTGGACCGTGGAGTTGGCCCTGCCGTGGGAGGCGCTGGCCACCGACATCCGCGACGTCATGAACGAGATGTCCCTGCCGCCTCAGGTGGGTGACCGCTGGCGCATCAACCTCTACCGCTTCGAGCGGATCCGCACCGACGGCTCGATCACGGCCGTCGAAGCCAGTTCGTGGAGCCCCGTGGGTGAGCAGGACTTCCACCGCCCGGACCGCTTCGGCTGGATGACCTTCGTCGATGCCGCCACGGCGGTGGACGACTCATCGTGGTCAGAGGTGAAGCGGACGGTGAAGTGATCCAGGCGGCGAGGCCGGCTTCCAGCTACCTGACCGCCACCCGTTGGCGCTCGAAAAACGCCCGATCCCATGCCGCTCCCCAGCCGGGGCCTTCGGGAGGCGAGATCGCGCCCGCCACCGGTACAGGGGGATTCAGCAGACCGATCTCTCTGCCCACCTCATCCCGTGATCCGCCTGGGAAGTACTCGTAGTACGTCGTGTTCTCCACAGCGCAGACCAGGTGGGCGTGGACGAGGCCAAAGAGACCTCCCGGACCGTTGGCTTCGATCGTCGTACCACTCCCGGCAGCCAGACGCGCCAGACGCAACGTCATCGTCATGCCGTGCCGGGCGTTGACTCGCAGCATGTCGACGGCACCGGAAGTCAGCCACACCTGTGACAGCTCGACGTCATTCATCATCGTCTCCGGTGCCAGGATCGGAATCTCGAGGGCATCGCACAGGCGTTGCAGGCCCGGCTGATCACGATCCGCCAGGGGCTCCTCGAACCACCCGTAGTCCAGCTCCTCCAGTACCCGGCCCACCGACAGCGCCTCGTCGAAGTGATAGGTGCAGCTGGCAGCGTCATGTAGCAGATCGGGTCCGGCTCCCACCGCATCCCGCACGGCACGGAACCACGCCTCGTTGACCTGTCCAGTATCCTGGAAGTGGTCCTTCAGCGCACCGAAGCCTCTTTCCCTGGCCTGCACCGCATCATCAGCGGCGGCTTCGGGACTGCTGCCGCCGAAGTTGTAATACGCCGGGCAGGTGTCACGGCTCCCGCCGATCAGCTCGCAGACCGGCTTACCTTCGGCCTTGCCGGCGATATCCCACAGGCAGTTGTCGAAAGCTCCGAACCAGCCGACCAGAGTGAACATGCCACGAGTTGCGGCGTGCATCTTGTCGAACAGTCGCTCGCGATCCAGGGCGCTCTCGCCGAGGGCGAGCACACGCAACTGTTCCAGATCTTCTGAGCGCATCGTCGAGTAACGCGCGTCACCGACGGTGCACATGCCTTCGACACCGTCCGCCCACACGTGCAGCACGTGGATCTCGCCCGGAGGCGTGGGACGCCCCCGGCGCACCCAGCGTTTATAGCCGGGCGCCGCCTCGATCTGCTCCAGGTCGAAACGTCCCGTGTTCGCCCTCGTTTCGAACACGGAGAGCTCGATACGCTCGATCTTCATGGGTCAGGCCGGTGTTACCCAGAGGGTCTTGAGCTCGAATGGACGGAGGGTACAACGCACTCGTCGTCCTCTGCCGCCTACCTCGGCGACGACTTCGTCCTCCAGCAGATTGGTCTCGGCCACCCGCGCCACCTCGACGCCGAAATCGATCCGTGTTGGCGCTGCCGTGCCTTCACATTCGTACAACCGCACGATCCAGCCGCTGTTATCTTCGGCCCACTTCACCGTATCGATCACGACGTTCGGTGCGTCCACCGTCAGCAGGCTGTCGAGACCTTCGCTTCTGGTCGTAGGCACGACCCGTGGCGAAACATTGAGTTCGTACCCCGGCCGGACAACAGACTCGGCCGAGAAGCCACCGGCATGTGGCAGCAGGGCGTATGTGAAGGTGTGCGTGCCCTCGTCCCCCCGCGGATCAGGCCGGGCGCCCGACTTGAGCAGTGTGAGACGTGCCTCGGCGCCGTCCACGGATATGCCGTACTTGCCATCGTTGAGCAGGGCTACACCGAAACGTGTTTCCGACAGGTCCGTCCAGCGGTGGTTGACCACCTCGAACTGCGCCCGGTCTGCCGGGCGGTTCTGATGTGTGGGCCGTGTCACGTGGCCGAACTGGATCTCGTGCCGGGCGCTGTCGACATGCACGTCCAGGTCGAAGCCGGCTTTCAACAGGCGGTGCTTCTCGTGCCAGTGGACGACGGTTTCGAAGTCGATCTGGGCCGACGTGGCGTGGAACACGACATCCTGGATCAATCGTGACGCGGCGCCGATGCTGATCTCGTGACGAATACGCAGCTGCAGCGGCCCATCGGTAACTGTGTGCGACAGCAGCTCTGTCTGAGCCTGCATCTTGAACTGCTGATCGAAGTCGATGTCCCAGTTGTCCCAGGCGGCGGGCACGTCCTCTCCCAGCCAGAGCGTGTTGAGGGCGCCACCGGAGGCCACCAGCTCACGACCTGATTCCTTGTGCAACAGAGAGGTGATCCGGCCGGTGACATCGAACCGGGCGCGCACGGAGGGCGTGTTCACCACCCGGCCCCGCACCGTAAACGGTGATCGACCGCCTGAGCGACCCAGACGCAGGGGCACCGAGACTGCACCCAGGCCGGGCAGCGAGACACCGGCGATGGCGACGCGCTCCTCGCCGGTGACGGTCCGCAGACGCTGACTGATGACACCATCGCCATCTGGTACGGTGCCAGCAGGCAGGCTCTCGGCTGGCAACTGGAATCCCCCGCCGCGAGTCCACCCGAGAGTGTTGAGCACGAACAGATGCGAAGCCGTCTTGCGCCCCGCGCCCCCCGCGAGCGCCGCCAACGCGTCCTGCGCCAGCCCGCCAGCGGCAGCCACCGTGTCCGTCATCTCGGCGATAGCCTGGTCGTTGACCTCGGGAATCGAGCTGCCCGGCAGGATGTCGTGGAACTGGTTGACGAGAAAGCCGGCCCAGAGTTCGTGTAACTTCGCGGCCGGGTAGCGACGACCCCTGGTTGCCCCGGCCATCGTCCAGGCGATCTCGGCGTCACGCAGGGCCTCTTCACCGCGACGGTTGAGGCGCTTGATCTCGGCGATCGATGTCAGCGTACCCCGGTGCAGCTCCAGGTAGAGTTCGCCCACCCACTCGGGCAGCTCGTGTGCCTTCGCCGCGATACCCTTCATGAAGTCGGTGACCGTCACGTACTCCCCCTGCGGACACCCTTCCAGGTCTTTCACCCGTCGGGCGAATTCGAGCATCTCGTACTGCGGTCCACCGCCGCCGTCGCCATAGCCGATGGCCGAGAGCCGGCGATCAGCCGACTCCTTGTGCTGCACGTCCTGCCATTGTTCGATCAGCGTCTTCGGGTCAGGGAAGCAGTGGATCTTGTTGAAGTGAGACAGCACTTCAGTGCCGTCGATGCCCTTCCAGCGGAACGTGTCGTAGGGGAACCGCGTCGTGTCGTTCCAGGCGATCTTCGTCGTCAGGAAGTACTCGACGCCGGCCTGGCGCAGAATCTGCGGCAGGGCCGCCGAGTAGCCGAACACGTCCGGCTGCCAGAAGGCGTCGGCCGTGTAGCCGAAGTGCTTGCGGGTGAACTGCTGACCCAGCAGCAACTGTCGTACGAAGGACTCGCCCGAGGGGATGTTGCAGTCGGGCTCGACCCACATGGCGCCGTTCGGTTCCCAGCGACCTGTTGCCACCGCCGCCTGGATGCGCTTGAAGAGAGCAGGATACTCGCGACGTACGATATCGGCGTGGTACGGGGCGCTCTGCAGAAAGCGGAACTCGGGGTACTGCTCCATCAGGTTGAGTGCCGACGAGAAGGTGCGGGCGCACTTGCGCTCGGTCTCGGCGATCGTCCACAGCCAGGCGGTGTCGATATGCGAGTGGCCGACGATCCCCATGAAGGGAGTGCTGTCGCCGTTCTTCGCCGCCAGCAGGGGCCGCATGATCCGGCGCGCCGCTTCCAGCTTCGGCCGCCAGCTGCTCTCTGCCACCTCGGCGGGCATGGCATCGATCGCCTGCCACACGTCTCCGAGGCCGGCCAGGATCCGGCCACGACGCAGGCTGTTCTCATCCAGAGCGGCAGCCAGTTGCAGCAGCGTCTGCAGATCGAAAACGAAACCCACCACGTCCTCGCGTTGCAGCAGCACGTCAAACCCGCCGAAGGTACGCCGGTAGTCCTGGCCCGAGTTGTCGTCGTCGGGTTGTGTGCCGATGCAGGGGTGACCGGCGTGGGCCTCGACGGCCACGTGGTAGCGATGACGTGGATTGCCGGCCGCCGCCATCATGACCACCGGATGGTTGGGATCGAACACACCACGATGCTCACCGTCGACGATCAACAGCCCCTCGGGCGCCCCGGTGTCGGCCCGCAGATAGAGGCGTTGCCCCTTGCAGGTGGCGGGTACCTGAACGGCGCCGCGGAACCAGCCGGTTGTCCAGGCTCTCCCCCACTGCATGCCCGGTCGCGCCCGACGCCAGCGCAGGCCGGCGCCCTCGGGCACGCTGCGGAATTGCTCCTTCGTCTCCGCCCACTCCACGGACACGTCGCGCACAGGCTCGAAGGACAACGGCGTGTACCTGCCGATAACTGCTTCGAGTTTCTTCGGCAATTTCGGATCGAAGGGCATGCTGGGCTCCGTCAGGGGTTCAGGCGCGGTTTTACTGGGACAATAGGTACGAGTGTCTTCGTCCATGCAAGAGCCACTCCACAACTCGCATCGTGATCCGCATGTCTCCGTCGGCGGCCGCGATGGTGACCTCGCCGGACGCTGTGGTCGCCCGGAGGTCACTCACCGGAGACGTGACCTGCAGGTCTCCGGAGGCCGACGTGAAGCGGATCCTCGTCCCCGGTACACAGGTTACGGTCCAGTCCGAATAGCCATTGACCGTCCCCCCGTCGAAGGTCTCGCGCAGAGTCAGCTCACCATCGGACTCGATAAACTCGGGTTTGAAGACACCGACGGGGCTGTAGGTGTGAGCCAGTTCGACGCGGGTGCAATCCGTCGCGCCAGCCTGCACTCTGACATGCCCGCTGACCACCTCGAAGGAAAGCTCCTGCACGGCCGCGTAGGATCTGGTGATCCGCTCCTCGTCGCTGGCGTCAGGGCGAGTAACGTCGTCGTTGTCACAGCTCCACAGCAACCCGAGCACGAGCACTGGCACCGCGATAAGAGTACGTCGCATCTTGCCCTCCTCTCATTTCCACGTATTGGTTGCCGAACACATGTACATAAGCGCAACCGCCCGGGCCGGCGCCACATCTGACCGGCTGACATGGGCCCAAAGACTGAGATCACCGATCCCGCGAGGACAACAGCCTTTCCATCACAGCCCTGTCGAAGTTGTCCGCCTGCACCTCGATGCCGTCGCCGTCTGGATGGCATTGGTCCTCGGTGTAACGCTCGATCAACTCCAGATTGAAGACCTCCAGGCCGTCGACGTAGATGAGGTTCGTATCTCCGAGGCTCTGCAGCCGGCGGAACACATCCTCCATGTCGCGCCGCTGGCCGCTGATCGTGTAGCCCACCGGGCTGGGTTCTGTTTCGTGCGGGGGGTAGCCGATGGGTGACACCAGCGCCATGGGCGTGTCTGGGTGTTGCTGCCTGATGATATGCACCAGTCCGACGACGGCGGCCGGATAGGTGCGCGCCGACAGCGACCCGCCGATCGTGTTGATCCCGAGCTTCAGCGTGATGTAGTCTGCCGGCAGATCGCCGACCACCGTGCCCACCATGGCATCGAGATGACACTGCCCACCGAATCCCAAGCTGGTCAGGTGCAGCCCCCGACGACGGGCCACCAGCGCCGGCCAGGTGCGGGCAGGACTGTGGGCGCGGACACAGTGAGTCAACGAGCTGCCGTAGGTCACCCAGCGAGGCCGATCGTCGGCCACCGGATGACAGGGAGCGTCCCCTTCCAGTGCCGTCAGCGACACGGGAATCTCCTGGGACAGCCAGATCTCAACCACCTTGTCCCCTGCCGGCAGGTTCTCGAAGACCGCTTCTTCGCCACCGGGGGCGACCGAGACGCTGACGACGAGATCGCCGTCGATGGTCAGATCGAAGTGGAAGCCCTCGCGACGGGCCGCCGGTTCCGAGTCGGGGAGCGGCAGGAACCGGAGGCGCAGTTGCGTCGATGTCGTGGCAGATCGCAGACGCACACCGCTGGTGGTCTCCGCCCGTGCCAGCAGTCCTTCATCCGGAGATGGATACAGGGCGCGGCGACTGTGAGGCAGCCGCCAGGGTTTGACCCAACCCTTGCCTCGCTGCAGTTCGATGTGTCCCTGAAACAGCTCGTCGACCAGCGGTGTGCTCTGCATTCTTCTTCTCGTTGTGGGGGTGAGTCTATATGATAGGAGGAGATTGCGGCTGCTCGAAAACATGCCAGACCACCACGGAGGCCCTGATGAGTCAGTCCCCGCCCCCCGGCAACGACGTCCTGCACGCCGCCCGCGACCTGCGCTGCCGGATGCTCGCCGACCCGCATCGGCCGGGTTTCCACTTCGCCTTCCCCGAGGACGATGGCCGACCAGGTGACCCCAACGGCGCCTTCTATGCCAACGGCCGTTACCACCTGATGTATCTCTACAACCACGCCGATCTGGGTTTCGTCTGGGGCCACGTCTCCAGTACCGACCTGCTGCACTGGCGCCATCATCCCTACGCCATCGGCCCGGGAGACGGGGATGTTGGTTGCTTCAGTGGCGGCGCCTTCGTCGATCGCAAGGGACGCGCCATCCTCTCCTACTGGGGCCTCTGGGAGGAGCGCGGCATCTGCCTGGCCTTTTCCGATGATGAGCACTTCGACAACTGGACGAAGAGCGAGGCCAATCCGGTGATTGCCTCCACCGACCGTGGCCTCACCGAAACCACCGATGAAAACGGCGACTGCCTCGTCATCGGTTCGTCCGACCCGTCGCAGATCTGGCAGAAAGACGGCAGATACTACCTGCTCACCGGCAACCTGCAGGTCCTCAACAAGATGGGCCGCGGCGACGACGCACCACCCGAACAGCAGGGCGACCGGCTCTATCTGTTCGTCTCGGATGACCTCGAGTCGTGGGACTACCTGCACCCCTTCTACGAGTCACGCCGAGACTGGACGGATCGCAGCGAAGACGACATGTGCCCCAGCTTCCTTCCCCTGCCGAGCCGTGAAAGCGGCGGCCCCGCCAGCGACAAGCATCTACTGCTGTTTATCTCGCATAACAAGGGCTGCCAGTACTACGTCGGTACCTACGACATTGAGGACGACCGCTTCCTGCCCGAGCAGCACGGCCGCATGACCTGGTGTGACAACGCCTACTTCGCGCCCGAGTCGCTCCTAGACGGCAAGGGTCGGCACATCATGTGGGCCTGGATCTTCGACGACCGCCCGGAAGAGGTCTGGCGAGCCAGCGGCTGGAACGGCATGTATGGCCTGCCACGCTCGTTGTGGCTGGGTGAGGACGGGACGCTGCACATGGCACCCGTGAAGGAGCTCAAGCAGCTGCGCCAGCGCCGCCGCACGAAGCGCGATCTGGTGGTTCCTGCTGACGAAGAGCTGGAGCTGAAGGGATTCGGCAAGGAGCTGCTGGAGCTCGAGATCGTCATGGACACGGGTTCCGCTACACGGTGCGGAGTGAAAGTCTGCTGTACGGATGACGGAAGCGAGGAGACGGTGTTCTGCTATGATGCCGGGTTGAAGCAGCTGCAGTGCGACACGACCCGAAGCAGCCTGGGGTTTGGCCGCAAGGTGATGGAGGCCGGTCCTCTGACTCTTGCCGACGGCGAACGCCTGCATCTACGCGTTTTCGTCGATCGCTCCATCGTCGAGGTCTACGCCAACGAACGGCAAGCGGTGGCCCGGGCAATCTATCCGACGCTGGGTGGCCGTGGCGTGCGGCTGTTCGCCGGGGGCGGTGATGTATCGGTCGAGGTAGTGAACGCCTGGGAGCTGATGCCGTCGAATCCGTACTGAACAGGCAGCTCAGTAGGCCACACCCACCGTGCGCAACACCCTCTCCTGCTTGGCATCGCCGTTGACGAACAGTTCCAGCAGGTACAGACCCGGAGGCGCGAGCCTGCCGTCCTGTCGTCGACCACTCCACGTATAGGAATGCTCACCGGCACTGAGCAACCGTTCCTCTTCCCAGACGGTTCGGCCCGCCAGGTCGTGGATGCGGACGCGCACGGGTCGCGTTGCCAGTACGGTAGTCAGGTCCACCTCGATGCGGAGTTCGTCGTTGCTGAGATCGCCGTTGGGCGTAACGACGCGCGCAGACAGCACGACGTTGTCCAGGAGCTTTGTGTTCAGTGGCAGACTGACCACGTTCGTGCTGCTCACTGCCTCGTCGCTGGCGTCGCCGGCGTCGACCTGCTGGCGGATGCCGTCCCCCAGCCGACTGTCCTGCAGAAAGGCATCGAAACGTGTCGACTGAATGAACACGGTCGACCCGAATCGAAGCTCCACGAGGTCGCCGCCGCGCAGCCGTTGCGGGAAGGTGACACGAAACCCGCTGCTGTCGGACTCGACAGCCACGTCACTGACAACGCCGTTGACCAGGGCCAGAGAGAACCGTGGAACGGTTGATGCCTGCAGCGAGATCTGGTCGAAGCCGGCTGGGGAAGAACCCGGTCTCAGGAAATAAGAGAACTCCGTCTCCACGCCGGGTCGCACCAGCAGGGGAACCACCTCGCCAAAGGTCTCTTCAGCGATGGGATCGGTGAAGTTCACCGCCAGCCAGTCCATACGCGGGGCCACATCCGACACCTCGGTCACCAGGCGTGTGTTCAACTCGAGATATCGGCGTGGCGAGGGGGACAGGGCCCGCGCCCCGGACTCGGGATAGATGGTGCTCCACGGACTCCAGTCACCGCCGGCAACACGCACGGTGTCGATGGGGCCGCGGAAGGATGGGATCAGGCGTTCCCACTTTCGCGGCGTCACCTCCTTGCCATTCTTGTCCCGGAAGGCGAGTTGTTCGACCACATCACTGCCGCTCCGGCTGCGGACCTCCAGTCGAGTGCCATCCGGGGTAGTCCCCGCCCACTCCACGGAATTCAGGTTCTTTGCCTCGCCGAAATCGATCAGGGGGGAGGTGAGACCCACGGCTCGCGGAAATCCCTCACCGAAGACCTGAATCTCCTGGGTGGACCCCCGGGCGAAGCAGATCCATTTCGTGTTCTGTCCGGCCGTGCCGAAAAAATCGGCACAGGCCGTGTCCCAGATCAGCCAGTTGATGCGCACAAAGCGGCCCGAGAGCGCTGGAAACACGTGATCGGCAATCCCGGTCTGCTGGTTGCGGTCGCCGGCGAGGCCGGAAAAGTGCTTGTCCCAGATCAGCGAGCCGTCCGGCGCCAGCGAACCGTCCGAGGTCAGCAATTCGTACAGCTTGAAGTTGAAGCCTCGACCCGCCCCGATACTGCTGATGATCCGGACGAAATCGACGAGGTAGGTGGCGCCGAGATCGAGGGTGATCTGGCTCCAGGTGGGATGCGTCTTGCGCGGTTCTGAACCGTTGCGCCAGCCATTGGGAATGGAGCCGTCCACCATGAGCTGGCCATTTGTGAGTGACACCAGATCGCCGTCACCGGTGAAGTCGTTGACGATCTCAAGGGCCCCTCCGCGATCGAGCAGATTCACCGCCAGATTGTCTCCCGGCGTCTCCACGATGACTTCCGTCAGCCGTGCTTCGGGCGGAAAGGACAGCACCTCGAGGCGCAGCACCTGGATGGGTGTCTCGAAGAGGATCTCGGGCTCGTAGACCAGGTGGTGGCGCTGATTCTCGCGGAACCGCTCACTCAGCCGAAAGACGAGACTGCCCTCGATGGGATTGCCGACGAGGTCGACCGCGGGCTCACCGGTGGACAGGAAGAGCTCGAACAGGTCGAAGGGTGGGCTGCCCTCGTCGAAGAGAAGTTCGATCCGGCGGGCCGATACCGCCCTGCCCAGGTCGATCTCGACGAACCAGTCTTCCCGGTCGGTATCTGGCTCGGGAGCCCACCCGGTGGCCGGATCACCATCGAGGATGCGTCCGGCCTGAAAGCGGTTGGAGCCGACATCGAGGATGCCGCCGCCGAATTCCGTCACATTCGCAGCGGCGTTGACGTCCTTGCGGAAGCGTACGGGCTCGACGCTGTTGCCGGCCAGACGGACGGCGCTACGGGCGTACTCCCACTGACTCCACTGGGAGGCTCGATCGAAGCGCATCTGCTCCGCCGAGGCTCCCGTGACCGGACAGAGCAGTGCAGCGCCGATGCCGAGCAATCGGATCCAGTGCCGATGTCGATTGGATCCACCCATGAGCTATGGATGATAACATATGCAACCTGCAACAGGCTGCATCCCGGGATTCATTCCAGGGCGTGTCTGGCGAAGAAATCGAATACCTGCGGCAGTGAGACCTCCACCACGGTTGGCCAGCTCAAACCCAGGAAACCGCCGTGGTCGTAGCCCTCCAGCACGAGTGATTCGTGTGGTGCTCCGGCTTCGACAGCCGCCGCCATCATATTCTTCACCGTGCCGGTGGCCCAGTCGCCATCCTTTTCGCCGACCACCCAGAGAAACGGCGTGCCCTGCAACTGTTCCATGTAGGCCGGCTCGCCCCAGCCGGCAACCGGGGCCGCCGCGGCGAACACTCCGGGATACACCATGGGCAGGCGGATGGCTCCCATGCCGCCCATCGAGTGCCCGGTGACGTAGATCCTGTCTTCATCCACCTGCCACTGCCGCCGCACCCGCTCGATGACGTCCAGCACATCCTGCCCTCCGGCGTCCTCGTAGGCCCGCTGTCCACGGCCGTAGGGAGTGGCAACGATCCAGGAGTAGCGCTCGGCCTGTTCCTCGATGGAGTAGCGCTCGAAGTAGACCGTCTCGTCCTCGGTGCTGCCGTGCAGGGCCAGCACCAGCGCTGTCGGCTCCTTTCCCTGCCACGAATGGGGCACGTATACCTCGTACGGTTGGATCGACTGATCCACGGTACTGATGTAGGTCAACTGCAGATGACCACGTCTCCGGGTCAACGGCCGCTTCCCCTGTTCGGCTTCTTCGAGGGCAGTGTCGATCTGCGTCAGCAGTTCTGCCCGCATCACGCCCGTGTCCTGGCCGTTGTCGATCTGCTCGGCCTGCAAGATCAGCGCGTCGATCGCCTGGCGGTCGTGGGCGGCGAGGCCCTGCAGTCCGGCGAGCCGCATCTTCAACGGCAACAGCGAGGGGGGCCCATTGAGATAGGCAGGAAAATCCACCTCCGGCGGTACCGCCCCGTCTGCCAGCTGCAGCGCATCGATCCGCAGGTCGCATTCCCACACTCCCTGACGACCCTTTTCCACCGCCAGATCGAAGTTGTTGGAGCCGTTCACCTGCAGGGCGCCCCGTTCTGGCGTGCCCTGGGGCAGTCCTTCCTCGGGGTATCGCACGAAGCCGATCAACCCGCCGTTGCGGTACACGGCGACCTGCTCGCCGTCACCGACAAACCCCACATGAGTCCACTGCCAGGGCTCGATATCAACCGGCAGCTCCGCCGTCGAGAATTCCTCACCGATGCGCAGGGCCAGTGGCCAGGGGGCGGCGGGCATGACCTGCGCCCACGTCGCCGGGAAGCCGACCCGCCAGACCCATGGACGCTCTTCGTCATCCGTGATGAAGTTGATCACGTCACCATGGCCGTGCCGTCGGGAAGCCCACTCCACCTTGACCCAGAACTGAATGGAGAACACGCCGTCCGCCACGACATCCTGGAAGCCTGTGCACTGGAGAGCATCCAGCCGCGACAATCGTACCGCCCCTCCCTCGATTCCCTGCACATGGCTCGCCTGTCGCAGCACCTCCAGTCGTGCACTGCCCATGCTGGGGGCGTACCCCCCATCCTCCAGCCGGTCCAGAGGCCAGGCATGTATTGTGCCGCTCTCCTTCGCGTACACCGGCAGCAGACCGGAGTGCAGGATCAGCAGCCCTGCCAGGATCACGATTCCGTTCACGTTTCGGTTCCTTTCCTGAGGCTCACGCCCGGCCAGGGGCGCGATCAGACTCCGGAACAGCGCCGCCTCTGGCCCCGAGGTCAACTTCAGCGCTCAGGGGCATCGTGACACACACCGTTGTTCCGCCATTTTGGGTCACGTCGAGCTGGCCATGCAGCGTCTTGGCCAGGGATGAGACCAGGAGCACGCCGAGGGTTTCGCCCCTCTTTATGTCCACACCTTCCGGAATGCCCTGGCCATTGTCACAGACGCTGAGGCAGGCCTGGTCCCGGCCGACCTTCTTCAGTGACACGAAGACACGGCCTTCGCCATGGGGAAAGGCGTGCTTCAACGCGTTGGTCAGCAGTTCGTTGAGGACGAGCCCACAGGGCACCGCCTGGGACATGGTCAACGCCACCGGCTCAATATCCGTCGACAGTTCGACCCCGTCCCTGTGTGCCTGGGCATTGAAGATCCGGCTCGCCAGCGCCTCGAGGTAAGCGGGCACATCGATGCGGGACAGGTCGACCGCTTGATACAGCCGTTCGTGGATCTGCGCGATCGATTCGATGCGTGCCCGCCCGTCGGCGAAGGCGGCTCTTGCCTCATCATTCTCGATGTAGCCCGCCTGCAGACTGAGCATACTGGAGATCACCTGCAGGTTGTTCTTCACCCGGTGGTGGACCTCCTTGATGAGCACCTCCTTCTCCTCTAGAGAATGCTCCAGTCGTTCCTCCGCCCGCAGTCGTTCGGCCACTTCCTCCTGCAGCTGCGCCACAGAGCGACTCAGCTCCTCGGTTCGCTCCTCGACACGATGCTCGAGCAAGTGGCGATTCTCGACCAGGCGCAGGTAGTACTGACCCACTTTGAGGACGAGAGCAATAACGAAGATCGCGTAGAAGTAGACGTACACGTTGCGATTGAGCCACGTGAGTTCGATACGTCCGATCTGCCCGCCGTGTCTTGAGAGGGGATGGACGTGGAGCGATTCCCGGATCAGGTGAGATCGTCTCAGAATCCTCTCGATCCCACTCTCCTCGAGTTGTGGATCGAAGGCCGCGAAAACGCTCCCGTCGTTGAGGAAGAGAGCCAGACGTCCGAAGTGTCCGCTGCTGGCGATCAGCTCGAGGTCCCTCGCCGCCTCTGCCCGGTTCAGGTGCCACACCGGACCTTCCAGGAAGCGCGCATGGTGCTCGACCAGCGAGGTCACCTGTCTCTCGGTGTACTCCTCGTACCCCCAGATGAAGAGAGAGAGAGCGGCACGATGGCGGCAATCACCCAGTGATAGAAATGACGCCTCACGACACTAACAGAGCACTAGTTCGAACTGCCAGGAGTCGGCTCGGCAAACTGCTGCCAGTCCTCGGCGCCATCGGACTCGCGGCCGAAGGACACATCCGTCGTCTGCTCGTCGAAAACGACCAGATCGATCGTGCGGTTTCCCCTGTCGTCGGTGTCATACAGCCCCACCACCTCGCCGCTCTTGCCCAGTTTGAAGCTTGTGTGAAGCGCCGTCATCAGGGTGTCTTCGTCATCGGCGTAGATCACCAAGGTAGCCACCGGCGTCGATCATCACACCCGCCGGAATCAACCACTTCGTCGGCTCGTCAGCATCGTCAGTCAGATACATGCCACCCAGGGCGACCGGTTCAGACTCGGCGTTGTAGAGTTCCACCCAGTCTGCGGCCTCACCGAAATCCGGATCCACGTTGACAGAGTCGTTGGATGCGAGCAACTCGTTGACGAACACCCGCGGCGACTCCGAAGTCGGGGACGTCGGTCCCTCACCGTCGTCCGAGCCGCAACCGATGGACACCAGACAGCATAAAACCAGCAATCTCATGGTCCCTCCTTTCGCACTCACTAGAAAAGCGCCTGCCATCGCATCTGTACGAAGGAAAACTCGTCATCTCCCACGAGAGAGCCAACAGGCGAGCCCCCCGTGGCGAATTCATCCGTGTTCACGTGGGAAGCATTCAGCTGCAGGCGGACATTCAGGTTGGCATAGTAGTTCAAGGCAATGGTCGTACTCCGAGCAGATCCACCGAAGACTTCGGCGTCGAAGTCGTTGAGATCGAGGAAGCTCTGCCGCAAGGCGATCTCCCATGCGGGCTTCTCCTCGGATGGCGTTGCCATGCCAAACTCGGCTTCCAGTGGCACGTATCTGTGCGTCACCCCATCCGAGAGCAGCCAGGCAGCCTGCACATAGGCACCATCCAGCACTGCCGTCTCGAAAGGGCTGCGACGCAGGACACGGGCCACGATGTATTCCGCCTGCAGACGCAGCGGCCCCCTGGCAATAGCTGTCTCCAACCCACCTGCCAGGTGGTGACGAGCGTGGGAGATCCGCCCCGTCGACAGTACCCAGGATCGTTCCACATCTGTCTCCAACTGAGTTCGGAAGCGCACCTGGTCAGCCGATCCATTGTCCGCATCGGGCGTACGCCGCGTGACTGCCAGACCGAGATGAACCAGTGTGCCCTCGCCGATCGTGGGATGGGCGACAAGCCGTCCTGTAAGCCCCACGGCCTCATCGGCGTCTTCATCTGTACTCCGAGCTTCCTGCCCGAAAACGCCGGCGGCCAGATACCAGATGCCACGATCGGCTTCCACGCCGAGACCTATGTGTCTGCCCGGGGTCAGAGCATCCGTCAGGGCACTTTCCATGAAGGTGTGGTTGGCCGAACTCGTCAGTCGGTCGAGACTGAAGGGTTCCTTGAA
>PBSR01000209.1 GCA_002726335.1 Gemmatimonadaceae bacterium
CGATACCGCGCACTCGACTCAGATCGTCGATGGCGGTGAAGAGACCGTGCGCCTGCCGGTACTCGACGATAGCCGCCGCCGTCTTCGGCCCGACGTGGGGCAGAGACTGCAGACGCTCGGCGTCGGCCCGGTTGATTGACAGCGGTCCCGCCTCCTGCTGGACTGCCTCCGGCTGCGACGGTACTTCAACGGCGCCGGCGATGACGTGAAAGTCCTCGAAGCGCTCGTCGTCCAGATAGTCGAGGCAGGCCACTCCGGTACCGACCAGCAGGGCACCACTGAGGAACAGTACTGCCACTGCCTCCTGTCGATTGAGATCGATCAAGATAGTCCTCTTGTCCCGGTGCTGCTACCGGAAGGTGAGAGTCCCGGAGAACCGCATTTCGCGGACCTTCCGGGTCTTCTCCGAGATGTTGTTGCGGTCGTTCTCGATTCGCAGCACGCCTTCGCCACGGAACGTATCGCTGAAGCTGTACGTGCCGCGCAATTGCGCATCCCAGCGGTCCGTAGAGGAGATCGGCACGAGCTGCTCCTCGCCGGTGGCACTCTCCCGGATCTGTGTGCTGACGTTGATCTGGAAGTTGAGGTCGATGCTGGACTTGAGCTTGCCGAACAGGGGCAATGCTCTCGGCCTCAGTTTGTAGCGCGTGTCGAAGGTCTTCGTACTCTTCACGGTGCGACCAGAACCGCGCAAGGGAGGTCTCTGACTGGCGACGATGGTCGAGTCGGAACCGTCAGTGATCTCGAAGTCGAGTTCTTCGCTCGTCGTGCTCGACATTTCGATGCGGGACGTCGGCCCGATACGCCACTGCCCGGTCCAGGTGGCCCGCCACTCCCTCGTACGCGCCTCGCGTATCAGGTTCGCCGGGTCGAGGCTGCCCTCGGCCTGGGCGGACTGGGTTTCCTCGAGGCGTACGTTGACCTGGGCACTGTTGAGGATTCGTCGCAGGCCCCACAGCCTGTCCGCCCGGCCCCAGTTGACGATGAGGCTGGGAAAAGTCTTCGACTGTTCCACGCGCAACCTGTCCTCGGTGCTGCCGGAGCGATGCGACACCTGCTCCTTGAAGGTTGGTTTCACACTGAACCCGAGAGGCAACCGCAACCCCGAGCTCATGTCCGTATTCGTGCTGCGGGTCCAGGTGTCCTGTGCGGTCAGGCCGACGCCGCGCTGCTCGATGCGCAGGCTGTCGTCGAGGCCGAACTGGAAAGGCAATCCCGGCCGGGCCACCAGGTTGAAATTCTGGGCATCCGTACTCCGTCGCCAGGAATAGGACAAGGGCTCGAGGTAGCTGCTGGAGAAGTGCAGGAAGCGGCGAACGAAGAAGGGCTGCCCCGGGCCTTCCTCCTCTTCCGGGTTCTCGTCCTTCGTACCGTCGATGCTGTCAACAGGCGCTTCGCTGGCTCGAGCCCGCCGGACAGGTCGGGCCGGTTTCTTGATGCCAGGCGCGCCGAGAATCTTCAGGACATCCGGCAGGCGCAGGCTGAGACGAGCCGAGAGGGTATTTTTGGTGTTCGTGTCCATCGTGCGGATAACGCGGGTCACCCCTCCCGTCGTGTCGACCAGCGACGCCTGCCCCCGTCTGGGATCCGAATTCTCCTGGTAGTCGGCCTGGAAGGTGAAGGTGGGATCCAGCCAGCGCACGAGACGCAGTTGGACCTTCACATCCGCCCGTTGATTGCGTTTCACCTCCTGGCCGAAGGCAAACTTGGCTGGGTCGTACTTCTTGCGCAGGTCCCTGTCTATCTGCAGGTTGTAGTCGCCCGACAGCGAGCGCAGGGGGCTCATTTTCGTAGCGTAGATCTCCCTCATCGTAAAGATCTCGCTACGCGTCGTGTCCGCCTGCCCCAAACGCCAGTTCGCGCTTTCCTGGTTGTTCACCTTGACCGAGTAATTCGCCGTCGCCGGCAGCGGGCTCAGGCCTGACTTGCGCAGGGTCTCCGGCATGAAGCCCGGCATCCAGGCCAGGTAGGAGATCCGTGGCTTCGGCAGGGGCATCTTGTAGCTGAAGGACAGGCTGCGGGTGTCGCGATCGTTGACCGGCGTGCTCGGTGACCTGCCGCGATTGCGTGTCTGCGACGCTCGCAGATTCATCTGATCCATCGTCCAGCGTACGAGAAAGTTCCTGCCTCCCGTCTTGCTGACGGAGAACTCGACGAACTCCTTTGAGTTCGTCGAACGCAGGGACTGCTTCTCATCTGACCTCAGTTCCACGTCGGAGTTGGGTCCGAATCGCGGCAAACTCACATCACTGCTGTAGGAATACTTCACCGGGATGGTGAACCTCCAGCTCCCTGGCAGCACCCTGTGCAGGTTCGTCGTCGTCGACAGCGCCGTCGACAGATCGGCGCTCCGCCGTTCGGTGTTGGACAGGGTACGGAAGTTTTCCTGCTGGAGACTGGCCGTGGCGTCCAGATTCATGAAGTCGGCCAGCTTGGTATTGATACTCGCGTACATCGCCATCCCCGCATCGTTGCGGGCTCCATCCAGGCGCAACTCGTTGGCGTAGACCAAGGCTGTGAAACTCTGCATGTCGCTGTGGTTGCGCACTCCCAGGGTGAGTTGACGCACCTGTTGCAGCGACGGGTTGCCCCGGACACGGTAGATGGCTGGTGCCCCCCGGCGTACTCCGGGATCGCTGATCACCGTATCGATCTGGGTCAACCGAATACCGGCGCTGTCTACACGGCCCTGCTGGAGCTTGCCCTTCAGTTGCGCCATCTCCAGCAGGTCCATATCGATCTCGTTGCGATCATCCCAGCCCGGGAAGACGCGCGTCGCATACTCGTAATAGTTGAGTGAATCGACGCCGAATCGAAGAAACAGCTCGAGATCACTGGAATCGGGCTCCGGGTTGTAGACTCCATTTGAATCGCCATGGACGAACATCTTCAGCCGCGTGTACTTGGTGTAATTCGCATTCCGCGTCAGCACCTTCGTCGCCGCCGCCTGGTGCCCGGCGTCGAGGTCGGTGACGTCGAGGACGAGCGCCTGTTCGCGCTCACGCACCCGGGAGCCGGCCAGACGGTTCACCTTCACCCCGGGGGGCGGTCGATAGCTCAAATTCTCATCGGTCCCGATGACGGTGACATTGAACACTTCGTTGTCCGACACGACGGTGGCCGCCTCACGCACGCGTGTGACGCCATCCTCCTGCCACTCGTTGCCGATGATCTCCATCTGCGCGATCTCCACACTTGAGGTATCACGCGAGGCGCCGTCGGTGACCAGAGCCAGTCGGGCGAACTCGATACGGCTGGAATCGGGTGAGCCGATGCGCTCGGTCTCGTCGTCGTAGAGCTCCAGGCGAAACAGCCTCCAGCCTGCCTCTGAACGTGTTCCGGCAACGTGGACATCCCGCCTCAGATCGATGACATGATGGTAGAAGTCGTTGCGGACGTTGAGATTGCCGTCGTTGTTCAGGTCCTCCGTATCCGGCCGCTGCCCCCCCTCTGAGAGGCGGTTGCCCTGAGTCCCGTTGATACGGCGATAGTCATCGCGATTCCTCGTCGGATCGTAGTCCCAGTTGTCCCCCTCCGGGTCTGCCGGGTCACGACCGGCGTACTCCGACAGCCCACGGAACTGCTGACGTTTCTGGTCGTTGTCGAGGCCCGCCGTATCGATGCCGGCCTCGACAAGGTAGAAGTCGAGTTCCTGCTCATCGGTGCGGCCGTCGAGTCCGATGTCTTCGTCCTTCGACACCTCGTTGTCTCCGGTTGTGCGGCCGGGCAGCGGCGTGTCCTCCGTGTCGACGTTGCCGTTCGGGATCCAGTCCTCGCTGATGTCGCCCAGGTCGATGTGCAGGATGCCGCGTTCGCCACGCAACCAGACATCGAGGAATTTCGATTGCGAAAAGTCGCGGACTCCCCCGGTGAAGACCGTCATCACGCCACCCCAGGCGTCGGTCGCATCAGGTGGCGGAACGACCTGCAGGGTCAGCACATCGGTCTTGTTGTTGCTGGCCTCGACCTGATCCTCCTGGCCCGGCCAGATCTCTGTGCGCAGCACACGATGGAACGGGTTGAACCAGTGCGTCCGACCACGATCGGCCTCGAGGAGCGTTCCCTCCGAGGCGCTGGCCGGCGTCCAGCGCGACCGGAACACCGACAGGATCTCCGGACGCTCCGAACCTTCGAAGTCATCGATGTAGCCCTGCCCCTTGGTGTTCAGATTCGGCCGGCTCTGGGCGATCTCCGCCCGCAGGGTGACATCCGAAGGCGCCACGGTCTTGAGCAACGGCAGGGCGTCGACCGCGCGGGTAAGGGCAGGTGCATCGAACTTGGCCCGCACATCCACGTCCCATACCATCGTGCGCGCCGGTTCCGATCCCACGCGCACACGCTTCTCGGCGCTGCGCACGTTGTTGTAGATCATGGTGCCACCGAGCACGCCGTCGCCACCGAGGAATTCGTACTCGCCCCGCATGCCCAGCAGTGTTTTCTGCTGGCCGCCCAGACCCAGCAGATCCTGGCTCTCGTAGGTGATCTCGAGGTCGGCCCCGGGATCTCCCACGGCGTTGACCGTCTGGCCGAGGAACTGCACTTCGCCGGTGAAGGTGACATTGTAGTCGACGCCCCGCTTCAGCTGCTTGCCGTTGAGGCGTACATCCACCGACTCCACGTCGATGCTGGCCAACCGTCCCTGCGTCAGGTTGATGCGCTGCTGACCGGAGCTGTTGATCACCTGGATGATGTAGCGACTCGCCTCGATCTGATCCCGCTGCTGCTGTTTCTCGTAGATCTCCGGAATCTTCGTACCCAGCACGTCATACTTGATCGCCTGCGGATCGAAAGGGCGCAGATCGGGAAAGATGAGGACGCCCTGGGCACCATCGAGTCCCACATAGTCGGCATCGATGATCTGATCCGCCCGGGTTCCCGGGTCCTGGCCGTGAGTGTCGAGGCCCATCAGCTGCAGGTAGGTCTTGGTCCCCTGGGTATTGAGCGGCTCCTCTCCGGGCTCTTCCTTGAGGATCTCGACACGGATCTTGTCCTCGTCGAAGAGTCGACCGCGGGAGAAGCCGCGCACGATGCGGTAGACGTTCTTCCACTCCAGGTTCCACGTAGGAAACTCGGGGCGCGAGTCGCGTGCCTTGATCAGTCGCAGGCGCAGAGAATCGGGCGCCGCCGGCACCGAGCCCACCGGCTCGCCGCCCTCAGTACGGTAGGCGACGGCCAGGGCGTGCCGGTCCTGAACGGCGACGCGCAGGATGATGTACCCGAGATCTTTCTGCAGACTGTAGTCGTTGTCAGGGTCGAGCCGGTGCCAGGTGCCGACCTCACTGAATCCGGTGGCGGCGTTGGTGGGCAGGGACGGGTCGATACTGGCGACGCCGGGGCGGGACAGTTGCTCGGCATCGTTGTTGACGTTGAAGTCGTTGATGAAGACCTGCAGCGTCTGCGTGTCGATACGGTCATTCGGCTCGAAATCGGACGGCAGGCCGGTGTTGAGCTCGGAAAAATCGCCGAGACGCTCACGGTAGATCTCGTCGAGAAAGAACCACTGGTTGCGTACGTACTGGTAGTCCTTGATCTCGACGGTATCGACCTGGGCGCCACCACGAAAGGACTGTCTGTTGCTCTCCGACTTCTCATGGCTGGCAATGGTGGTAAACGCCATCTTCCCCAGGTGTCCCGAGGCACGGATGCCGAACAGGCCTTTGTGCTGCTGATTGAAGCCGACGAAGCGCGTATTCGGCAGGGCCAGCGTCGTATTGCCCGCCTGCACCTCCTGGAAGATGTCGTCCTCGTCACCCTTGTAGTCGAGCTTGATCTGATTCGATAGCTGGTTCGTGAGGTTCTGACCGAAGGCACCGCTGAGAGATTCGGTGTCCTGATTGATACGGATGTTGATCGCCTCACCGACACTGCCTTCGACAGAGAACTTCGACTCCTGGTCCATGCTCAGCGTCGGGAACTTCGATGGCCGCCCGGCCAGAGTCTGCACCTCGCCTGCGGTCCATTGACTCCTGCCGCCCAGCGACGCGGTATGTGAGCCATTGATCCGCAGTGAGCCCTCATCACCGATGAGTCGGCGGACCTGGGGCGGCGCCGGGATCGGCACACGCCATTCCAGCCGATTGCGTCGGGTGCCGGCCTTGCCGGCGGCCATCTGGCGGTATTCGCGTCGTACGGCTGCAGTCTTGGCCTTGTGGAACAGGTGGGTCTGACCCAGCTCGATATAGCTGCTCTCCGGCATGGTCACCGGTGGACCGATGGGAAAGCCCGCCGCCATGGGCTGAAAGTGGACGCCGGCGGAGTCGACAGTGACGTCCTTGGCCGCGAAGGGGGTAGTCGATTCGAGCATGGGCTGGCGCGGGGGCCGCCGCCGCAGCAGCGGTGATCCGAGGCGCAGGGGGGCGTATTCGACGGGCTCCTGAAACAGATCCCGTACGGCCCTGGGCAACGGCTGGGCCCTCAGTCCCGGATCCGCTGCCGCCAGGCAAGGCAGAATCAGCCAGGAGCACAGAGCCACCAGCCCCAGCTGTCGAGCCGTAGCGGCAGGCATGGACAGGCGTCTAGAGAATGGGACGGAGTCGATTGAGAAGCACGCGCGCATACATCGAGTCCTGCCTGCACCGACAGACGTTGGTTTTGCGGAAACCCACTGGGACGATCGGGGTCCAGCAGCCCGTTGATAAAGTCGCTCTGTTGGCGAGGCCGAGGCATTTTCGGCCGGTGACAAGGCGCGCGACCGAAGCGGGTCAGTGGGACCCGTTGAAGGAGCGCAACGCAGGCACCGGTCGAAAGGGCCGCCCGTAGCCCAGATGGGCTTTATCAACGGGCTGCTATTCACAGGACCCCTGCTTGCGGCCACTCTTGTGGCCACCGCCAGGCGGGACAGAAACAAGAATGGCCAGGACTGTGCGCGCTGCGCGATAGGCTGGCTCCGGGATGAGAGCACAACAACGTACGGGACGCCCTGAGTTCCAGCAATCGAGCCACGCCAGCCACGTGGGGTTGTCGGATGAGCTTCTGCAAAACCCGTTCCAGCGGCAAACCCCGGGCAGGTGGTATATTCCGGGTGGGGCTTGGCACTTGTGCTGTCACCCCTGACACCCACGATCGCTACCGGTTCCACCCACACTTCTCAACCTGGACATCCGTTCCTCAGACCCACCAGACCACCCTTGGTTTCCCTCTCCCGATACCTGCTCGCACAGCACCTGGCCCCCTTCGCCATGGGCTTCGGACTCATTCTGTTCGTACTCGTCATCGATGTCGTTCTGCAGATGCTCGACCAGGTCCTGAGCAAGGGCCTGGTGGTGGGTGTCGCGCTGCAGTTGTTCACCTACAACCTGGCCTGGATCGTCGCCCTCGCCGTGCCTATGGCCGTTCTCATCGCTGTGCTCATGGTCTTCGGCCGGCTGGCCGCCGACAACGAGTTGCTGGCCATGAAGGCGGCGGGGATCAGCTTCACGCGCGTGGTCATGCCGGTGGCGCTGGCGGCCCTGCTTCTGTCCGTAGGCATGATCTGGTTCAACGATCAGGTGCTGCCCGATGCCAACCACCGTGCCCGCGAGCTTGCCGCCAGCCTCCGACGCGCCAAGGCTGCCCTCGTCCTCAAGCAGAAGGAAGGTGTCTTCCTGCGGGATCTCGGGCCCTATCACCTGCTGATCCGGGGCGTCGACGAGGAGACCAACCAGCTGTCCGACCTCACCTTGTACGACACGGGACAACCGGGTCCGCCCACGACGCTGCGCGCGGCGACGGGCCGTATCGAGATCTTCGACGAAGGCCGGTACATGCGATTGGCCCTCGAGGATGGCGAGTATCATCGTGTCGACGGCGACGATCCCGAACGAATTTCACGGGGCACCTTCGGCCGCCAGGTTCTTCATATCCGTGACACCAGCCGCGACTTCTCCGGCTACCGCTCCGCCTACCGAGGCGACCGTGAGATGGACGTGGCGGCCATGCTCGCCGCCGTGGAAGCCACCCGGGTTGAAAACGGGCGAACCCTCACCGTCGTCGACTCCACGGTGGATGCCTTTGCCGCCGAGGCGGCGGTAGCCTCTGATGCAACCAGCTTCGCCGAGCGTAGTCGCCGGCTCAGCAGCCGCATCACGAAACAGCTGAGCCTCGTCGACACCCGGCGTCGCCGTGCCAACACCTACCTGGTGGAGGTGCACAAGAAGTTCTCCATCGCTCTCGCCTGTGTCGTTTTCGTCCTGGTGGGCGCCCCCGTGGGGGCTTTGACCAGAGCCCGCGGCACGGCCGTGTCGGTAGCGGTGAGCCTCGTCTTCTTCTTCGCCTTCTGGATGTTCCTTATCGGTGGTGAAGAACTGGCTGACCGTGGCTTCGTGCCCCCGGCTGTGGCCATGTGGGCGCCGGATGTCACCTTCGGTGTCATCGGCTTTCTGCTGACGAGGGCGGCCGTTCTCGACCGGCCACTGCTCGGATTGCGCGAGCGCCTGCGCCGAACGCAGCCGTGACCCGTCTCGACCGTTACATCCTGCGCCGGCACCTGGGTTGCCTGGCGCTGAGCGCCCTGGCCATGTGGCTCGTCACGCTCGTCATCGACCTCATCGAGAACATCGACACCTTCATCGACCACGAAGCGACACTGCTGCAGATCGCCCGCTATTACGTGTTTCGCACACCGTACTGGGTCCTGCTGGCGTTGCCGATCACCACCTTGCTGGGCACGCTGTTTTCCCTGGGTGGCCTGGCTCGACGATCCGAAATCATCGCCGCCAAGGCCGCCGGCATTTCCCTGCACAGGCTGCTGACGCCGCTCTACCTGTTCTCGGTCGTTATGGCCTGCGCCGCCATTTGCTTCACTGATGTCATCGTTCCCGGAGCCACCTTCCGCTACAACACCACACGAGACGAGATCCGATCCTACAGCCGCAGCGACGGCTCGCGACGGCAGGTGCTGCTCCAGGATGTGGCCGGACAGTTCATCTTCGCCCGGTCCTATGACCACAAGCGCCGCCGCGCTCACCAGGTCACCTGGGAACGAACCGACGGCAGCCGTACCATCGAGCGCGCCACAGGCCGCGTGGCTTTGTGGCGGCCCGATCCGGGACGCTGGGTTCTGACCGACGGTCACTACTATCTGCTGGACGGCCCTGACCTTCAGGCGGCCCCCTTCGACTCGCTGGCTCTCACGCTTGTGCAGCTGTCGCCCGAGGATTTCGCCCGCCAGCAGAAGGAGCCCGAGGAGATGGATTACGCCGAACTGTCCGGTTACATCCAGAGGGCACGTACCAACGGTGAGGACGTGACCCGGCATGTGGTCGATCTGCACCTGAAGATCGCCTTCCCCTTCACGTGCGTCGTCATCTTCCTTCTCGGTGCGCCACTGGGAGCCGCCACCCGACGCGGTGGCCGCGCCAGCGCCTTCGGTCTGGGCGTGCTGATCTGTTTCGTGTTCTACGGATCGGTGAAGGCCGGACAGGCCCTCGGCTGGAATGGGATCCTCGCGCCATGGCTCGGGGCTTGGCTGGTGATTCTCGTCTTCGGTGCCCTCGGGCTGCTGCTGCTGCGTCGCGCCCATACCTGACATGGAAAGACCCCCGGACGACGAGCTCGAATGGGGGTCCGGCGCTTCCGTACGGGGACGGAGTCGACCTCGTGTGCTTACTTCAGGCCCTGCTGCAGGTGGTAGATCTTCAGCTTCAGTGCCGGGGACCGGCTCTTCCACTTTTCCAGCAGGTCCGACACGTGCGAGTGACTCTCGCCACCGGCGATCTTGTCGCTCAGATCCATCAGCATACGGGCCATGCGCTCGAGACGATCATCTGTGGCATTCACCGTCAGCCGTTCCAGGTCGTCGAGCAGCTCGGGGCCGATCACATCCTGCGTGTTGCCCAGAGCCGCCTTCATGAAAGAGGCGTGTCTTCGGGCAAAGGTGTCATCGGCGGCACTGCGATTCACCAGATAGCGGATCAGTTCTCCCGATGGCGCCTGCAGCAGCGACTGCGACGCCAGGCGGGCGACGTGATGCCAGCTCTGCAGTTGCTCGGTGTCCTGAGCGGTCGGCTCGGTGGTCCACTCGGGACGGCTGCGCCCCTCGACGAACAACTCGAACATTGGCTGCGGTGGCAGCTGCGCCAGCACGTGCCTGAGGGCATCCCCCGTAACGCGATCGGCCACGTTCAGGATGTAGTCCACGGCGCGGGAGGTCAGACTCGAATGCAGCGACGCCAGTCGTTGTGTCAGGATGCGGTCGATATCGGGACCGCGACCGACGAGCAGTGCGTCGAGCAACGCTTCGAGCGTCGTCTCTCCGACGGGCAGACCGAGTGCCGCTTCACGCGCTACGCCCACCACCGGATGCAGCAGCAGTTCCTGCAGGACGTCCCGTCCACGCAGCAGCCACGTGATCGCCGTGGCCACCTCGGGATCTTCCTCGACACGAATCCAGACGAGCACCCGTTCCATCTGTGAATGGCTCGCCAGCCATTGCCGGTGGAACCCGAGAACCTGTACCGCCGGCAGGCGTCGAGCGTCACCTGTGTCCTCGACGACAGCGCACAGCCTCTCGATGCCTTCGTCGCTGGGCACCAGGACCCGTAACTGGTCTGCCGCCTCCGCCTGGCGCACACCGTCACCCTCTGCCAGCAGCGTCAGCAGCTCCTCGAGATCGACCTCGGGCTCAGGCTGGTTGACGAGTGTCTCGGCGGCAGCGACAGGTGTCTCGGCCTTCTCTTCGGGCCGATCCTGGTCGTCGTCGGCGTCATCCCGCAGGTCTCGAATGTCCATCACCATGGGCTGTCTCAGCTCCTGTTGCCGCCCCGCAGGAAGAACTCCTGCAGGAACCAGTTGATCTGCTCCATCGCGATGCGGGCCTGCACGAGATGGTCTGTGTCGGGCTTCTCGAGGAAGCGTTCGACCATGGCCAGAGGATCGACCATCTCGGTCTTCAACCGCTGGAACAACTCTTCCTGCACCTCCGCCTGTATCTGCGAGACCTCCTCCAGAAGTGAGACATCGCGCAGCAGGATCAGAATCACCGTACCGGACGGCAATTGGTGACCGTGCAGGGTCACTTCAAGGGCCCTGGGCTCGGTCAACGAGAAGGACAGCGGCAGCACGGTGTCGAGGGCGGACAGGGGGTCCACCCCCGTGATCAGCTCGAAGGTCGCCCCGTCCAGCTGACCGGGGGCGACACCGAGCATGTCCGCGGCCCGGAGGTTCGCCATCTCCCGGGCGCCTGTGGGCAGCAGGACCATCATACCGAAGGGAAGCGCTTCGATGAGATGGGACTCATCGATCCCGTGAGTCGGCATCAGTTCGGCGAGAGTCTGCTCGATCTCGCGCGTCAGAGCGTCGGACCGGTCGTCCGCCTCGAGCAGATCGAGGAGGTCTTCACCGTCGCTCTGATCGGTCTCGGTCACCGGGTCCGTGGCCACAGCTCCCGAAAGGGATGCCAGTTCCACGGCGGCGGCACCGGCTGCCGGCGGGCTCGCGACGACGGGTTCGCTGGCGGCCTCCCCGAGGTCGGGCAGAATTCCGCCCAGATCGAGGGCCAGCGTGTAGCCGCTGCCCGAGTCGCGGAGAAATCCGGTTCTGCACAGGGACGTCAGTACATCCTCGAGAGCACCCGAGGGTTCACCCAGTCGCAGAGACAGGGCGATGACGTCGTCGTCGAGGAAGGGATTGGTCAACCACTCTTCCAGTACGCGACGCTGCAGATCGGCCTTCGGTGGACCGGGAAGGACCGAAAGGTCCCAGCCGTACATACTCATCCGTCAAGCTCCAGGCGGCTGGCTGACTGGCCGGCCTGCCTTGGTGAGCCCGGGGAGGGGGCGTCAGAAAGGGTGCGTCTGGGGGAGGGGCCCTACGGGGAACTGCTGTTTTAATAGGGTGTTATGAATATAGGAACCGTCCGAGCAGTAAGGCAAGACCGGAGAAGATGCCCGCTGGCCCCGCGATTGCATGGTCTGTTCTGCGTGTGGGGTGCAGTGCCGCATGCTGGCCCCGACGACAAGACGTAACTGCTTTGTTTTCAATCTGATACGAGAGACTGCCGGGACCGGTCTATCGGTGAAGGTGGAACTTCATGCCGCGGTAAGCGGAAAAGATCGACAGAGGGGACCCATGAGCGACAGCGTGGACGCCGTAGCAAGTCAGAAGCTGCAGCACGAGGAAGAAGAGCCCGAGCTTTCTCCCAGAGAGAAGGTGGCGGTCATGATGGTGGCCCTCGGTCAGGAGAGCGCCGCCG
>PBSR01000210.1 GCA_002726335.1 Gemmatimonadaceae bacterium
ACATCCTTGTGCCGGTCGGCAGCGGGCTGGACCGACAGCACGTGCACGTCGAAGCGCTCGTTGGTGTAGCTGTCGAGCTCTCGCAGGAAATCTGACGCTTTATGGTTCCAACCCAGCACGAGAATCCGGCGCCTGGACAGGTCCGGATCCTGCGATCCATCCCCCTGCTCTCTGGGCAGAGCCTGCAGGTCGGTGTCGACGAGGGGTTGCGTGTCCTCGAAGGTCCGTGCCAGCAGTACTGCGCGCGTATTCTCGTCAACCAGCGTGTCATCAGCCGGGTTCAGCAGGGGCTTGAAGCTGGCGCCGCTCGGTTGCACGAATCCCAGCAATACCGCCTGCGGGTAGGCCTCCACAAGTTCGGCGAAGGAGCGACCTACGAACTCCTTGCAGGGCCGGATGAACACTTCGTTGCCGTCATCCCGTATCAGCAGCTCCTCGAATACGGGAAACACGCCGACGTGGCGTACGACCTGGGCCATGAGGCGCGCCACGAAGCGATGGCTCGACAGAATCTCGATCTCGCCAGCGTAGGCCCGCCGGGCCAGGTGCAGCTTGCGGTCGTCGAATATCTCGCCTACGAGCCAGGGCAGGTGGTCGATGCGCTGTTGCCTGCCATAGTGGGAGATCGTCAGGATCGTCTTGATGATGCGACTGTCGGAGTTGTCCAGCCCCCCGGAGGAGAAATCCGAGCCCGGAAGGATCACCGCTGCCGCCTGGGCAAAGGCGACTCTCTCCAGATGGTCGACCTGCAGAGCCGAGCCGCTGCGCAGAATCAGGTCGCCAGGATCCCAGAGCGGCCCCAGCGAATCCTTCAGGCTCTGCACCCGTTCGGCATTCACGTCATCGGCGAGGACAACGATCACCAGCCGCCGGGCGCCGACGCGGCGCAGAAACCGGCCCGCCCGCCCATGCGACTGCAGCAGCTCCTGCAGAATCGAGGGCGTGCGATTCGTCCACCCGAGCACCAGGATGTGATCGTGCCGGACGACCGGCGTGAACCCACGCTCGAGATTGCGCAGCGTCTGGGTCAACCATTGGGTCATGATCGCTACCAGCGACCCGAGAAAGACCACGTATCCCATGACGGTCACTGAAAAAGAGATCACCCGGCGGGCGACACCCACGTCATCACCGAGATAGCCCGGATCGGTGAGTCGCAGGAAGGCCCACCAGACGGCATCCGACCACTCATCGAAGCCACCGTCCACACGCATGACCAGAGTACCGGCACCGACGCTCACCAGTCCTACGATGGCCGCCGCAAACAGCAGCCGGTAGTGGGCGCCGCGCACGAGCAGACGCTCGACGAGATACTGCAGGCGTTGACTGGGTCGAAGGGGCATGGTCCTTACCTAAGCACCTATTCCTGCGAGCGCAAGATCCCCACGCGAGGGTTTGGGGACTCTGATCCCTGACGCTGGCCGGTTTCCCCTTGCCAGTGTTCGTACTGTGTGCGGAGTTCTCGTCATTCCTCGTTA
This sequence comes from Gemmatimonadaceae bacterium, assembly GCA_002726335.1. Next base: position 1,479 of record PBSR01000210.1, read on the forward strand.
CGCGGAGGCAGGATCACCCATGCTCCAGCACGAACACAGCCAGGCGAACAGGACCGCCTGGTCCCATCGCGCCTACGAGGCGTGGACCCGAGGTTACGGCACGCCGCAGGAGGCGGCGGCGAAGCTGAAGGCCGACCCCGAGCACGTCATGCGGGAGACCTGGCAACACTTCGGCAGCGTTGAGGGAAAATCCGTTGCCAACCTCCTCGGCTCTCACGGTCGTCGCGCCGTCACCCTTGGTCTGCTTGGTGCCGATGTGACAGTCGTCGACATCTCGGAGGAGAACCGGCGCTACGCCCTCGAACTGTCCAAGGCGGCGGGGATCTCCATCGACTACATCGTCGCCGATGTCTCGGCCTGGGATGCCGAACCCTTCGCCGGTCGCTTCGACTTCGTCTTCATGGAGTATGGCATTCTGCACTACTTCGTCGACCTGGGTCCGCTCGTGTAGCGTGTGGAACGGATTCTCAGGCCCGGTGGCAGGTTGATCCTGCACGAGTTCCACCCACTCATGAGCAAATGCAATCCGCAGGATGACGGGGATCGTCTGTATCTGCTGGGCGACTACTTCGGCGACGAAGTCCACAGGAAACCGGCGCCCACCCGCGTCAACTTCGATGCCGATGACGCTTCGGACTTCCCCCTTGGCAGGGTGATCTATTGGCAGCTGGGGGAGGCGGTGACCGCTGTGTGCGACGGCGGTCTGGTCATCGAGTCCCTCACCGAGAACCCCCACCCTGAAAGAACCAGGTTCCCAGGAACCTTCACCCTGGTTGCGACGAAAAACCCCTGAAGCGCTCTCGTGCCCTGCCCCTGCGGCTTGCCACGACGATGGGAGAACCATCACTTATGGAGTCTTGTCGTCCCGCAACCTCAAGGAGTGCTCGACCATGGGCTTTTCTTACTGCCTGAACACCAGCACCATCCGCAGCGATGGCGCCTCTGTGCTGGACATGATCAACACCGCCGCCGACGCCGGCTACGACGGTATCGAGCCGTGGGTGAAGGAACTGGACGCATGGGTGGCCGGCGGTGGCACACTGAAGCAAGCGCGGGAGCGGGCCGAAGAGCGGGGTATCGCCATCGTCAACCTGATCGGGTTTCCGGAGTGGGCAGTGCCCGAAGACGATCGACGTGCGAAAGGTCTCGAGGAAGCGGCCCGCTGCTTCGAGATGGCCCGGGATCTGGGCTGCAAATACGTCGCCGCACCGCCCATCGGCATCCACGACCGTGAAGTCGAGTTGCTACCGGTGGCGGAGCGCTTCGCTGCGCTTGTCGACCTTGCAGCCGAATCTGGGGTGAAGCCGCTGCTGGAATACTGGGGCATCGCCCGGACTCTAGGCCGAACCGGTGAAGTGCTGCTGGTTGCAGCCGAATGTGGGCGACCGGGCGTGCAGATGCTCGCCGATGTGTTCCATATGTACAAGGGCAGTGGGCATCACCACGGCTTCGAACACTTCGGTGCGAACCGGCTTGGCCTGGTTCACGTCAACGATATCCCGGCAACGCCCGGGCGTGCCGATGTGACCGACGCTGACCGCGTCTACCCCGGCGATGGGCTGGCTCCCTGGGAACAGATCGTAGCGACACTGAAGTCGATCGGGTACGAGGGTATGTTGTCGCTGGAGCTGTTCAACGAGAGCTACTGGGCCCAGGGACCGGAGACGGTGGCGAGAGAAGGTCTGGCGAAGCTGAAGCGCTGCGTGGAAGAGTAGACACGGACCTGGTACCGCCGATGGGTTGGCTCAATGCGGAGAGGGACGGTGCTGGATTCCCAGCGTCGCCAGAGTCGCCGCAAAGGCGGTGATGACGACGACGGTGAGGACCCGTGTGAACCCCGCGATCTCGTCGCCGACTCCATACAGCATGGGCAGTGCACTGGACCCCGCGATGCTGCCCGCATAGCGACAGGTCGAGTAGATGCCCGACGCCGATCCCGCTCGTTCTCGCGTCACCGACTCCAGCACTGCCGTCTGCAACCCCGCCTGCGACAGTCCCAGTCCGATGCCCGCCACGATCAACCCCGTCAACATCACAGGCAGTGCCTCTGTACCCGGTTCGAACCTTACCAGGTAGGCCATGCCGACCGTCAGCAGCAACATTCCGAGAGTCGTCGGCCAGCGACGCCCCCAACGATCCGCCAGCCGTCCTCCGAGGGGGGCACAGACCACCGTGGGCGCCCACAGCGCCGACAGCACCAGCCCTACCTGCGTACTCGACCAACCGGGAAGCCCCGCAAGCAGGAGAGGAATCGTCAGGAACGTCGTGTACATCGACAGGTTGCTGCAGGCGACGCCCGCACAGCCGGAGGCGAAGGTCCGGCGCAGGAAGAATCGGGGTTGAAAGACCGGATCTTCGTGGCCTGCCTCGCGGTACAGAAAGTACACCGCCAGCAGCACCAGCAGCACCGCGCCGCCCCACGTTGCTGAGGGAGGCAGCTTGCCCGTCCCACCGGTCAGCAGAGCGGCACCGCCGGCCAGAATCACAATCAGCTGCACCACGCCCACCACGTCGAAGGAGCGGCGGCTTGGCTCTCCGGCGCGGGTTGGGATCACACGCCATGCCAGAATCAGCGCGGGCACGATGAGGAACAGATTCATCGAGAAGACCGCCCGCCAACCGGCGAGACGGATCAGCACGCCGCCGAGAGGCGGCCCTGCGGCGGCGGCCAGGACGATGGCGGATCCCAGCAGACCGATGCGGCTGGCGCGGCGCTCTGGTGGGACCACTTCACGTACCAGGGCCATGCCGTTGGGTAGTGCGATGGCCCCGGCGATGCCCTGCTGGACCCGGAAGACGAGAAGCTGCGTCAGACTCTCGGCCGTTGCCGCGCCCAGAGAGGCCACGGCGAAATACAGCAGGCCGATCAGGATCAACGGCCGCCGGCCGAAACGATCCCCGAGTTTGCCACCCACCGGCTGCAGCGACGCCATGGTGACGAGGTAGGCGATCACCAGCCAGCTGCCCGCCGCCAGGTCTGTGGCGAACTCCCCCATGATGTCGGGCAGCGCCACGCCGATCATTGTCGAGTTCAACGGCGCCAGCATCGTCGTCAGCGCTACTGTGATCAGGATGACGACCTCGCCCCCACTGTCCCTGGCAAGTCGGATGGTGTCGGCATCGCCGCCCACCTGGCCAGCGTCAGCCATCCTCTTTCTTCTCGTCCGCCAGTGTCGTGATCAATCGACACTGCAGCAGATACAGGTCGTCACCGCTGTAGGCGCTCTCCAGGTCGACGGGCGACCCCATCTGCTCTTCCAGTGAAATCGCCAGTCGCGCCATCTCCACCAGCTGCGTCTCGGACAGTGTCGACTGCGAGCGCAGGAACCGGGGCACGGCCACGTCCTTCGTACCGCCGGGGATCGACACGGTCATGCAGTTCTTCTCCGCCACAACGGACTCTGTCACGGACAGATCGCGCTTGTCGACGATGTAGGTGTCGGGCGTCACCGTACCTCCGACGATACTCTCGCCCAGTCCCCAACTGGCGTTGATGACAACCTGATCTCGATTGTTCGTCACCGGGTTGGCGCTGAAAATGACGGCCGACGAATCGGCGGGAATCAGCTGCTGTACGAGCACGGCCATCTCGATCTCCTCGAGAGACAACCCGTTGCGTTCGCGATACTCGGTGACGCGATCGGCCTTGGTGGCGTGCCAGCAACGCAGCACGGCGGCGGCGACTTCCTGTTCACCCACCCGGTTCAGGAAGGTCTCGTATTGCCCGGCAAAGGAAGCGAATCGACCGTCCTCATCCATCGCTGACGAACGCACGGCGACACTGGGCTGGTCAGCCCCGCAGCGACGGCCCATTTCATGATAGGTATCGGTGAGTTGGCCGCGCAGGGAGGCAGGGACCTCGTCCGCTCTCCCGTCGTCAGCAAGTGCCGCCCACTGGTGGAACGCCTTCGTCGTCAGACAGAATCCGGTCGGCACACGATAGTCGGCGGCCAGGCGGCTCAGGTTCGCGACTTTGCCGCCCACCCGCGACACGTCCTGACAGCCCTCGCCATCCAGCCAGATGATCGTCATGTCGTCAGGAAGGCTCGCCGCCCGTCCTCCGCAGGTTCTGCTCGGACTTCAGCCACCAGCGTATGCCACGTCCGGCGATCCTGTCAGCACTCTCTGCGCTTGTTGCAGGAAAAGGCAGTGCTCGTTTTCGAGGACGAGCTCCTGACCTTCGTGGACTCGATCGTGGCAGAATGGACAGATCATATCGACATACACTGAATCCCCACGCCAAATCGTGTCAAATCCGACTCTGGGCAACGGCAGCATGACGCCATGAGTTGGAGCGACGCGATATTCTGCGCCAAGACCGGGGCGTCATCGGCCTGCAGCTATCGCTCTGCGCTCAGCGCGCCTCTGCCCATTGCAGTACCTGCGGAAACGGCACGTCTGGCAGCTCGCCGAACAACGGATCCCGCGCCAGGCGTGCCCGTGACATCTTCGGCGATGTCAGTCCGCACAGGAAGCGCGCCACCGCCCGCGGTGTGCCCAACGCCTCGCCGGCATCGTCGATCGTCGGCTGCAGACGCTCATGCAGATCGTCGGGAATCGTACCGGGCTGGCGCTCGGGGATCGGCGCGGCATCATCAGTGCAACCGGTGCATACGCCGCATGGGCCATCCAGCTGTTCGCCGAAGTGCGCCGCCAGCGACCGCGCTCGACAATCGTTGCGGCCGAACAGATCCAGCACCTGCTGCAACCGCGCGATCTCGGTCGTCTCGCACTGTTCATTGTATGCCGCCAGTTCGTCGGCCAGCCCCTGGGCGTCATCCGGTGTGCGCAGTTGCCGGTAGCGGTTGCGCACACCGCCGGCCTGCACTTCGAGAAGTTGTTGATCCTCCAGCCAATCCAGCGCTTTGAGGATCCGCTCGCGATCCACCTGCAGGGCGTTGGCCGCCTGTGCCGGATCCAACTGCAGCCACACGCGGCCCTCCTTCGCAAAGCCGAATACCCCCTCCAGAAACTGTCGGCGCTCGCCGTCGAAACGGCCAAAGATCTCTTGCGGGTCGACGAGGGGTTTGAACTTCACCTCAGAGTAGAATGGTGTGCCGCCCTGCAGATACCCATCCAGTTCCAGCCGCGTCAGCAGGGTGCGCAGCACCAGTTGGCGGATGTCGGTGTTCGACGACAGCTCGTACTGGCTGATGTCGAATTCCATGTCCTGCGCGAACACCCCGTCCACCAGGGCACGCACAGCCTGCGCATCGGGTGTGTCACCGAAGACAAAGTTCTCCAGCACCGTCAGGTCGTCGGCGCATACCAGCGTGTGACACACCGACGTGCCGCCGTCGCGACCGGCACGGCCGATTTCCTGCGCGTAATTCTCCAGACTCTTCGGCAGGTTGTAGTGCACGACGCGGCGGATGTCGGCCTTGTCGATGCCCATGCCGAAGGCGATGGTCGCCACGACGATGGCCGAGTCCGACGCCATGCCCGGCGTTGCTCAGCGCTCGCGCCACGCCCTCGGCCGTCTTCTGCAACGTCACGTAGACGATAGTCGGTCCTGCCGGCTCGTCGCCCAGGATCGCAAGCAGCGCGCCATCCCGTTCACTGGCGCTGACCACGGTGGAACGCAGGGTCAGGTTGGGCCTGTGGAACGGCGTGCGTACCGCGTGGTCGGGCTGGATGTCGAAGCCGGCGCAGATATCGTCAAGCACCTTCGGCGTCGCCGTGGCGGTGAGTGCCAGCACGCGCTCGGCGTTGTACAGCTTCGCGTAACCGGCCAGCTTCAGGTAATCGGGTCGGAAGTTGTGCCCCCACTCCGAGATGCAGTGCGCTTCGTCGACGGCGAACAGGCTGATGGGTATGCCGTCTATGGCCTGGCGAAAGCGCTCGTTGTTGAACCGTTCCGGCGCCACGTAGAGCAGCCGCATCGCCCCGGAGCGTACACCATCCATCACCTCGCGATACTCCTCCAGGCTCAGGCTCGAATCGAGCCGGGCGGCGCGGATGCCGCGGGCGTGCAGCGCGTCGATCTGGTCCTTCATCAGCGCGATCAGCGGCGACACGACCAGTGTGAGCCCTGGCAGCAACAGCGCCGGCAGCTGGTAGCACAACGACTTGCCGCCCCCTGTGCGAAACACCGCAGCGGTAGAGTGGCCCGCCAGCAGGTGTTCGATGGCTTGCTCCTGGCCGGGACGGAACTCGTCGAAGCCGAAGTGCTGCTGCAGGGCGGCACGGGCGTCGGTCACTCGTCCGCCTGAATGACTGCAACGTCGTATGGAAGGAATTGACGGTCCGCTGTCAGCAGCGGCAGATCCTCCTGCTGTGATACGGCGATGAGCAACCGATCGAACGGGTCACGATGGTGCCGAGGCAACTCGGCGACGGCGCAGACGTGATTGTGCTGAATGGGGAGCGCCTCGACCCCGTCGCGTGCAAGCCTCGAGAGGATGAACGTGCCGGGCGGTTCGGGAAGCGGCAGTCGTTCCAGGTTGTACTTGATCGAGATCTCCCAGGAACTGGCAGCCGACAGCACGAGATGGTTGTCGGCGTCCTCGACGAGTTCTCGTGCTCTTGGGCCAAGCCGCGTTGGTTCGAGGATGCTCCAGAGCCAGACGTGGGTGTCGAGCAACAACCTCACCGTTCGAACGAATCCAGCAGGTCGTCTGGCAGTGGCGCGTCGAAGTCTGCCGGAATCTCGAACAGACCCTGGTCACGGCCGAGGACGCGCCTGCGCCTACCGTGGTAGGCGGAAAGGCGAGCCACCGGCGTCCCGGCGCTGGCGATGATGACCTCTTCTCCTTCGGCAACCTTGTTGAGGAGCCGAGAGAGATGTGTTTTTGCTTCGTGGATGTTGACCTGAATCATACCGACCTCCGATCAGACTAAACTAAGATATTGATTAGTTTAGTCAATCCGAAATCAGCATGACACGGTCCACACAACTTGGGAACTCCCGCTTCCGCCGGGCCGTCCAAGCACTCGCACACTTCCATCCGTGACGACGAGGAACATCTGTGAGAGTCTTCCATCCTGATTCGGGCACCGACAAGGGCTGGTTCACCGGGCCGTGGGACTCAGACCTGCCCATCTCCATCGGTTATGCCAACACCGGCGTCGATGATCCCCACTACCACCGCGAGATTACAGAGATTTACTTCGTCGCCCGGGGATGCGCGATCATGCGGGTGGAGGATCGGGAGATCGCCATCAGTCCCGGACAGGCCATCACCATCGAGCCAGGAGAAACACACACCTTCGTCGAATGCTCGGAGGACTTCTACCACTTCGTCGTGCAGACACCCGGACTGCAGGGAGAAGCCGCCAGGTTGGACAAGGTGGTCGTCGCCTGTGATCTGGACGAAACCGAGTTGGCGCCCAACAGCTCTGGTGAGAGCACTAGCGGAACTGTCGTCGCAGATTCTCCCATAGCGGGCTGTCACCACGCGGCTTGAAAGGTTCAGGATCCTTCCCTCCCTCCACAGCGTCCCAGTATCTCCAGTCCATCCTGGTCTCCGGGGCGATTTCGTAGTCCAGCCCCGTCCACGCGCCATCGCCACGATAGGCGTAGAATGACCAGTGCCAGCCACGGGTGTTGTAGATGTCGACCAGGTGGGACAGGTAGTCCGCTGCGCCCTCGAGGCGACGGTCGTGCCAGAATTCTGAGGCGATGATTCGGTTGGCCGGTATCTCGTAGCGGTCGGCGAACACCCGCACAGCCTCGATCTCCTCAGCGAGACGATCCTTCGTCCACGCTTCGCTCGGGCCGTTCCAGGATTTGGGCACACGATCGGGGTATGCGTACCGCCCCTCCTTGTTGGCCCGATACGTCACCATCTGCCACGGTCCGGGATTGTGGAAGGCGTACAGGATCTTGTCGTCCTTCACCGGCCTGTTGTATCTGGACTGTTGCGGCGAAGCGTAGAACCAGCCGTCCAGCATGATCGGCGTGTCTGGATCGACCGACCGGATGGCGGCGACCATTCGTCGGTTGAACAGATTCAGGTCGGCCGGCGTACCCTGGATCGACTCGTACCAGAGGTCGAAGCCCGCATCACCCTCTTCGAAACCGAACTCCCTGTCCGGGTGGGGCTCGTTGAGTGGATTGTATGCAACGATGGCCGGATGCTCTTTCAGCCGCGCTGCCAGTTGCCGCCAGAACTCGAAAGCCTGCGCCTGAAACCCCTCGTCGCGCCATAGCCGGCCGTCATCCACGTCGTCGTTCATCTGTTTCCACCGGGCGCCGGGCAGGCCGACCATAGTGAGTACGACCTTGACTCCGTTTTCTTCGGCCACATCGAGAATCTGGGTCAGCAGAGCCAGATCCGCGTCGTTGACCTGGCGAAACTCGTCGGCGTCACCTAGGAGGAAGTCGCGCCCCTCGGATGGCAGCGCATCGGGGAGGATGCGAACGAAGTCCAACCCGAGCTCGCCCGCGGCGGCCCACCACTCGGGCCGATGTTGTTCGTTCTGTTGGTTGGCCCCCCGGCGCTGCATATCCCAGAAGGAGATCTTGACGTCGTCGGCCTGCCCTTGGCCAACCCACAGGCAGCTGAGCGTGGTGGCTGCTACGAGGGTACTCAAGGATCTGAACTGCGGCCCTTTCACGTTGACCTCCTGGAGTTGCACGTGTGTGTAGATTGCGGATCTGGGCAGAAACCGACAGGACCGCGCCGCCACCTGAAGAATTCCCTTGCCACTGTAAACCAACCTGCACGAGAATAGCCGGACCCCGCAACCACCCGCCGAGCCCGCCTCTTGATCTGGACCCTGGCCCGCAAAGAACTGCTCTCCAACCTGCTCACTCTGCGCCTGGGTATCACCTTCCTGTTTGCCGTAGGCCTCATCGCGCTGACCTCGATCATCGGCAGCATGGACTTCTCCCAGCGGGCGGCGGACTACGACGACCGCGTCCGCGATGTCCGCCACGACCTCGAGAAGGCCACCGTCTTCGCCGAGGTCGGGCCCCACGTCGTGGCCAGGCCCGATCCCCTTTCGATCTTCAGCCGCGGTGTCGACAGGAACGGCGGTCAGTTCGTCTGGATCGGCATCGACTGGGTGGGCGCCAGCATGGGGCGTCTGGGCAGCGCCGACAACAACCTGATGAAGTCTCTCGTGGAGATCGACTTCGTCGCCGTCGTCATGCTCCTGCTCAGCTTTCTTGCCGTGGTCTTGGGATTCGACGCCGTCTGCGGCGAGCGCGAGTCGGGAACGCTGCGTCAGCTGCTGACCAATCCCGTGCCGCGCGGGGCCGTCATCTGGGCCAAGCTCCTGGGTGGTACAATCTCTCTTTGCCTGCCGTTGATCGTCGCCTTCGGCCTGGCCGTACTTATCATCACGGTGAACCCGGATGTGGATCTTGGATCCATGGAGTGGCTGCGCCTCGGTCTGTTGCTGCTGCTGTCCTGTCTGTTCCTGGCCCAGGTCTTCGCCATGAGCCTCGTCGTCTCCACCCACACCCGCAGCCCGTCCACGTCGCTTGTCATCTGCCTCTTCGGCTGGCTGTTCCTCAACATTGGTTTCGACAGCGCTCTGCCCTCTCTGAGTCGGTACGGCGTGCAGGAGAACACCTTCCAGCAGTTTCTCGACGAGCTGCGTGCCGAGCGGGACGAGGCGATCGCACAGTGGGAGGCCAACAACCCGCCGCCTCCTGACAGGTACATGCGCGCCATCGAAGTAGGCGGACCAAGAATCCGCTACGGCCACCCCCGTGGCTATGAGTGGCGGGCACGACGCAATGCCTATGCCCTCGAGCAACACCTCGACTCGGCCCGTCGCGGGCATCAGTTCCAGATGGTCAACTACGCACCCCTCGCACGAGAGGTGGAGCTCGTCGACGAGTGGGCCATCCTGTCCCCCTTCACCAATTATCGAGCGTTGTCCAAGCAGCTGGCCCGCAGCACTCTGGCGCACAAGTTCCGCCTGCGCCAGGCCGGTCACGACTACCGCGACACCTACATCGACTACCTGCGCGGCCACGGCGCTTTCGCCAGTCGGCGCTGGTTCACCGACGATCCCGTCGACCAGGAGCCGCTGCTGACCGATCCCGAGTCCCTTACACCGGAGATGCTGGCCAGCGACAGCCCCTTCATGCAGGCACGCATGGCCTGGGTGCAGGATCAGGAGACCCTTGCAGCTGCCGACAGCCGTCGCCAGCTCGACCTGACATCTATGCCGCGCTTCGGTGTCGATTGGCGCGAGCCGCTCTCACAGACGCTGCGCCACATGACTCCGGGTCTGATCGTGCTGTTCCTGCTGCTCGGTGGCAGCACCTTGCTCGCCATTCACGGCTTCCTCCGCTACGACCCGCAATAGGTGAGACGTGACTGAAGTTCTCCTGCATCAGCTTCACGATCACCTCAAGTCGTTGCGCTTCCAGGCCAGCCTTCTCGCCCTCCTTCTGTTTTTCGCCGTCAACGGCACTCTCTACATGCTGAAGACCGATCGTGTCGACCACGAGGTCGAACGGCTCGAGGCGGAGAGCTCGCGTCGATACGAGCAGGTCGACGACCTGTCGTCAGCCGTCAGCAACGTGTACAGCCTGCGTCTGGGCCCTCTCGGCACCGAGTTCATCGCCGAAGGCGGATCCAACTGGTTCGCGGATTCGGGTTTCGTCAGTCCGGCCACCGGCAGGGGTGTCACCAGCATCGACAGACGTGGTGCCACGAACAACTGGATGGACCGCTTCGAGGTCCTCGACTGGGCGCTCATCGCCCGAGTCGTCCTCTCCTTTCTCGCCATCGTGCTGGCCTACGACGGCCTCTCCGGTGAGCGCGAGACGGGCACGTTGTCGTTGTTGCTGACCCATCCCATCTCGCCGGTCCGCATACTGGTCGGCAAGTTTCTCGCCCACCTTCTGGCTTTGCTCGCCGCACTGGTGCTGGGTATGCTCGTCAGCCTGCTGGTGCTATCTCTCAGTCAGTCGATCATCCTCAGCGCCGAGGTGGCAGCGGCGGCGGGATTTTTCGCCGTCGGCTGCACGCTCTACTGTGCCCTCTTCCTGCTGCTGTCGCTGGGTGTGTCGGCCCTGGCCCGGACGTCGGCGTCCTCCCTGGTGATTCTCGTGCTGGTGTGGGCCGTCCTCATCGTCGCCCTGCCCCAGGCAGCGTATCTCATCGGTGCTCACGCTGTACCGGCGGCCGACTGGGACCGATTGGACGACCACGAAGAGGAGATCGCTGCCAGCCTGTCGCGGAAGGGCATCCTCCTTCGCGGCCGGGAGAAGGGACGGGGCGACGACTACAGCCTGGAGAGAGAGTGGGCGGCGCGGATGGTCGAAAGCGAGAAGGTTGAGGTACAGATGCAACGCGGTTTCCAGGACCTCGAGACGAGGCAGTATGAACTCACACGCCGGATGGCCCTCCTGTCACCAGGGTCGGCTTTCCAGGGGACCATCGAAGCCATGCTCGGCACGGGCGTAGTGCGCCATAGTGCCTTCGTCTCTGCTACGTGGCAATACCTGGACACGCTGCGCGACTTCATCCGGGCTCGCGACGCCGCTGATCCGGGATCGCCGCACATTCTCTTTGTGGCTGACTACGTCTCGGACCAGCCGGTCGACCACCGGGACATCCCCCGGTTTGCCGGCCTCGACCTGTCCTTCGCCGACAGCGTCGGACAGGGCTGGCTCTCCGTCAGTCTGTTGCTGCTGGAGGCGCTGGCGGCCTTCTTCTTCGCTACGTGGGCGGTGCTTCGGGCCCCCGTGGTGATGCGTTCCTGACGGTGAAGAATCAAGCGCACCTGGTATTCCACCTGCGACCGGGGCGAAAGAAAGCGCTGGCCGCCGCCCAGGCCGAAGCCCTGGCCCTGCTGCGCGACCTGGGTGCCACAGCGCCCGGCGACGGCCCCCTGTCCGACCGGGGAGGGTTGTTCCGCATCGATGTTCCGGAAGATCTGTTCCTGTGGACGATGCAGCGCTTCCCGCAGCTCGGATATACCAGCGCCGTCGATCTGCTGGAGCCGATCCCGGGCAAGCCCGGACGCTCACGAACCGACATCACATGGAACGGCAAACCTCATCGTCTGTCCCGCCTCTACGTGGAGGACGCCGACGCCCAGCGTCAGGCCGCCCCGGACCGTCGTCCGTTCCTGCTGCCGGCCGCTGACGGGGGGACGCGTTTGGTCCGTGGGTACAGAGGGGACAGCAGCGATCTCGGCCGCCGCGCCCTGCCTGTCTGTGATGCCCGACTGCTGGTCAACCTGGTGCGCCCGTTTGGGGAGAATCCACGGTTCCTCGATCCCTTTGCCGGTGTGGGTGGCCTGCTGGCGGAATCTGTCGCCTGCGGCTACCGGACCTTCAGCCTCGACATCGATCCCTGGCTGCGCTTCGGCCTGAATTCACTGAGCTCAGGCCACATCATCGGTGATACTCGCAGACTGCCACTTCGTGACGCCTGTCTCGATGCCGTCGCCACGGAGCTTCCCTTTGCCGAATCACTGACGGGAATGCTCGAAGGTGTACTGGGGCGACTACGGGACGCGGTGAAGCCGGGAGGCAGGATTGCGGTTATGTGTGCCGAGGGGCAGCACGAAGAGTTGAGCCTGGCCGGGAGCCAGCTGGGGTTGGAGACGCTGTTGGCAACGGCCGTCCACCGCAAGGGGACCGAATGTGCCGTCACAGCCTGGCAACGACCTTGACCCTGGCCTTTGCTACGGTGCCAGCTCCTTCCGGTGTTCGAGGACGGTCGCTTCCAGGGCGGCCAGCGCCGTCGCCAGCGCCTCGGCATCGCTCTGCGCAGCTCCGCGGGCCGTCTCCGACTCGTGAATCAGGATGCGGTACTCCAGCGGTCCCAGATCGACCGAGTCGATGACGCGTACCGCCGGCAGCAGCATGGAGGCGTCGGCCTCCAGCGCGGTTCGCAGGCTGCCGATCTCGCTGATGAGGTTCGGTGGCTCTTTGTTCACCAGGGGCACGAAATCACTCCCGATCTCCATACGGATCCTGTCCATCTTCACAACTCCTTCACAGAGGGTTATCAGCTTCAGCAGCAGCTCCTTCATACGGTTGTCGGCAGCCGGCTGTCCGAGGGCGCGGCGAAATCGCGTCCTGGCCCGATGCAGCCGACCCTCGATCGTCGGCACGGGCACAGCGAGAGCTGCCGCGATCTGCGGCGCTGTCAATCCATCGACGTAGTGCAGCTGCGCCGCCATGGCCACGTCATCGGCGAGCAGGTCGAACAGATCGACCACGGTTCGACGGGCAGCTCTGCCCTCGTGTCGCTGGTCCGCCAGGGGCTCGCCGCTGCCGGGTTCATCGACCAGGTCGAGCCGCTCCGCCTCCGGCATGGTACTCTTCGATCGGTACCAGACACGACACTGGTTCAGTGCGATCGTCCTGATCCAGCCACCAAACGCCTCGGGGTCTCGCAGCTGACCGATGCGGGAAACGACCTGCGCCAGACACTCCTGAGTCAGGTCCTCGGCATCGGCGAGATTCTTCGTCCACCCATAGGTGATGCTCAGAACCGCCGTACGATACCGGCGCAGGAGCCCATCGAGCGCGGCGCGGTCCCCCTGCGCGGCGGCACGCGCCGCGGTTGCGTCGTCCTCGACCATGTCGGGTTCGTCAGTCTCAGTCACACAGATAGGATGCCGAAACCGACTGATTCCTTACACCTGGACTGAAAAAGGCAGGGAAAGAAGGAGTCAGTCCCCCGGTGACGGTTCGTAGGTGCGGGCAATCTCGGGTGCCGTGTCGCCGAGCTCGATGAGCTCTCTCAACGCCGCGTGCAGACGTGCCCCTTCCCGGGGATTGTCCTGAAGAACATTGCGCGCCTGATCCGGATCCGTGCGCAGGTCGAACAGCTCGTCCACCCGGCGCTCTGGCATGCCCGTGTTGGGGTAGGTCTCCTGGCGTACCGGCTTGCCTTTGTAGGCCAGATCCTTGTTCGGCCAGTACTGCAGCGACCAGGTGCCGTCCGTCACCGTTGCCGGCACGGTACCCCAGTTGTCGTTGAGGTTGCGGCCGCTGATGGCGAACTCGCGGTGCGTACTCGTGGGTGCTTGGATGACCGGCGCAAAGGACTGGCCATGCAGACCGTCGGGGACCGCAAGTCCCGCCATCGAGCACAATGTGGGAAACAGGTCCACAGGCTGCACCAGCGCCTGTGAACGCTCTCCCGCGGGGCCACCCGGGCGTCTCAGCATGAAGGCCTGACGGATCATCGGTTCGTACAGCTGTCCGAGATCGCCCCATGGCTTGCCCTGCAGCCCGTGGTCACCGAAGTAGTGCCCATGGTCGGACATCAGCAGAACGAGCGTGTTGTCGTTCAGCCCGAGCAGGTCGACGGTGTCGAGAAAATACCCGAGCCAGCGGTCCGTCATCGTCACTTCCGCGGCATACAGCGCCCGCGTGTGATTCAGCTCCGCCTCGGTCATGAAATCCAGGGAGAACCCGTAACAGGGATACTGGATCTCGTCGCCCGTCCATCCCGGATCGTACATGTCGACGTAGTACTGCGGCGGATCCCAGGGCTCGTGCGGATCCCAGCTGTCGATCCACAGGAAGAAGGGAGACTGGTAGTTCTTCTCCAGCCAGTGCGTCGCCTCGCGGAACACGCGGGGACCCAGGTAATCGCACTCGTAGCGGCGGCGACTCTGGTTCAGCATGTAGCGCTTGAGCCCGGCCTTGACCTTGTGCTCGGCCGCCGGCAGCTGAATGTCGATGGTGGCATCGGCGATCCAGGGCTCTCCTCCCTGGCCGCGAATCCATTCGATCGAACCGAAGCCGCGGTCGAGAAAATTCCCCTGCGTCATGAACATGGGTGTGTCGAAGATCAACCCCGTCGTGTACCCCGACTTGCGGAAGCTCTCCGCCATGGTCGGCAGATGCCGCTCCATCTCGTCCCACGTGTTGAAGGGATGCCCCCAGCGGCCGGTGAACAGGTCTCGGCGGCAGGGCAGCGTTGGAAAGGACCCGGCATAGGCTCGATCAAAAATCAGGGAGCGTTCGGCGAAACGATCCATGGCTGGCGTCCGGGCGCGAGCGACACCGGCGCCACCCGGCCAGGTAGCCGCATCCTTGCCGCCGGTATGCGCCCTGCCGTAGGCGCCGACGTGGTCGGTGCGCAGCGAATCGAGCATGATGCAGATGACGTTCATGGTTGTCTCCTATCGGTGTCGGCTCTCGCGAAAACTGACGCTCACCGGGGCATCTGATTCTGCGTGTGCGCCCGCCCCGCCCGGGCGGTCTCTTCGCTGCCGCCGGCGATGACACGTGCGCCGGCATCGATCTTCTCCCCCACGTTCTCCGGCGTCGCCGATGACAGGAAGGCGACACCATTCGCCGTGCAGGCCTTCAGGACACGCTCGTGGGTCGCCACCATCTCCGCCGACCAGGGGTCGGGAACGCGCAGGTGGCCCAGAGACATGCTCAGATCCCCCGGACCCATCTCCGCGAATCCGATTCCGGGCACCGCGAGGATCTCCTCGATGTGGGGCAGCGCCGCGCGCGACTCGATCTTGAGCCCCAGCAACAGCTCGCCTTCGGGATTCAGCGGCCAGGGATCTGCCCGCTGGACGTACTCGTCCCGGTCCACGCCCCAGATCCACGCCGCCGTCGGCTCGGAGCCCACGCCACGCCGACCTTCCCCGAGACCGTCACCGACGCCCGTGCGGTGGATCGGATAACGGCAGCTTTCGACGAAGGCACGCACGGCGGCGGCCGACTCGGCCTGACACAGCAGGATGCCATGCACTCCGCGAGCCAGGATCTGGCGGAATTGCCAGGCATTGGTGCGGACCATCTCTTCGGACACGGCCTCGACGGGGGCTTCGACGATCACCGTCGGCGTCGGGTGCCCGCTGTCTGTCGGCCCCGCGTCGACGAGACCCTTCATGTACTGTTCGAGCCCGGTCATGTCGAAAGCGCCGTGCTCCATGCCGACGTTGAGGTAGTCGGCCCATGTACGGGAGTCCTGCACGCCTTGGTCGTGTGTCAGCACGTGACCGGTGTGGGCTCCCGTGTAGTACACGGGCTGGCCCGCGGCCAGCAGCTGGATCGTCCGGTTGACTCGAGTCATCGGTTCTCCTTGCTGGAGGATAATGCACGCCTCGCCCCATCGGTCAAGTTCAGAGGATGTCGGCGCAGCACTCGTCAGCGCGTGTTGCTCTCAGGCCCGTCGCCGAGGGGACCCACGACGCCCAGCCGTAGGGCCGGGTAGAGTGTGCTGACCATGGTCGTATCCCCCGTGCGTCGGGCATAGTCCCAGAACAAGCGCATCAGCTCCTCGTGCTTGGCCCGGTGGGCGGGCTCACCGGCCAGGTTCCGCATCTCGTGTGGATCATCGGCCAGGTTGTAGAGTTCGTCGAAATCGAAGCCGTTGACGGCCAGCTTCCAGTCACCGTCCCACACCACCCTCTGCGTCACTCGCCAGCGATTTCCGTAGTACTCAGCGTAGCCACGACCCCACTCCGCGTCGTCTTCGGGTGCGCCCAGAAGTGACACGAAGCTCCGCGAATCCGCCACGTCGATCGGCTCCGCTCCTGCGAGCTCCAGCAGGGTCGGCGCCAGATCGTGGAGGCCGGTTCGCGCCTGAGACTGCATACCCCGCTCTACACCCGGGCCGCTTACGATGAGGGGCACGCGGTAGACCTCCTCGAAGGCGGAGATGTCTTTGAAGAACAGGCCGTGGGCGCCAAGCAGGTCGCCGTGGTCGGCGCACATGACAACGATCGTATCCTCCGTCTTTCCGGAGCGATCGAGGAAGTCGAGGACCCGGCCGAACTGCGTATCGATCTCGGTGATAGAGCCGTAGTAGCAGGCCCGCGCCGTGCGCTTCTGCTGTGCGCTCAGCTGTCGCCAGATGCCCTGAGCCCGTCGATACAGGCCGGGCCGGTCAGACATTTCGTCATCGGCATTCGGCGGCGGTGGTAGTTCCGCTGCTTCGTACTCCTCGAAGTACGAACGCTGTGTGATGTAGGGATCGTGGGGCTCCTGGAAGCTGACGAAACAGCACCACGGCTGCTCCTCGAGCACCGCGTCCTGCAGAAACTCGAGCGCCATCGTCGTGGCGATTCCCATGTCTCGCTCCGCTGCCGGACGATCGGTGGCGCCACACAGTAGATGCGCCCCGTATCCGGGCGGTTCGTCGAGATGGATGGCAGGGTCGCACGGTGCAACCCGTGGCTGGCCATCGAGCACGTCCTCCCGGCGCGCGGCGAAGCGGTCGCTGTGCAGGCCGCAGTCCACCTGCCAACCGAATCGCTGCAGGTCGTTGGTCCGTTCCACGTGCCATTTGCCGAAGTAACCGGTGCGATACCCCGCATCTCCGAGACGCTGGGCAAAGTGGGGTTTGTCGGGGCGCAGCACGTGCAGGTCGGGTTCGTTGTGCAGTACCTCGAGAACGCCATGGTTGTGCGGCATCAGACCCGTCATGATACTGGCACGTGTGGGCGAGCAGATGTTGTTGGGAGTGTACGCCCGTGGGAATCGCACGCCCTGCGCAGCAAGGCGATCCAGGCAGGGTGTACGGCAAACGTGTCCGGGATCCAGGACCTGGGCCTGCATCTGGTCGGCCATGAGGATGAGGATGTTGGGCGCCATCGGTGTCAGACTCCGGAGACTCGCGATGCGCGTCGGCGCATGGCTCTGCTGGTGAAACGGATGCGACGCTTGTGTCGTGTGATAAAGGGCGCGTCGATCATCGGGTCAAGAGTCGCTTGACCTGCCGGCGACGGCGCAAACGGTGCCGTTGCGGCTTGCTGTCGCCAGCGCCCTGATCCTCGGCGGCGTTCTGCTGGCCATCCTCAATCCTGCGAGATAGACAGCATGTGCAGCCCGCGGATCAGCCAGACCAGGCCGATTCCGGTCGCTGCATAGCGCGTCATCTTCAGGAACCTGCTGTCGCTCACCCTGTGCAGAACCTGCTTGCCCAGATAACTGCCCAGGGGCGGAATGGCCATCATCATCGGCACCAGCCACCAGCTGAAAGGACGGGCCTGCTGCGTGTCGATCAGTATCGCCGCGAAGTAGACGATCTTCATGGCGTGACTCAGGCTCTGGGTCAGCGCCTTCGTTGCGATGATCTGAAAGCGGTTGAGTCGATCCGTCAGAAAGAACACGTCGAGGGCGGGACCGGAAGCCCCGGCCAGCACCTGGGCGCCGAACACGGTGGCTCCGCAGAGCGACGCCACAGCACCCTTCGTGATATCCATTCGCCCCGCCAGGCCCGGCAGTCGACCGATCAGCGGCAGGCTCCCCAGGGCGATGAACACCACCGCCTTGCTCGGCGCCAGCGCCAGCCAGGACAGGATCAGATAGGCCACCAGGGCACCGGCGAAGTAGCGCGGTAGAAATCGCCACTCCACGTCGGCGCGGTGCAGCCAGGCGCGGCTCCCGTTCGACGCCAGCTGCGTGAAGCCGTGCAGCACCATGGCCCACTCCACCGGCAACAGCAGGAGGATGATCCCCATCAGGATCATGCCCCCTCCCATGCCGAGAATGCCGGAAAGTGTGCTGGTGGCCAACACGGCCACGGCGATCCAGATATTGTCCATTCAGCTGGTTCCCGTCCTCTCTCACTGCCATGATCGGGCAGGACGTCTGGCGACACCAGGGAATAGATGGACTCTATTCAAGTAGAATACCTACTTTATCAGGCATGATCGAATACTTTCAGGCTCTGGACGCTCTCGACCGCCACACCACCACCGCCGCCGCCGGCACCGCCCTGCGCCTCAGCCAGTCGGCGGTGAGCAAGCGGATCGCGGCCCTCGAGGCTCACCTCGGATACGCGGTCACCGAGCGCCGCGGAAGAGGCGTGGAATTCACCCCCGCCGGCAGGAGGCTGCTGGCCAGAGTGCGTCCCCTGCTCGGCGAGCTGCGCGATATCGTCAAAGCCGAGGGGGACGCCGAGGATTCCACGATCCTGACGCTGGGAGTGTCCGAGTCGATCCTGGCCTCCTGGGGCGCCGACTCGTTGCGCCGGGCGATGGACAGCGTACCACAGGTTCATGTGGAGATCCACACACATCGCAGTCCCGTCGTCGTCGACCGCGTGTGCTCGGGGGAATACATGCTGGGATTGTGTGCGGGTGTCGCCGATGCACCAGCAGATCTTGCCGTGCAGACAGTCGCAAGAGAACCGATGGTTCTCATCCCTTCGGGTCTGCTCCCCCTGCGGCAACGCCGGGGTCTGGCGATCGTGACGATCGAGGAGCACGCCGCCACCTGGCCGAGCATAGCCCGAGGGGTGCGCGCCGCGGGCTTCGAAGTGCAGGCGAGAGTCGAATCCTTCTCAGCCATCGCCCGCATGGCTGTCGCCGGCCTGGGCCACGGCCTCGTCCCTGTGGGGATCGCCCATGCTGCCGGGCTGGCCGCTGATCAGTACAGGATCTCCTCCCGCGCTCGCATCAGCCGCCCCGTCAGCATCATCGGGCGCAAGAGTGTCGTTTCGCGGGCGCCGACGTCGGCTTTCGTCGAGCAGCTGGCAGCTTTGACTGACGAGGCGGTCGCCAGCCTTGCAGGTGTTCGGCGCCGGACGTAGCCTGCAAGGACACAAGCTCGTTGGGCCCCGGATGTCTGGCGACATGGATGGGACATGTCGTAGCAGATTTCGATTGCTCCCGGACGAGGACTGGGGTATCATACTCAACAGTGCTCTACAGGGAGCCTCCAGCCTCCGGCAAGGGCCGTGCCCACCTACATCGCACCACCCACATGTAGTGCTCTCTTTCGGCCTGTGATCTGAGGAGGCGACAGGCGCCCACACGAAAGGGGGATGTTGTGCCCACCTCTCTATCGCCGTACCCCAACCTCGAACAGCTCCGCAAGCAGGCCAAGGATCTGCGCAAAGCGCACGGATCCGGCGCACCGGAAGCCGCCGCCCGTCTGCAGGCGTACGTCGCTCGTTTCTCCGAATGTGAGATCGAGCCGATCCTGGAGGCCGAGCTCGCCCTGCGTGACGCCCAGCACGTCATCGCCCGGGAGCATGGCTTTGGTAGCTGGCAGGACCTGCTGGCCGCGGTACGCCAGCAGCCGCCGGAGCCACGTCAGCTTCTCGTCGAGGCCGTGAGTTACACGGAGGACGAGTTGTTACCAGTGGAGCTGCTCCAGGTCGAGATCCTCGCGCGACCCGACGGCAGTTCCACGGCCTGCGTCATCCTGAGGAGCGCCGACGACCGCATCCTCCCCATGACGATCGGCGCGCCGGAAGGTTTGTCTCTCGCGTCATGCCTCAAGCAGGAGATCTTCCCCCGGCCGCTGACGCACGACCTGTTTACCGCCTGCGTCGAAGCCCTGCAGGGCGAGGTCACCGCCGTCGTCATCCATGCGATCGAGGAGACCACGTATCTGGCACACGTCATTCTGCAGGTGGCCGGTCAACGCAAGATTATCGACGCCCGCCCCTCCGACAGCCTCAACCTCGCCGCTCGTCGGCGAGCCCCTATCTACGCCACGCCGTCGTTGATGGAACGGGCGGGGCGTCACATCTCGGAGTTGGCCGCGATCGTCGAGGCGATGACTCGAGGATGAGCATCCTGTCCCCGGCCCGCGGCGGGGTAACCCGCCGGGGGCTTGCCGTGGCTTGTCCTTGCCATTGCATGCCTGTCGGCTCCTTCTTCGAGAGATGGAACAGACACACCTTCACCTGACGGGCCGCTGCCTCTGCGGCGCCGTCACCTACGACTGTGGCGCCGAGCCAGCCTCGGTCACGTACTGCCATTGCGATACCTGCCGTCGTATGACCGGCAGCGCCTTCAACATCGGCGTCGGCGTACCTGCGGCGGAGCTGCACGTCACCGGGCAAGTCCGGGGATACCAGACGGCGGGGCAGCCGGACGAATCAGCCATCCGCGAATTCTGCCCTGACTGCGGCTCGCCCCTGTTCACCCGCTACCCGACGATGGTATTCATCAAGGCGGGCTCCCTCGACGATCCGACGGTGGTCTCGCCGACGCGGCAGATCTGGACCGAGATGGCCGTCCCCTGGTCCCGTATTCCCGATGGCTTGACGAGCCATCCGAGGAACGGCCCGAGCCCGTGGAAATCCGGGACCCCGAGGAACGACGCAGGTTCATGATGTAAGCGTCCTTTCCTATCCATCTGCGCTCTCATACGTTAGTTGACAAAGGGGGGATTTCAGGTCACGTCGTCGCAGGAGAGCTTGTGCAGGTGCGTGCTGAGGGTGGTGGAAACATTCGGGTGACACCGGCCGTCTATGTGGCGCTCCTGGCCGCCGTGGCCACACTGGCACTCTGGCTGCGGTTTCCCTTCCCGGAACCAGGATGGCAGCATGTAGACGAGCGTGCCTTCATCCTGCAGCCGCTGGCCTTCTTCAGCGGCGATCTCAACCCGCACTTCTTCAACTATCCCACCTTACAGCTCTACCTGGCGTCAGCCATCTACTGGCTCTATCACGCGCTGTTCTCATCGGCCTCGATCGAGTCCTTCGTCGCCTATCGCTACTTTGTCGACGCCAGCGATCTGATCTTCATTTCCCGGGTCGTGACGACGCTGATGGCCGTGGGTACCGTCATCGCCGCTGCCAGTCTCGGACGCCGGCTCTACGGCGAGGCCGGTGGTCTCATCGCCGCCCTGACACTGGCCGTCATCCCGCTGCACGTCCGTTTCTCGCACCTGGCGGCCACCGACGTCCCGGCGGCACTGTGGACGACACTGGCCGTGCTCTGGGCGGTGCGCATCGTGGAAGAACAGCGCCCCCGCGACCTCCTCATCGCCGGCGTCTTCGTCGGCCTGGCGGCCAGCACCAAGTACCCCGGCGTTTTCTGCGTGGTTCCCGTCGCCGTCGCCGCCTGGCAGGGACCGAACCGGATGGGACGATGTCTGCGGGCAGGCGCCGCCGCCGCCGCCGCCCTGGCACTGACATCCCCCTTCCTCTGGCTCAGTCCTCTGGAGGCCTGGCAGGACATCTCCGCCATGGGCGTCGAGCATCTGGCCGGCGACAATCATCGGCCGAATGGCGGCCCCCTGCTCCACCTCGTGGAGCACACCCTTCGTTATGGTCTTGGCTTCGGAGTGTTGCTGACGGTCCTGATCGCCGTGGGCTGGCGCCCCCGAAGCATGACCCGGGCCGAGACGATCCTGTGCGCCGGCATCGCCGGCCTGGCGTTGCTGCCCGCTGTCGCCAGTTCCGGATTCATGCGCTACGCGATCCCCCTGGCCCCCGTACTGGCCGTGCTGGCCGCGCGGCCCCTCGTCCGTCTACCCCTGCCCCGCTGGGGGCTCGGCGCCTGGCTGCTCGTCGTCCTCGCCGTCCCCGCGTACGCCTCATGGCAATCGCGCACCATGCTCTCAGGCCCGGACACGCGCCTCGAGGCACTCGGCTGGCTCGAAGCGCGCCACGCTGATGGCTATCGACTGATCCAGGCGTCGGGATCAGGTGGCGCCCCGGGGTTCCTCACGCCGGAGGTCATCCTTGCCCGCGAGACCTACTTCCTTCGCAGTTACTCCGACGAGCAGTTGCGGCAGGCCTACGCGGAGCTCGCCCGGCGCTCCGACTTTCCGCCCCTTGCCGTTCGCGGGCTCAGCGAGGACGCCATCGTCGCGGCACCGGACTCGGCTTCCGGCAGCGGCATCCTGTGTCTCATCGATCATCCCATTCTTGTCGATGAGGAGAATCGGTACGAGGAGCTGTCCCGTTGGCCTCTCGACTGGGTCGACTTTCGTGCCGGTCGTCTGGCCCGGGGTGTCTTCGACCCCGTCGACTGGCTGCTGCTGCCCGTCGACGGTTTCTCCTACATGCGGGCCACGGGTCCGAACGTGCGCCTGGCCACGGTGGGTCTGCCTCTGGCGGCTCCGGTGCCCGATACCCGGTCATACTTCGCCCTGCGTGGCGCCGTCATGGATGCCAAGCGTGCTGTCGGCGAAGATCGATACGCGGAGGCGCAGGCTCTCTACGACCACATCTTCTCCAGCCCCTTCGTGATGGCGGAGCTGCTCACCAAGATCCTGCTCGTCGAGCTCTACACCGGTGCCGGGATGGCCCATTTCCAGCAGGGAGAACCGGGGCTCGCCCTGACCCTCTGGCAGCGCAGCTTGGAGATGCGCCCCAACGACGCCATCGCCCTGACCAACGTGGGCACGGCACTGACCGCGTTGAAGCGCTACGACGAGGCCCTGGCTCACATGGAACGCGCCGCCAGTCTGTCCGCCTGGAACGCTGATCTGCTGTACAATCTTGGCACCCTCTATCTGCGACTGAGCCGCTTCACAGAAGGCGCCAAAGTACTGGAGCGGGCCGTCGCCCTGCGCCCTGAGGCCGACGGTTTCAGCAACCTCGGCTGGGCCTGCCTCCGCCTCGGCCGGCGAGACGACGCCGCACGATCCCTGCGGTCGGCCCTGGCTCTGGATCCCGACCACGAGCAGGCGAGACGGGGCCTCGACGAACTGAACCGACGCTAGTGCATCAATCCTGTTGATGCCCCTATCAGCAGGATTCATTGGCTCTGGTGCAGGTTGACCTGCCATGTTTTCCCGCATGGACCCGTCACTGCATCCGACACTCGCGGAGGGTAAGACCAAAATGGACCTGTCACTGTATCCGACACTCGCGGAGGGCAAGACCAAGGCGGTCTATGCCAATCCGCATGACGAGAGCACCGTCTACCTGCGTTTCAAAGATGACATCACCGCTGGTGACGGCGTCAAGCGAGACTCCTTTGCTGGCAAGGGGGTGCTTGACTGGGCCGTGAATCGCGACTGCTTCAGTTATCTGAACCGGCACGGCGTTCGCACTCACTACCTCACCAGCCCGGCAGACGGAATCTCCCTGGTGCGGCGGCTCGATCGCAAGATCGACCTGGAAGTCGTCAGTCGCCGCGTCGCCACCGGTTCCATCCTGCACTGGGATGATGTCGCCGAGGGCGATCGATTCGAGCCCGTCATCACCCGGTTTCACTACAAGGACGACGCCCTTCACGACCCGATGCTCGATGAGCGATACGTGGACTTCATGATTGGCGACAAGAAAGCCTGGGAGTACGCCGCCATGCGCGACATGAATGCCACCGTGCTGCTGCTCCTGGAGCAGGCCTTCGCCCACTTCGGCGTAGAGCTCGTCGATGTGAAGCTGGAGTATGGCATCGTCGACGGGGAGCTGTGTGTGATCGACGAGATGTCCGGCGGCTCGTTCCGACTGTGGCCCTATCGCCGGCCTCACCCGGACCTGAGTGGCGACAACGTCCTGGCGCAACTGGCTCCGGAACAGCGGCTCGACAAGGACACCTTCCGGCTGGGAGGCGAGGAGCAGACCGTGCTGGACCGGTTCGGCGCCATTGCCGCGATCACGGCAGGATTCGCGGACCTGAGCTGATGTCACGCTGATCGGGGGCCGGCACAACACGGGTGAATCCTTGAGACCGCCCGTCCCTGCATCTATGTTCGACTGATCATGCGAACAGCCGATTTCCTCACCGTCGTCAAGGACGCCTGGGCGGACTTCGACCCGGATCGGTCGATCCACTCCGTCGTCGACGTTTCCGTGAACGTGTCGACGAATCATGTCTATCGGATCGACCTTACGTCGGGCGACCACCTGTTTGCCAAGATCTCTTTCTTCGGCACCTACCGCCATTTTCGCGAGGATCATTCCATCATCCACGAGCTCGGCAGTGCCCTGCCGGCTCCGTACGAAAACTTCCTCGCCCGTTCCTACCAGCGCGACGGCGTCGTACACACCTATCGACACGGGGGTCTCGGCGAGGACGTGTGGGTTGTGTTCTACCGACCGGTGGTGATCGGGGAACGACTGCCGCGCCAGCTCGGGGTAGAGCAGATAGCCGATCTCGGTCGCGAGTTGGCGCGATTCCATCGGGCCTGCCACGACGTCACTCCCAACCTGCCGGTATTCTCCAAGACCATGCGGCATGACATCGGCGACCTGCTGGCCGTGGCCGGCTCGGATCAGGGGTCGTACGAATATGGCCAGCACACCGATCTGATCCGGCAGCATTGTGAACTCTACCTGGCCGGACTGGATGACGGCAATGAACACCTGCCGGCCATTCCGGTGTTCGTCGACTGGAACATCGGCAACTTCTCGCTGTCACCCGCGGGGCGTTTCTTCAGCCGATGGGACTACGACTGGTTCCGGATCTCCTCCCGTGTTCTCGATTTCTACTTCTTCAGCCGCGTCGTGTCGACAGGTGGAGATCAAACCGTCTTCAGTTACGTCATCGACACCTTCCTCGACGATCGCTTCCTCCTCTTTCTGCGGGCCTATCACGAGGTCTTCCCATTGACCGAGGCCGAGGTACGCTTCCTGCCCGAAGCGTATCGTTTCTTCATCCTCAACTACGTGATCAAGTACGGTCAGTATTTCTTCCACGACATCTATGCCTCGCGTCTGCAGAAAGAGGCATATCGGACGTATCTGCCGCAACTCACCCGACTCGATGTCGACCGCCTGCTGGCAACCCTCTCCCTGTAAAGAGACCTGTATGAGCGCCGATTCCCGCCGTTCCGAGCTCCACGTACAGTCCTTCCGTGACATCGTCACCGGCTACAAGGCGGTCTTCTTCGACGCCTACGGTGTGCTCAAGAATCACCGGGGGATCATTCCCGGCATCGAAGCCACCTTCGCTTTTCTGGATGACCGCGACATCGATTTCTACGTCCTCACCAACGACGCCTCACGTTCTCCCCTGCTGCTGGCCTCGGTCTATACCGACGCCGGCCTGGCGATGATCGGGGAAGAGAAGATCATCTCCTCTGGCATGCTCGCCCGTGAGTATCTGCACAACAAGATCAAGAGCGGACGTATCGCCTTCGTCGGCACTCCGGTGTCGGCGCACTACATCGACGCGGCGGGCTTCAGCACCGTGGCCATCGAAGAACTCGACCCCGACGAGGCGGATGACATACGAGCCGTCGTGTTTCTCGATGACGAGGGTTTCGACTGGGAGCCGGGCCTCAATCAGGCGATCAACATTCTGCGCGCCCGCAACATTCCCGTCATCGTCGCCAATAGCGACATCACCTACCCTGTGTCGCGCAATGACGTCGCCGTCGCTGTAGGCGCCATGGCCGACATGGTCGAACGCGTCGTCGGCAAGCGCTTCATCCGCTTCGGTAAGCCGGACGCGCAGATGTTCAACTTCGCCCTCGACCACATCCGCGGCGATGGCGATCCCCTGGCCAAGACGGACATCCTTATGGTGGGCGACACTCTCGAAACCGACATTATGGGTGGCAACCACTTCGGCATCGATACCGCCCTCGTCCTGTCCGGCAACACACCTCGACGGGATGCTCAGCTGATGATGGACGCCACCGGAATTCTCCCCGACTACGTCTGCGAGTCAATTCTCGAATAGGAGTCACATCGTTGATTCGAATCGCGCCTGCATCCTTGCGCGCCTGGTCGACGCAGGTCCTCGCCGCCCTGGGACTACCCGCAGACGATGCTGCTCTCATCGCCGGTTGCCTCGTCGATGTGGATCGGCGCGGTATTCGCAGCCACGGCACCCGCCAGTTGCGGCGCTACGTCTCCGAGTTTCGCGATGGTCTCATCAACACGAATCCCGCCATCAGTATCCTGCGGGAGACGGACAACAGTCTCCGCCTCGACGGGGATGGCGGCGCCGGATACCTGGTGGCAACCCGTGCCACCGACGACGTCTGCGCCAGGGCGAAGAACGTCGGTCTGGCCCTCGCCACCACCTGCAATCACGGTCACGTGGGCAGCGCCGGCATCTATGCCCGCCGTGTTCTCGACCACGGGTTCATCGCCTGGTGTGTGGCCGGCGGCTCCGGCTGGAATCGACCGGACGATCCGGAGGCCACCGTCTGGGACGCCATGAAAGCGCCTCCCATGTGCTTCGCAGTGCCCGCCGATGACGGCGGACCGCCCCTCGTTCTCGACATGAACGCCAATCAGTTCGGTGATGCCGCCCGGGCAGAGGCAGCCATCGCCGACGGCTTCGGCAAGTCCGCCTTCGGCAGTCTGGGTTTGCGTTTCGTCTCGACTCTTCTGGGAGGGATGCTGGCAGGCAGCACAGAGCCGCCGCAGCGGAGCTGGGCCGCTGCCACGCGCGGTTTTTTCCTCGTCGTCATCGATCCTGCCCTGGTTGGCGATGCCGACTCCTTCCGCGCCAGCGTCCGCCGTGTCATCGACGAGAGCCTGACCCTGCGGCCACTAGCCGGCACCGACACGACGGCCCTGCCGGGTACGCTCGAGTGGCGCCGTGAAGCCCAGTGGTCCGAGACGGGAATCCCCATCGGCGATGACCACCGTGATCGCCTGGAGACAATCGCCATGGAGCTCGGCCTGGATCTTCCGGAGTGGCTCACCGAGCACTAGAGATCTACGCGGCGGCCCGTTGCCGACGACTCGCGCACCGCCTCGATGACCCGCAGTGTGCCGACGGCATTGGTCGCCGTGACCAGCGGCTCCACGCCGTCGAGCACGCAATCGTGGAAATGTTCGATGGCTGGCGTGAATGTCCGAACACCCGCCTCGACCGTTACGGCCTCCTCCCGATCACCGCGAACGATGACGAATCCATCCTGCTCCTTGGGATGACAGGGCTGGGGGACGGCGATGTATCCTGTCTCTCCATGGATGACAGCTCGTTGACCACCGGGGGCATCGAATCCCGACTGCAGTGCCGCGTGGCGGTCGCCGGAGAAGGTGAGCACCATCGACGAGCGTGTATCGACGCCGTACTCGGGATCCAGGCGACAGGCGGCCTGCACGGAGAGGGGCTCCTCGCCAAAGACGAACCGCGCGTAGGCGATCGGATAGCAGCCCACATCCATCAGGTTGCCCCCGGCCAGTTCTCGATTCATGCGGATGTTGTCGGTTGGCCGCGCCAGCGGGAAGGTGAAGCTAGCTGTCATCTGCACCAGGTCGCCGATGGCTCCCTCGGCGAGCACCTGGCGCAGCCGCAGCGATTTCGGGTGGTAGAGAAAGACGAAGGCTTCGAATAACGTCACGCCGGCGTCGCGGCAGGCGTCGACCATCGCCTGTGCCTCGGCGGCGCTGGCCCCCAGGGGTTTTTCACAGAACACGTGCTTGCCCCCGGTCGCCGCCTTTCCGGTCCATTCCGCGTGCAGGCTGTTGGGCAGCGGAATGTAGACAGCGTCGATCTGATCGCTCTCCAGCATGTCCTCGTAGCTGCCGAAGGTCTGCCGAATATCGTGCCGATCGGCGAACTGCCGTGCTCTGGCTGCGTCGCGACTGGCCACGGCGACCAGCTCTCCCCGCCTTGTCTGCTGCAGCGACGGGATGAAGGCGGTCTCGGCGATCTTCGCCGTGCTGAGGATCCCCCAGCGCAGTCCGTCACTCATCGGTCATCCTCCTCGTGGTCTGTGTTCACGCGCCACAATCTACGCACTGGCGTCTCCCGATGACGGCACCTTTGTTACTCCCATGAACCTGCGACTCATCACGGTTGCCGTGCTCCTGCTGACCTGCAGCGGTGGACCGCCACCGCTGACTGGATTCCCGAAACCGAGAGAAGGGTGACAAGGTGAAACTGCTACGCTACGGTGACCGCGGCCGGGAACGGCCGGGACGGCTCGACGACGAAGGTGTGCTGCGGGATCTGTCCGACCACGTAAATGACATCGACGGCGGGACTCTCGGGGACGACACGCTCAGCCGACTTCAGGCTATCGATCCGACGTCCCTGCCGGTGGTGTCCGGCTCGCCGCGCCTCGGTCCGCCCGTCGGCGCCGTCGGCAAGTTTGTCTGCATCGGCCTCAACTACTCCGACCATGCGAAGGAGACAGGGAACCCCATCCCGGTGGAGCCCATCGTCTTCATGAAGGCCACCAGCGCCATCAACGGTCCCTACGATGATATCATCATCCCCCGCCGCAGTACGAAGACGGACTGGGAGGTCGAGCTCGGTGTCGTGATCGGGCGGGAAGCGCGTTACGTGTCACAAGCCGATGCCCTGAGTCATGTTGCCGGCTTCTGCACCGTGCACGATGTCTCGGAGCGCTACTTCCAGCTGGAAACCGGGGGCAACTGGACCAAGGGCAAGAGCTGCGACACCTTCGGACCCTTCGGGCCGTGGCTGGTCACCCGCGACGAGGTGCCCGATCCGCAGGACCTGTCCCTGTGGCTCGACGTCGACGGTCATCGCTACCAGAACGGCACGACGGCGACGATGATCTTCGGCGTCGACTTCGTCATCCACTATCTCAGTCAGATCATGAGCCTGCAGCCCGGCGACCTCATCGCCACCGGCACTCCCCCCGGTGTCGGCATGGGGCTCGATCCGCAGACCTACCTCAAAGCGGGTCAGCGCGTGCAACTCGGCGTCGAGGGCCTGGGCGACCAGGACGCGGTCACCGTCGACGCCACGTGATGGCGCGCCACGGCATGTGGCGGTCGGCACCGTGATACGGGTTCTGCTCGGAGTTGCAGTTGCCCTCGTTCTTGTAGTTCAGGTGGCCGTTGCCGCCTTCTTCACCGGCTGGACGGCGATGGGAGCGCCGGCTTCGGGTGTTCGCTTGCAGCGTGTACAGGCGGCAGAGCGCTGGCAGGATGGCCGCTTCGTCGACCTGTTGCCCCGACAGGATCCCAGATTCCTCCCGGCCATGAACGCCTGGTTCTCCGACAGCAGCCCGCACAGCGTGCCACGGCGGCCTCCTGCCTACGTTTCCCGCGCCGCCGCCGACTTCGACGAGCCTCCTGCTACCGGCCTGCGTATCACCTGGCTCGGACACTCCACTTTGCTCGTCGAAATCGACGGTCTCCGCATCTTGCTCGACCCCGTCTGGGGTGAACGTGCCTCGCCTTTCAGCTGGCTCGGCCCGCAGCGCTTCCTGCCCCCGCCACTGCCCTTCGACGAGCTACCCGACATCGACATCGTCGTCATCTCCCACGATCACTACGACCATCTCGACTTCCCCACGATCCGTCGTCTGGCCGCCGAAGATGTGCCCTTCCTGGTTCCCCTGGGTGTGGGTTCTCACCTGGAACACTGGGGCGTTGCGGACGAACGAATCACTGAACTCGAGTGGTGGCAGGAGCACACTGTCGGGGATCTGCGATTCGTGGCGACGCCGGCTCGCCACTTCTCCGGCCGATCCATGTTCATGCGGGATCGCGACTGTACGTTGTGGTCGGGCTGGGCCCTGCTGGGGCCCCGCCATCGCGTCTACTACACGGGTGACACCGCCATGTTCCCCGGATTCACTGATATCGGTAAACGGCTGGGACCATTCGACGCTGCCATGGTCGAATCAGGCGCCTACAACGCGCTCTGGGCTGACGTCCACCTGGGGCCGGAGCAGGCCGTCGACGCTCACGTCATGGCCCGGGGCGGCGTTATGATTCCCGTCCACTGGGGACTCTTCGACCTGGCCACGCACGGCTGGACAGAACCCGTCGAGCGGGTCTTGGCCGCCGCTCGAAATCGTGGTGTTACCGTGGTCACGCCACGACCGGGCGAGAGCATCGAGCCCGGTGCCCTGAAGCCATCCACCCGGTGGTGGCCGGCACTCGCCTGGGAGACAGCTGAACAGGCGCCGGTCGTTTCTTCGCACCTGGACAGGTAGAGATTGACGACGCCCTCGCCGTCTACTTCGGCGTGACGGCCATCGGTCCGGCATTGGCGGGTCTGAAGTCCGGCATGGGGAAGTCAGCAGAGACAAGATTCATCGAGATTCTCATGGCAACGGGCGGTACAGGCCGATGGTGAAGTCCGCCGTGTCCTGCAACTCCGTCAGGTCCCGGACGCGGGTGTAGGTCTCCGGGTTCATGTGCCATTTGTAAGGAGTCATCTCCACCAGGCCTGCCACGTCCTCCGCCTGCTTCAGTCGCAGGGGAAAGGTGACTCGTTCCCTTCCCAGCACACCGAAGCCCCCGGGAGTCTCCACCTCGGTGTGCGCCTGTGCCCGCTCGTAGATCATGCCGCGAAATACCTCCAGGTGGTGCGGGCCGGGTTTGACTTCGATAAACACTCCATCGGGGTGCAGCACGCGCCGTATCTGCTGATCGGCGGACGGGGCGAAGACCTGCAGCACGGCAGCCACCGAGGCAGCCATCACGGGCAGTCGGTAGGTGTTGCCTACGGCGTGCTCGAGGCGTGGCGCCGCTTTCGCCGCCAGCCGGATCGCTTCCTTGGCCACATCGATTCCGTACAGACGCCCACCCGCCAGCGCCGGGGAAGCGGCCAGTCGTCGCAGGTAGTAGCCTTCACCACATCCCACGTCGAGCACACTGTCGGGGTTCCGCGTCGCCAGCAACTCGGTCAGCGCCGCCGCCAGCGGCGCGTAGTGGCCGGCCTCGAGAAAGACGCGACGGTGCCGCAGACTGTCCTTCGGGTCGCCCGCCGCCGCCGATCTGCGGTGCTGCGCCAGCACCAGGTTCACATACCCCTCCCGAGCGATGTCGAAAGTATGGCCGGCGGCACAGGCAAAGCTCTTCTCGCCTCGCTCGAGTCGTGCGTCGCAGACCGGGCACATCCAGATCGATTTCTGCATATCAGCGGGATTGCCTGGGGACACCATCTGTGGTTAGAGTTGAGAGACAGCGGCTCTTGGGGGAGCCGACGGTCCGCGTGAAGGGTTCTACCCGCCCCTGCTGTACCTCTCGCATGGTACCCTCTGCGTCGTGCTGCGGACAGCGACGCACTCTCTCACCGAGGAGGGTAGTATGCCACGTCCCTTTCCAACCCAGCCCAATCTCGAGCACTTCCGTAAGCAGGCCAAGCAGCTGCTGCGCGATGTTCGTGGCGGTGAGGCCGAAGCCACCGTGCGTGTGCGCCACGCCCACCCGCGCTGGTCGGCCGGCACCGATGTGCAGCGTGGCTTCTCGCTGCATGACGCGCAACTGGTCGTGGCCCGGGAGTTCGGCTTCTCCAGCTGGCGCCGGCTCGTCGACGCCATCGAGAGAAGCCTCGAGTCGAACGGACCGTCCCACCATGTGGTGATCACCGGTGGCGCCGGCTTCATCGGTTCGCACCTGGCGGAACGGCTGCTTTCGCAGGGCCATCGTGTCACCGCCTTCCACAATCTGAGCACTGGCTCGCGGGCCAACGTGGACCATCTCATCCACGACTCACAGTTCGGCCTGGTCGAGGGCGACATCTGTGACGCCGACGCCGTCGACCCACTCGTGGCCGAGGCGGATGTCCTGTTTCACCTGGCAGCCGACTTCGGGTGTGCCAGGGGTTCGGATCCGGTGGCCAGCCTGCACACCAATATCCACGGTGCCGAAGTTGTGCTCGAATCGGCCAGCCGTCACGGCGTGCGCTTTCTCTTCTCCTCGACGTCCGCGGTCTACGGCAATCTCGAGCCGGGAGCGGTTCTGCGCGAGGACGATGACCGCCTCCTGGGCAACTCAAGGGTGTACGGCTGGAACTACGCCCTCGGCAAGATCGTCTGCGAGCAGCTCATCTTCGGTCACGCCCGGCGACATCACCTGCGTGCCACGGCGGTACGCCTGTTCAACATTGTCGGCTCCCGACAGACCAGCCCCACCGTCGTACCCGTCTTTCTTGATCAGGCTCAGCGCCACGAGGCGATCACCCTGCACGGGGATGGCACGCAGAGCCGATGCTTCACCGACGTGCGCGATGCGGTCGAGGGGCTCGTGCGTCTTGCCGATTGCGCCGACGCTGTCGGCGAGGCCGTCAACATCGGCTCACGCAACAAATTCACCGTGCGCCGACTGGCGCAACATGTAAAGTCAGTGACGGGCAGCGAATCTCCCATCGAAACCGTCCCCGTCGAGTACGAGATCGTGCCCAGTCGCGTGCCCTGCCTGTCGAAAGCACGACAGCTGATCGGCTACTCGGCAGTACATCCCGTGGAAGACAGCATCCGTGAGATCGTCGCCCTGGACGAGGGTGGCGTTGCACCGGCAGTTGACTGACCGGCAGTCATAGGTTGGTCAAGCGGCCCTGTTGGCTAGGCGCCGGCAGGGCCGCTGGCAGAGCTTCCGCTTCTGTCAGCATCCCCTACATTCTCTATTCATGA
Source organism: Gemmatimonadaceae bacterium (assembly GCA_002726335.1). The sequence goes on from PBSR01000210.1 coordinate 34,327, forward strand.
TTTCCATCACGAATCTCGAGAAGACCTACGGCGATCGTACGCTGTTCGCCGACGTCTCGGCGCAGCTCAACGCCGGTCAGCGCTATGGTCTGGTCGGCGCCAACGGCTCGGGCAAGACGACGCTGCTCAACATCCTCACCGGCGACCTCGAAGCCAGTGCCGGCAAGGTCGCCCTGCCGCGGCGTCTGCGCCTCGGTGTGTTGCGCCAGGACCAGTTTCTCTACGAAGACCGGAAGATCCTGCACGTTGCCCTTATGGGGCACCAGGAGCTCTGGCAGGTGATGGTGGCCAAGGAGGAGCTCCTCGCCGACGCCGAAAACCACTTCGACGCCGACCGCTTCTCCGAGCTGGAGGACAAGCTGCAGAGCCTCGACGGCTACAGTGCCGAGGCGCGGGCCGCCATGATCCTCGAGGGCCTCGGTCTGCCTGCCGACATCCATCATGACCCGCTGTCGACGCTCTCGGGGGGGTTCAAGCTGCGTGTCCTGCTGGCGCAAGTGCTGGCCGGAGATCCCGACGTTCTGCTCCTCGACGAGCCGACGAACCATCTCGACATCCTGTCGATCCGCTGGCTGGAAACGTTCCTGCGCGACTTCGCCGGCCCCGTGGTCGTCATCTCCCACGATCACCGCTTCCTCGACAACGTCTGCACCGACATCCTCGATGTCGACTACCAGACGGTGACCGAGTATGCGGGCAACTACTCTGACTTCCTGGCAGCCAAGCATCGGGAACGCGCCCGGCGTGAGAAAGAGATCTCCAAACGCGAGATGGAGATCGCCCATCATCAGAAGTTCGTCGACCGTTTCCGGGCCAAGGCGACCAAGGCGCGTCAGGCACAGAGCAAGGCGCGGATGATCGAGAAGAAGGCGGACGAGCTGGTGGCGCTGCCGAACTCCTCACGGCGCTACCCGACCTTCAAGTTTCAGCAGAAGCGCGACAGCGGCCGCGACGTGCTCCGGATCAAGGGGATCGAGAAGGCCTTCGACGACAACGAGGTGCTGCACGGCGTCGACCTGCTCGTGCAGCGGGGCGATCGACTGGCGATCATGGGACCCAACGGCATCGGCAAGTCGACGCTGCTGAAGATCATCATGGGTGATCTCGCCGCCGACGCCGGCCAGGTCGAATGGGGATACGAGACTCACCCCGGATACTTCGCCCAGGATCACCGGGAACAGTTCGAGCGGCCGCACCGGACCGCCGAGACCTGGATCTGGGACACCTGCCCGGAGCAGAGCATCGGCTTTGTCCGGGGTCACCTGGCGATGATGCTGTTCTCCGGTGACGACGTCGAAAAGCGTCTCGAGTCTCTGTCGGGCGGCGAGGCGGCTCGCCTCGTGTTCAGCAAGCTCGCCATCGCCCGGCCCAACGTCCTCGTCCTCGACGAACCGACGAACCATCTCGATCTCGAGTCGATCGAAGCCCTCGTCGAAGGGCTGAAGAGCTTCGACGGAACCCTCATCATCGTCTCCCACGACCGCTGGTTCGTCGGTCAGCTGGCGACGCGGATCGTCGAAATCAAGCCCGGTGAGGTCCGCGACTATCAGGGCACGTACGAGGCCTATGTGCACTTCTGCGGCGATGACCACCTCGACGCCGACCGCGTTGTGCTCAAGGCGAAGACGGAGAAGAAACAGAAGAAAGCGGAGGCAGACGGTCCGAAGAAGAACGGCGGGGCTGCGAAGAAGCAACGAGGGGCGAAGAAGGGAAACGGAGAGAAAGGCTCGAAGGCACGGAAGCGGCATTCGGCGCAGCAGCAGGAGAAGCTGCTGTCCCGCATCGAGACCGCCGAGACGCGCATGCAGGAGATCGACGCGGCCTTCTGTGCTCCCGGTTTCTACACCGACACGCCCGACGGCGAAGTGAAACAACTGCAGATCGAGCGCTCCGAACTGGAACGCGAGGTCGAGGACCTTACCGGGGAGTGGGAACGGGCCGAAGCGTGACTCGCAACTTCGACGACAGCGGTTATTTCATCACTCGTGGTCTGCTGACCTCGGCACAGACCGAAGCCATCCGTGGTGCGTTGATGCGCAAGGCTGGTGATGTTGCTGCCAGCCGCGACTACGGCCGTGACAAGATCCTCGAAGCCGCAGCGATGGCGGCACCCGACGCGGTGCCACTCCACGAGCGCTTCCGCAAGCTGAACCAACTCGACCTGCTGCCCGAGCTTTGGGACCACTGGTACGCGGGCGAGCCCGTGCTCGATATCGTGCGTGACTTGATCGGCGAAGACATCCTCAGAAAGTATGCCTCCGCCTTCCTCAAGCCGGCCCGCGTCGGCGGCGCCACGCCGTGGCATCAGGACATCGCCCTCTGGCGTGATCGCAATGACGACGCCGTCAACGGCTGGCTCGCCATCGATGCTGCGACCCGACTCAACGGTTGCCTGCAGTTCCTCCCCGGTTCTCACGTTGAACCTGTTGTCGAGCACGTCGAGTACGAGGACTCACTCCACGCCGAACTGCCTCGGGACTTGTGCGTCGATCTGACCGTCGATCATGTGGAGCTGCAGCCGGGGGATGCCGTATTCTGGCACAGTCGCCTGTGGCACTACTCACCGCCGAATGAGTCGGACAGAGGTCGTATCGGAGTGGGGGCGGTGTGGGTGAATCCGGCGCAGATCAGCCAGCTGACCCACGTCAGGAGCCTGCGCTGGGCCATGCGTGGTGGCCACATCCTGCCACACCCGGCGCCCGAACTCATCATCAGCGCGGCGTAGCCGCTGCCTCCTCAGGACCGCGAGAACACGTACTCCCGATCGATCTCCGGCTCCAGGTTGGCCCGCAGTCGCCACCGAGCTTCGTGCAGACGCCACTTGGCGGCGTAGTGGCTGATACCCAGCGCCTTGCCGATCTGCTGACATGTATAGCCCTCGAAGTGGAACAGGTTGACCACGCTGTGGTAGGCCGGTGGCAGTGACTCCACCGCTGCCAGCACGTGCAACACGACGTCATCGGCCACGCGGTCGCCCGGCTGGCGGTAGGTAGGCAGCACGTCGCCGGGCTCCATGTCCTTGATCCGTTCCCGCACCTGCTGACGACGCAGCCGCTGGGTTGTCGTATTGGCCGCGATGCGGGCAAGCCAGGCCCCCAGGGCAACGGGATCGCGCAGGCTCGTCAGCCGCTGGAAGGCGTTGCAGAACACCTCCTGTACGATGTCCTCCACCTCCTCGTCCCGCCGGATCTTCTGGCGCACGACCTTGTAGACCCGCCCGCGGTAGTTGTCGATGATCTGCGCATAGGCCTCGGCATCACCCTCGAGCGTACGCGCCACCAGGTCTGCGTTCCGATCCACTGCCCTTGCCTCCATGCGCCTTCCGTTCGATGTCTTCATACAGGGTCAACTCCGGGTTCGCTCAGCCAGCTGGTCAGACCTTGACTCGTCAGCGCCGCCCGGACGAAGCCGCCGGCCTCGTGGAAGCGGATCTCCATGCCGCCCGCTTCGATCCCCTGCAACACCTGGATCGCCGGCAGGTCGACACCGCGCAGCTGATCGACGACGAGGCCAACATGGTTGATCCCCTCACGCCCATAGAGGTCGCAGGCCTCTCGCAGGACTCGGGCCGTGGACCAGGTCAGGTAGCCCTCGACCCGAACCAGGGCTGAATGGCCGTTGCGTCTGACTTCCTTGAGGGTCAACATGATCAAAGGCATTGCATTGTTCGTGCCAGAACGAGACAAGGCCCCCCAGAAGTGCTGGAGAGCCTTGTCTGACAACGAGTTGTGGGCAGTGGACCCGAGCCTGAGCGGCGTCGGGACTGGAACCTGGTGCCGTTCAGAAACACGGCACGGCCGTGATGCAGCCGTGAACGAACCGCCTAACTCATGTGTTTACAATCTATTATGCGGTCTGTCGTGTGTGTATACGACGAACCGTTCCTGTGTACGGAATCATCGCCTCTGGGGCTTCTTCAAGCCGTGGTGGCGCATGCGGGAACGCAGCTTCTCAGCATGGATATCCAGCAACCGAGCCGCCCCGGCGTCCCCGTAGACAACCCAGTTGCACTCCTCCAGAGCACGCAGGATGTGGCTTTTCTCGAGAGCTTCGAGGGACACGATGCCGTCCCCCGTTCCCGCCGTCGTGGGGCGCGGGCCGGCGTCGAGTATGTCCCCTGACTTGATCCGGCCATCGCGGCAGACGAGGACAGCACGCTGTATCACGTGTTCCAGCTCACGAACATTCCCGGGCCAGTCGTAGGTCTGCAGCGCCGCCAGTGCCTCTGCCTCCAGCTCTGGCTGCCTCTTGTTCAAGTGCTGTGCCGAGCGCTCGAGGAAATACCGGGCCAGCAAAGGGATGTCCTCGCCACGTGTCCGCAGCGGCGGCAGCTCGACGACGAACTCGCTCAGTCGGAAGTAGAGGTCCTGCCGGAACGTGCCGTCGTCGACGGCTTGTTTCAGATCCCGGTTCGTCGCCGCCACGATCCGGACATCGACGTCGATCGCCTGCTCCCCGCCGAGTGCAGTGTGTGTGCCGCCAGGCGCTTGCCCGTACCCCGCTCCCCTACGAGCAGCACGGCAACACCGGTAGCGGCGGCGCGTACCAGCTGCGTGCGCACCTGCTGCAGCGCGTCGCCGACGAGGGGCCCGACGGCTTCGGCGCCAGACGACGCTGGCACGGAGGACTCGACGGCCTCTGCCAGTCGCGGCCAGCTGTCATAGGCGTATTCGCGGGCCAGCGTCAATTGCGCGTCCTGCAACGTCAGGCCGGCCAGATCATCGTCACCGGATGACCCGTGACGCGGGTGGTGGATACGAATTCGCTTCAGCGCATCGGCGTCGAGAGACGCAGCGGCTTTGCGAAGATCCTTTGCCTGGCTCTTCAGCTGGTGCAGGTTGGACTGGGGGGGAAGTTACCGTGTGGACATGGCACCCTCTTTCCGTGGAAGTGCCTGTTGTCCGCACGCTCAGGCAGGAAAAGAAGGGTATGTGATTGCCGCATCCTGCGGCCATACTGCGGGAGGAGGTGGACTCGGTCCTTACCGCGGACTGGCGGCTCCCTCCAGAGCACTGCCCGAAAGGTAACCAGCTGTCGTCTTGGGGCAAGCGTCACATACCGTGTGGGTTGACAGCAGCCCCCGTCAGTGAGATGGTCCTATACCATGAAGCGAACCCTGGTGATCACCTGCCTCGCCACAGCATCTATCTCGACGCCGCCGATCGCGGCGCGGACGAACAACGCGAGCCATGCAGCGCCCACAACCGTCATCACCGCCACCCGCGACCGCGACCTGGCCGACGAGATTCCTGCGGCAGCCACCACGGCCAGCCTCCGTGATATACATCGGGGTGAGAAAGGCGTATCCCTCGACGAAGCCCTGCGCCACGTGCCGGGTATCATCGCCAGCAATCGGCACAACCTTTCGCAGGGCGAGCGGCTCACCGTCCGCGGCCTCGGTGCGCGTGCCTCCTTCGGCGTGCGCGGCCTGAAGGTGCTGCTTGATGGGATCCCGCTCACCACTCCCGATGGCCAGACCCAGCTGGGCAACGTCGATCTCGCCTCCGCCGGACGGATCGAGGTATTGCGCGGCCCCAGCTCCAGCCTTTACGGAAATGCCGGCGGCGGTGTCGTCGCCATCCATTCGATACCAGGCGCGACCGGCGAATGGCGCATCCGACCCAGCCTCATCGTCGGCAGCCACGGGCTGCGCCGCACGCAGCTGGGAGTCAGCGGTGGCAACACTCGCCACCGTCTGTCGGTGAACATCCGTCGCCTGCAGCTGGACGGGTACCGGGATCACTCCGAGTCCCTCGTTCGTGGCGCCGGCATCATCGGCCACCACCGCCTGTCCGACCGCTGGCAGCTGACGTCGGTACTCAACATCTATGACGCACCGTATCTGCTGAATCCGAGTTCGATGAACCGCGAGGACGCCGAAACTCGCCCACGCTACGCCCGCGGATTCGTCGTCAGCCAGGGTGCTTCGAAAGTCGCCCGTCAGGTTCAGGGCGGGTTCACCCTGCGCCACGAGGCGGGGCCAACCCGATCTGAGGTCACCCTGTTCGGCGTCGACCGCTCCCTCGACAGTCCAATCCCGGGGGGCGTGATCGACCTCAGTCGCTCTTCCGGCGGCGTGCGCGCCAGCCACAGTCGCGACCAACCCCTCGGTGATACGCCGGTCCGCTGGCAGGTTGGGCTCGACGTGGAGGCGCAACGGGACGAGCGCGCCGAGTTTGACAACGAAGGCCTGACCGACACCGACATCGATCCCGAAGATGTACCCGACGCTGTCGTTCTCGGCACCCTCGAGCTGGATCAGGAAGAGCGTGTGCGCAGCGTCGCCCCTTTTGCCGCCATCGACATCCGGCCGATCCCCGAGTTGTTGCTGACCCTCGGCGGCCGACTCGACCGTTACTCCCTCGAAGCCACCGACGCCCTGCTGGCCGATGGCGATCAGTCGGGTGATCGTACTTTGTCGCAGCTGAGCCCCTCTCTGGCGGCCAGCTATCGTCTCGGCGATCTGACCTGGGCCTATGTCAGTATGGGCACCGCATTTCAGACACCGACGACGACGGAGTTGAGCAACCGCGCCGATGGCTCCGGCGGCTTCAACCCGGACCTCGATCCCGAGTCGATCCTCAGCGTGGAGCTGGGTGCCCGCGGCCACTGGCTGCCGGCGCGCCTGGCCTGGGACGTGGCTTTCTACCGCATGACGGTGGACGACATGCTGCTCCCCTTCCAGGTGGACGATCCGGAGAGTGAAGCCGTCTACTTTCGCAACGCCGGTCGTACCGCGAGCGTCGGCGCGGAAGCGGCTCTGCGCGCCCAGCCCTCCGAGAAACTCGACCTGCAGCTGTCGGCGACATGGATGGATTTCACCTTCAGCGACTATGTGGTTATCACCGACGAGGGACCCGTGCAGCTGTCGGGCAACCAGCTGCCGGGTGTGCCACCGATGCGGGTCGCCCTGTCGGCGCAGTTCGATCTGCCCCGCGATACCTGGGGTGAAGTGGAAACAGAGTGGACGGACGGCTACTGGGCCAATGACTTCAATGGCCCGGCGCCCGGTGTTGGCGCGCCACCTGGTGATTTCTTCAATGACGGCTACACCACCGTGGCTCTGCGTGCCGGGGGATCTGTCGACCTGGGATTGGGCAGTATCCACGCTTTTGCCGGCGTCGACAACCTGTTCGATACACGCTACAACGGTTCCATCACTCCCAACGCCTTCGGCAACCGCTTCTTCGAACCCGCCGCCGGGCGCACCTGGCACGCCGGCATCACTCTGGAAACAGGACAGTAAGTCATGCGCGTCATCGATGCTCACGTCCACACCCTCGACGATTACCAGCCCATGACTCCCTTCCAGGACATGGGCCGCGTCGATCGTCTGCTGCACTGGATGGATGATGCCGACGTCGAGAAGGCTGTCATGCTGCCCGTGGTCGCCGATTCCTCACCGGACAACAACGGGGAATGCGCCCGCTGGGCCCGGGACCATCCCGACCGCCTCGCGGCGATGACCGATGTGCCGCTGCATGAGTCCAACGCCGGTGAACGTGTCCGCGCCGCACGGGACCAGTACGGTGCCGTCGCCATCAGCTGCTATCCGTCGACACCCGACCTGGCGTGGCTCACGGAACCGGATGCTGACCCGTTATGGGGCGCCTTCAGCGACAGCGGCCTGCCCTGCAACCTGCACGTGTCACCACCGAACTACTCACATGTCATTGCCGCCGCCCGCCAGCACCCGGACGTGTCGATCCTGCTCAATCACTTCGCTCTGCCGAAGAGTGGTGGGGTGGCACCCGATGACGCCACCTACGGTGGACTGGCCGAAGCCGCGGATGTACCGAACCTGTTCGTCAAGATCTCCGCCTTCTATGCGGCCGCCGATACGCCGTGGGACCCGGCCTGCCCCACCCCGCTGGCCTATCTGCAGAGACTCGTGGACCTCCTCGGCGCCGGTCGTCTGCTCTTCGGTACCGACTGGCCGCCAGCGGGACGTCATCTCTCCTACCGTCAGGGTGTCGAGATCGTGCGCACCTTCGCCGACCTGAGCGATGACGATCGCGGCCTGATCCTGGCCGGTACTGCAGCGCGGGTATTCGGCATCTAGTGTGACGGAGCCTATGCCTAAACTCGACATAAGCTCCCTTCGGCAGATGATGACTCGGCGCAACCTGCTCTTCAAACACCAGCTGACAAACCTCATCGGCATCAGCTATGAACGCCTGACACAGATCATCGCCGATGGTGATGTTGAAGTGGACGAGGACACGGTCCACCGACTCTGCACCGGTCTGGAGTGTGAACGTGGCGACATCATCAAAACGCCCCCGCCGGCGGGTGCCGACAGGGGCGTGGTCTAGCGGATATCCGCCTCTAGTGCTCTGTTAAGAATTGAAGGTTGTACTTTTTCGTAAGTCGTGGTACCATGGTGACATATGGTGATTTCTTCAGGAGGTTGCCAC
>PBSR01000211.1 GCA_002726335.1 Gemmatimonadaceae bacterium
GAGTCGATGACCTGCAGTCCGGCGTTGCGCACCAGCACTCCCTCCTGACCGTTGCCCTCCAGGGCACAGCTGCGCAGCAACAGCGTACCGAAGCCGCTGGCGTTGATGCCGCTGGTCGTGATCGTGTGCAGACCCACCCGGTCGAGGGTTGCATCCTCGAACAGCGTCAGTCGCAGACCGCTGGCCAGATGGTGCAGACGGCTGTCGGCAAGACGAAAGCCGTCGGTCACATCACCGCCGAAAGCCACACCTGCCTGGGTCAGCGTCAGACCCTCGGCGTCCACGGTTCCGCCTTCCACGAGCTGTACGCCAAACCACAGCTGCGTCGGGTCCGCCGAGTCGACGGTGAACTCCACGGGCGCCGAGCTGGTGCCCCGTACTGTCAGTGTGCCTTCGACGACCAGCTCCGTGAACCCCGGGCTCACACCGCGCAGCGACAGATCCTGCGGCGCAAAGCCGACGGTGGCACCCGCATCGACGACGAGCTCGGCGTCGGCGGGAATGATGACGTCCCAGGGGACCGTCCGCGCCCCGGTCCAGGTCGTGCGCCCCGCCGGCAGACTGCCGCGTGTCACGCCCAGGGCGGCCCCCTCGAGGATCAGTGCCCCCGAACTCACCGCCTCCTCGAGACCGACGCTGCCGGAGCCGGGCACCAGCACTCCCAGCCACTGCCGACCGGCGGCGCCCTGGCGGCCGATCCGAACCGGATCGCTGGCGGTCCCGACGATGACGAGTTCTCCGTAGACGATGATCTCGCCACGGGTTGTATCAAAGCCGGCGGTGCGGCTGTCCCCGGCGGCAAAGGTGACCTGCGTACCCGCGGCCAGAGTCAGTACGGCGCCCGCCTCGATCACGACGTCACCGTCCAGCAGCACCTCACCGGTCCAGGTCGTGTCGCCGGCCACGTTGCCCTCCACCGGCTGCCGCAGCAGTACGTCCAGGCTCATCCGCCCTCCGGTCAGGGAGGTGATATTCTCCAGGGAGAAGCCCAGCAGGACACCGCGGCGACCGCCTGCATGACCGCGGGCACCCGGGTTGGTGTCCCAGGACAGCCGTTGATAGTTGATCCCATCGAAGGGATCGGTGGCGTCCCCCTCGTTGCCGTTGTGGGAGGCAGCGTAGGCGGCGTCTCGAGCCCAGAAATCGAGGTTGTCGCCACCGGTGACCGGGTCGGCCACACTGCCGGGAAAACCACGATCGCCGAACAGGCCGTCGGCGCAGACCAGGTCGACCTGCTTGTGCCGCTCCTCGTCGTTGTCGGCGCGTTCGTCCACGTGCCATACCAGGAGCCCGCCTGCAGGGATGTTGCGGTTGTAGTAGCTGTCGGTGGACTGGCGGTTTTCCACGAGGAAGTACTCGTCCCCCGTCAACGGAATCTTCAACACTCGCCCGCCCCGATCGATCGGCTCCAGGATGATGCCTCTGCGACTGTCGGCGATCACCTCGAGACGCTCCTCTCCATCCCCTCCCAGCCAGCCGAGTTCGGCCAGCGACCAGGCACTGAAGGCGTTGGGACCATCCTCGACGCCCCATCCCAGCGTCCCCAGTCCCATCAACCCCCACTTGCCGATCCCGGCCGAATCCTCGGCGGGATCGATCTCGCCGTCCGCCGCCACCGAGGATTGGTCGAAGAGATCCGGCAGGCCCAGCACGTGGGCGAATTCGTGACACATGGTCGCCGCCGTGACGGTGAAGACGTGACCCCGCTGGGTCGTGCCACCAAATCCGGAGAACTGGCTGCGCACACGGATGACGCCACCGCTGGCGGCCTCGTCGTCGGACAGGAAGTCGGTATTCAGACCGAGACTGGCCAGGCCGGTGGCGCCGCCGATGAGAAAGTTGCGTGGTACGGTGAGCAGGTTGATGAAGAGGACATCGACGTACCCATCATCGTCCCCGGAGTTGGGCACGCCATCGGGCCCGTCGTTGTCGAACCGGCCCATGTCGACGTCGGCGTCTGCCTGCTCGAGAATCTCGAGATTGAAGCGGGCGAACTGCCCGAGTGTACCAGCCGTCCGGGCCAGGTAGGCTGAGGCCGGCAGCCGGGACGCGTATCGTTTCGGCAAGACCTCGCCGCCGACGCGCAGAGCGCCCCCGGACATCTCGTCATAGAAGTGGGTGAAGCTGCCTTCGACGTCGGGATCGAACAGGTCGTCAGCCCAGGGCGGCTTGCGCCCATCCGTCGTTGCCTCGTCGGAGAAACGGGCGAAGATCACCAGGGCATTGTAGGTACCGGTGGTGGCTCGTGGCTGGGCAACTGCCGACACGGCGAGACAACCGATGCAGGCCAGCGCGTACAGCACGACCCGACCCGGAGTGCCAGTGTCCTGTCGCAGAGATGCGTTGACAGATTCGGACGTCGGGACGCCGGGCCCACAAGGCGCGCGATCGATGTGGGTCAGTGGACCCACAGAGTGAGCGCAACGCGGTGAGCCCGGATGGCCAGGCGTTCGAATGTTGACGGATTTCTGCTACAGGACACGAGACCGGTTGCGGTGGGGCAAGTTATCCGAGCAGATCGAAGGCGGAGCGGTTGAGGGTGGACAGGCCGAAACCGCCGGCTGTCCGACTGGGGCTGGCGGCACTGAGCAACAGGCGGCTGCCCTCATCGTTGCTCTGGAAGGCGCTGCGCAGTCCGGCGCGCTGCGCGTTGGCACCGCTGAGCGAAGACAGAGACCGCAGTCCACTGGAAGAGGACGATGCACCCGAACTCCCGAGTGCGGTCAGCGGGCTGGAGGGACGAACCTGACCACGCAATCGAGTGACCAGTCCCTGGCCGGAACTGGGGAGGTCGAACAATGACGTGCTTCGACGTCCACCATCCGACTGCACGATGCCGGAACTGAACTGCTGGACGCCCGACGAGGTGTCGCGCAGGGCTGACAGGCTCTGTCCGTTCTGCACGGAGTTGGCGCGGCTGGCGGCCAGACGACGGCTGGCGGCGATGGCAGCCAGGCCGACCTGGGCTCTCTCGGAGCGTGCGGCCTCGCGGGTCAGCGCCGATGTCGGCGGGGCGGAGGATGGTCTTGGGGCTGCCGGAGCTTCCGCGGCCGGTGGCGTGGACGCGGCGTCGGCTGCTGTGCTGTTGTCGACTGGCTCAGACGGCGTCGTCGAACGCACGGGGCTGCTGGCGGAGCGCGGCGGATTGGCCGTGGCACTCGAGAGAGTGGGCGCCCCCCCTTCGGTTGCCTGACGACGAGCGGCCAGGGCGGCGCGGCCGAAGCGACGATTATGCTCCGTGCTGTCGGCAGCCGACACAGACGAGTCGCGTCGCTGCAGGCGACTGGTGGCCCTGGCCAGACCAGGAGCCGAATCTGTGGTGTTTGCGGTTTCGAGCATATCTCTGTGACACAGATAGTTACGTGCTCACTCAACACACCTCTGATAAACAATGTACAGCGGTCACCCACCCCGATCAAGGCACTTTTTTCCTACCAGCTTGCTTGTCAGTCAATCTGTGACGGCTGGCCGCACTCCTTGATGAAAGCCTCGGTCTCGGCCTCGTAGGTCATGAAGGGATCGTCCAGGTTGAGGTATTTCTCGTCTTCCACATAGATGGAGTCCCAGTCGATGACGTAGCGGGACTTCTGTCCGGTCAGAGCGCGCATGACCGTGGAGCGCGCACGGGCCCGCGTATCCCCTGGTGGTTTGACGATGCTCTCGTCGATCTGTTTCTCCGCTACGACACCGCGTACGATGCCCCGCCGACGCAGATCGTGATACAGTCCCCGTTCAGGGTTCAGATTGTGGTACTCCAGATCGAGCGACTGGATCCACGGATCGCTCCACTCGATGCCCTCCTCTTCGATGAAGGTGTCAAGGAGCCACTTCTTCGTCACCCAGTCGATGCGGTCCACCAGCACCATCGGATCATGGGCGAGGGCGTCGAGTACCAGGCGCCACTCGTCGAGTACCCAATCTCCTTCCGGATCCTTGCCTCGCAGGTAGGTCTCGGCCAGCCTCAGGTACTGTCGCTGAATGTCCAGTGCTGTCGTCGTGTTGCCGTCCTCGAGTTGCACCTCCCACTTGCAGGTGAGATCGCGGGAGATATCCCGGATCGCCTGCACCGGATCGAGCAGCTTGACGTCCGGCACGACGCGCTCCTCGAGCAATTCGAGCATCAGCGCCGTGGTTCCCACCTTGAGGGCGGTGGCGTACTCCGACATGTTGGAGTCGCCGACGAGAAGATGCAGACGTCGGTATAACCCCCAGTCGGCCAGTGGTTCGTCGCGGGTGTTGATGATGGCCCGACTGAACTGAATCCACTGGTAGATTTCAGTGACGATGTGATCCGCCCGCTGGGAGATCTGGTATGTCACCTCACCTTCATCGCCGCTGCCATACTCGAAGATGTCGGTGTGACAGCCGACGCGTCCGGAGCCGGCATAGATCTGACGGCTGACGAAGAAGGGCAGGATCGCCGGCAACAACACCTGGGAGAAAGGGACGTCGCGGCGTACCAGGTAGTTCTCGTGACAGCCGAAGGTGGCCCCGGTGTAGTGGTCGATGTTGTTCTTGAAGAAGGCCGCGTCCTCGGCCCGACCCCGTTGATCGAGGGCCCGTTGCACCATGACTTCACCGGCACGGTCGGAGGCGACCAGGTCGAACAGTCCGCGACACTCGGGCGTGGCGTATTCAACATGACCCATGTCGATGTAGACCCGGCCGCCGTTGAACAGAAAGCCACCGTTGCCTGGCGGCTCGTCGCGGCCGCGATAGTGGATATCGACCATCCCCAGACCGTCACGATAGAACACCGTGTCCTTCGTCTTGACCGAGATGAAGTCGGGGCTGAGAAAGGGATCCGAATCCGGGGGCATGCAGCCGAATTCGGTTTCCAGACCGTAGATGCGGTTGCGCATGGAAGTCCGCCGGGCAGCGTCCCTTCAGCGGAAACGCGCCAGCGCTCCTTCGAGGTCTGCCGCCGACAACAGGCGGAACTTCGTCTTCGTCGGCAGTGTGCGGTCGAGAACGGCCGCCTCGATGCGACCCACCTCGAGGGCGGTCCGCACCGCTGCTGTCACCTCTTCGTCCGTCACCGTTCTGTCGCCCTCCCCCTCCTCTTCGACATCCTCAGCCTCGGCGTGCACGCGGCCCACTCCCCAGGCGTCGATGGCTCGCTCCAGCGCCGCGGCGAGGGGGGCCTGGCGATCGTCTCCGGCGTGCAGACGTTCGAGAATGGCGGCGGCACTGTCGGCGGTGCCGGCGATGACAGCGGCATCAGCAGACGAGGAGAAAGTGCCGTCGGCGTCGATCGTGTAGAACGTCTCCAGCGGATCGGAGGGATCCAACTCGGTGACGAGTACACGGGCGATGAAGGGCGAGCGGAAGATCTCGTCGAAGGCGGCTTTCATCTGCGGTCCCAGTCCGAAGGCGACCAGGCGTTGCAGGGACACGTCGCTGGCGGACAGGTTGAAGGCTTCCACGTGGGCGATATCGATGATCGCCTTGCGCAGCTTCTCGATGTCGGCGGGGTGACCGACACCGGCGGAGGCCACCTGGTTGTAGACCTCGAACACCTTGCGTGGCCCCGGCGTCGATGTCAGCAGCAGCACACCGTCGGCGTAGGAAACGCCGACGACGGGGCTGGCCCCCTCGAGCTGGTCCTCGAGATACTCGCGCCGGTTGCGGATCGCCTCGACCCAGCGATAGGGTTCGTCGAGCACGGCCTTACCCCCCTACCTGGAGACTGCTGTAGTGCGTCGCCAGGTCGGCTTCGGATACGTCGGTGATGCCGGCGGCGGTGACGCGCATGACCTGCGGGAAGATGGCGGCCGTCGACTTGTAGCCCCCCGTGGCCGTGTCGAACTCCGCCGCCGTCTCCAGCATCTGCAGCACGAGACGGAGCGCCTCGGCCTCGTCGCGTTCGGCGAAAGGCCGTTCCCAGCGATTGAGGAAGTAGAGCGCCCCCCGGATGATGGGCGAGCCGGAGCCGGTCGTGCAGAAATCGACGGTCTCGAAGTTGGCCCCGAGCACATCGTAGAAATAGATCCGCCCGCCGGTCTCAGGGCCGCTGTCTTCGTGTGTGATATAGATGGGGACGACGGCGCCGATGCCCTGCATCGCCATGGGCAGATTCTCGCGCAACAGGCGTGACAGCGTGCGCAGGCGACCGTCCAGGCTCAGCTCCTGCAACTGCGTGCGGCGATAGTGCTGGAAGGAGATCTCCAGCAGGCGGGCGATCTCGTAGGCGTTGGCGGGAGACCCCGACAGAGCCAGCACGGAACGATCGTCGACGGAGAGAACCTTGGCGGCGCGATCGTAGACGACGACGTTGCCCGCCGTCGCCCGCCGGTCACCGGCGACGAGTACACCGTCCCGGTAGCGCAGGGCCAGGATCGTCGTACCCTCTGTATGCGCCCCGGCAGACCCGTCACGTTCCGCTGCCCCTTCCGGTGCCGAGGGGAGCTGGCCGCGCTCCTTGAGGATGTTGAGAAAGTCGGCGCTCTCCATACCGCTGGTCATCCTGTCGGTCTACTGACCCGTGCGCTGGCGGTAGCGCCGTGCCTGGTTGGGATCCACCTTGCGCATCCGTCGCAGCAGGTCATCGGTGTTCGGCCGCTCCACCTTCGGACGACGGGGTCCGGACTCTTCGTTGCTGTCGTCGCCGCTGTCAGCCGGACCTTTCGGCCGCGGAGCACGATCCCGCAACTCGGGATTTCGATCTCTCATTTCGAGACTCATGTTGCCTCCTTTGCAGTCGGCGGTGAAGCCAGCGCGGCGAGCAGTTGTTGCACCGTCGCCGCCTGGTCGAGTCGGTCGTTGAAGATAGCCGCCGTGTCAGCCTCTACACAACTCTTGAGATCCACGGTACGGACACCACCGTCGACATCGAATTCGATGCTGTCCCAGTTCAGCGAGCGCACCTGGGCCCCGAACTTCTCCAGGGCCCGCCCACGGAACCAGGCGCGTGTGCCGGCAGGCGGCGTGGCGAGCGCCGCATTGATCGCTGCCTCGTCACACAGCCGGTAGATGACGCTGTCACTGGCCCTCTCCAGCATCAGGTACAGACCTTCCTGTGGATCGACATTGTGGTATTCCAGGTCCTGGCTCTGCAACCAGGAGCGATCCTCCGCCTTGCCCCAGTCGAGGCCTTCCGCCTCGGCGAAGGCGTCGAGGAGCCACTTCTTCGTCACCCAGTCGCAGCGGCCCAACAGGTCGAGGGGGTCTCCCGCCAGCGCCTCCAGCGCCACCTGCCACTCGTGCAGGACCCAGTCGGTCTCTTCATCCCTGCCGGCGGCCAGCCTCCGGGCGTGGTCGAGATAGACGCCCTGCACCTCGACGGCCGTCGTCCGGCTGCCGTCTGCCAGCTCCAGTTCCCAGCCCCGACCGGTGTCCCGGCTGATGGCCTTCACATCGCCGATCGGATCGGCCAGCTCCAGGGCCGGCACACAGCCGGCCTCGAGCAACTCCAGGACCAGCCGCAGAGCACCGACCTTCAGTGCTGTCGCCCACTCGCACATGTTGGCGTCACCGATGATGATGTGCAGCCGCCGGTATCGAGCCGGATCGGCATGCGGTTCGTCTCGTGTATTCACCAGAGGCCGCCTGGTCATCGTGTCCACGCTGGCGATGACCTCGAAGAAATCGGACCGCTGCGCCAGCTGGAACACTCCCTGGTCGTGACGGCTGTCGACCTCGACGCCGACCTTGCCGGCCCCGGCGTAGATCTGTCGCGTCACCAGGAACGGCAGCAGGGCCGCCACGACCTCGTCAAAAGGGATCGACCGCGGCAGCAGCAGGTTCTCGTGGCAACCGTAGGAGTGCCCCTCGAAGTCGGTATTGTTCTTGTACAGACGCACCGTGCCGCGTCCACGCTCCTCGGTTCGCCGTCTGGCGCACTGCAGAACGATGCGTTCGCCGGCGCGATCCTGAGCGATCAGATCAACGAGGGACAGACACTCGGCGGTGCTGTATTCGGGATGGGTATGGTCGTTGTAGAGGCGCGCGCCGTTGGCGATGATGAGGTCCGACTTGAGATCCTTCAGCGGGATCTTGCGTACCCGGTCCTTCTGCAGGTGCTCGGTCTCGTCCACATCCTGTAGCAGCTCGTCGACCTCGAAGCCGCGCATGTCACGCCGCGGATTCTCCAGATCGTAATCCCAGAGCGCCACGAAGTCTTCCCGCGCATAGCAGCGGATCAGCTCCATCGACTCGGTGACGACGTCGAGATCGGCAACCCCGTCGACCTGGATACCGTATTCGGTCTCCAGGCCGCACACACGGCGCGGTGGCTCCTCTCGTGCGATCAGATGACCCGGCCTGCGGCGGCGCGGTCCCGTGGTTTGTCGGCGTGTGCCGTCTTCGGCTGCACACGCACGACATTCTCGGGATCGTAGTCGAGCAGCTTCAGCCAGTCCTCGACGCTGTCACTCGGCGGGAACACCTCATTC
The DNA here is from genome assembly GCA_002726335.1 of Gemmatimonadaceae bacterium. The sequence continues at coordinate 8,394 of PBSR01000211.1, forward strand.
TCGCGGTATTCGGAGCGCACCGCCTCGAGCAGATCTTCTTCCCGAACACCTGCCTGCTGGATCGCGTTCTCGGCGATGGCGCGCTTGATGGCGGCCTCTTTCGCCCGCTGCACGATATTGTCGATCAGGGCGCCGGAAGCCAGATCGCCGAAGTGCAGACTTTCGGTCCGCCCCGAACGCAGCGCCACCTCGAGGAACTTGGTCTCTTCGGTACGGGCGAACAGGGCCTTTGCCGCCGCGTCGATGATGGCCCGACGGGCCTCTTCGGAGCTGCCGTGCGCCGCCAGGGCTGTGTGATCGAGGGGCAGATCTTCGGTCAGGTACAGCCCGAAGATGTCCTTCGCCGACTCGAGATCAGGACGATCCACCTTGATCTTGCGGTCGATGCGCCCCGGTCGCAGAATGGCGGGATCGATCAGATCGTGACGGTTCGAGGCCAGTATGATGACGACATCCTGCAACGAATCGATGCCGTCCATCTCGGTGCAGAACATGGGCACCACCGTATTGGCGATGTTGTGACTGCGCATGGAGCGACGCGTGCCCAGGATCGACTCGGCCTCGTCGATGAAGATGAAGGGGAGGAAGCCCTCCTTCCGCTTCTGACGCGCCTGGGCGAACACTTCCCGCACCATACGCTCCGTCTCGCCGAGCCACATATTGAGAATCTCGGGGCCCTTGATGTGCATGAAGTACTCCTGCACCTGCAGGCCCTCCTCCTCTCGCAGGTGCTGCACGAGGCTGTATGCGGTGGCTTTGCCGATCAGCGTCTTGCCGCATCCCGGTGGTCCGTACAGCAGGAAACCCTTGGGCGTGGAGTAGTGGAATTTCTCGAACAGTTCCGGATGCAGGGCGGGCAGTTCGATCGTATCGCGGATCGCACCGATCGCTTCCTGCTGGCCACCGATGCGTTCCCAGGGCATGGGCGGGATGTCCTCGAGAAAGTGTTCTCTGCTCTCCTTGGAGGGCAGACGCTCCAGGGCGACCTTCATCGACGGATCGGTGCGCACCTCATCCCCCACCTTCAGCCCGGTGTCGGCCAGCTCATCGGCCCGCTCGAGGACAAAATCAGACGTACCGTGCTCGTTGCCGATCCGCAGACGTCCATCCTCGAGCACGTCGCTGATGCGCGCCACCGGTCCCACGGGGGCATGATCGAGCAGACCCACCACGGCGTAGGCCTCGTTGATCAGCACCCGGGCGCCCACCTTCAGATCCGCTGGACTCACCCTGGGGTCGATGTTGGCGTAGTACTCCGAGCCGCCGACGAAGACGTTGGCGATACCCTCTTTCGGTGAGTGGAGAAAGATGCCGACACGATTGGCCGGCGCCGTGACCTTTTCCAGCGCCGCCTCCACCTCGACAAGCGCCCGACGGGCCTCGTGGAAGGTGATGTCCCGGTCCATCAACTGCCGGCGCAGCTGGTAGAGCATGGGCCGGGCCGGATCCCGTTCGGGAAGAGTCAGCAGCACCTGGTCGACGAGACGGACGGGTTCGTCTTCGAAGCTGCCCTCGTCTCCGGCATCGGCATCGGCATCGGCATCGCGGAAACGCCCGAAGCCTTCGTCGCGGTCCTGTGCCATGAGTCGGCTCTCTGCGTCTAGTGGATGATGGTGCCGAGGCGGGTGTAACGCGAGCGGAAGGGCAGGGTCGGCAGGTTCCAGAGGAAATTGCCGGCGTCGAGCAGCAGCTGCGGTAGTCCCGTGTAGGCGTTGAGGGGACCACTGACCAGGGTTGAGGACCAGTAGATGATCATGGCCTTGCCCTTGATCAGTCTGCGGGGGACCGGTCCGAACATGCGGCTGTCATTGGAGTTGTCCCGGTTGTCCCCCATCATGAAAAAGCTGTCCTCCGGGACCCGGTACGGGCCGAAATTGTCGCGCGAACTCGACGTGCCCGGCAGGATCCGAGGATCGGTGAGTTTACCCGCGGGGGGCAGCTCGAAGTGCGTACCATCCACGTACAGCAGTTTGTCGCGCACCTCCACCGTCTGTCCACCGACAGCCACACACCGCTTGATGAGGTCGCGGCCCACCTCCGTCTTGGAGCGGAAGATGACGATGTCGCCTTGTTCCGGGTCGCGCAACGCGGGCAACCGGAACAGCGGCTCGCTGAGGACGGGCAACTCCACCGGGGCCCCGTAGATGAATTTATTCGCCAGCAGATAATCACCGATGAACAGCGTGTCTTCCATGGATCCGGAGGGGATATAGAAGGCCTGCACGACAGTGCTGCGGATGAGCAGGGCCAACCCCACTGCGATGAGAATGGAGGACCCGTAGTCACGGAATCCGCCACGGGGTGAACTGGTGCTGGCGTCGGTCTCTGGAGACATGGTTCCCGTCCGGATGGAGTCGTCCGGGGGTGGCCCGGGACGATCTGATAGGGCGAACATACAAAAGCGCTAATTCATTGTAAAATCAAGACCTACTCCAGGCTCTGGGGAGACTGTCGGGGGCGGGGACAGTTCCCCGGCCGAGGGCATCTGACAGCGTCGGCAAGTTCTTGTGAATCAGTAAGATCGTCGGTATACTTCGCCGATGCAGATTCGTTTCTGGGGCGTGCGTGGCTCCTTCCCCGTGTCCTCGCCCGACGCCATCCGCTACGGCGGCAATACCCCCTGCCTTGAGGTCGAAACGGCCACCGGTGTCATCGTCATCGATGCCGGGACGGGAATCCGTGAACTCGGCAAGTCCCTGCTCGAGCGTTCGGCCACGCACGTGGACCTGCTGCTGAGTCACGCCCATTGGGACCACATCCAGGGGTTCCCGCACTTTGCGCCCCTCTATAGGGCTGACTTCACGCTCACGGTGCATGCCCTTCGCCACCCCGGTCACTCTCTGTCCAGCATCCTTGCCGGTCAGCAGCAGGAGCCCTTCTTCCCCGTCGGGCTGGATGACCTGAAGGCCCGGATCGAATTCGTCGAACACGAGGACGGTGATCGTTTCGAGATCGCCGGGGCCAGGATCCTCTGTCGCCGGCTCAACCACCCCGGGGTAACCGGTGGCTTCCGGATCGAGTCGGACGGCCGGACGGTCTCCTACATCTGTGACACGGACCTGAACAGCGAGCATCTGCTGGCCTCCGAGCTGCCTGCGCGGACGGATGCGGATCGTGCCGACTGGCTCCTCAGACTGCGGCAGGCCGCATGTGATCTGGGTCACAGTGCCGATTTGGTGGTTTGTGATACGTTTTTCCTCCCTGACGACGACGACTCGACCTGGGGTCACAGCCGACCCGACGACTTCCTCGAGTTTGCCGCACAGGGCGGCGTCAGCAGGATCTGCCTGTTCCACCATCGACCCGGACGCAGTGATGACGAACTCGACGCCATCGTCGACGGCTGTCGCCACAGGGTTGCCGGTGGTGTGCAGGTGCTGGGCGCCCGCGAAGGGATGGAAATCGACCTGGAATAGCAGGTCCTCGACTGCCAATCTGATCCGTCATGCGAGGGATATCGCTTGCGCGTCAAACTGTGGGGTACCCGGGGGTCCGTCCCCACACCGACATTCGAAACCACTCGATACGGCGGCAACACTCCCTGCGTGGCTGTCCGCACTGACGATGGTGAGTTGCTCATCCTCGACGCCGGCATCGGCCTTCACTGGCTGGGTGGTGACCTGCTCGGCAATGGCTTCGCTGATGGCGGCCAGGCGCACATCCTGATCACCCACATGCACTGGGGTCACATCCAGGGCCTGCCCTTCTTCCCACCCATGTTGGCCGGGAACTGCGGCGTCCACCTCTACGGGAATGGTGGCAACACCTCTCTCCGGGAGGTCCTGAGCCGGCAGATGGAACGTGCCTATTGTCCGGTGCCGGATTTCTTTGACAGCAGCATAGGGGCGACGCTGACGGCCACTGACATCGACGAGGAGTCGTTCCGCATAGGCAGCACGACCGTCACATCACGACAGGTCAACCACACTCCGGGTGGACCCACCCTCGGCTTCCGCCTCGACAACGGCAGCCATTCGATGGCCTACATACCGGATGTCGAATACCTGAGCCAGGAGCACCGACGGCCGGCACTGGAGCTGGCCGCCGGCACCGACCTGCTCATCCACGACGCCCACTACACATCGGCGGAGTATGAAGCCAGTCGGGGTCAGGGCCATTGCAGCGATGCTGCCGCCGTGGGACTGGCGCGGGAAGCCGGCGTGCGTAAGATTCTGTTGTTTCACCATCATCCCGATCACGACGACGACGTGATCGACGGTGTCGTCAACGCCCACGCCGGCGGTGACCTCACCGTCGAGGGCGCCGCGGAACATACCGAGTATATCCTTGGAAGAACCTGATCGTATCC
>PBSR01000212.1 GCA_002726335.1 Gemmatimonadaceae bacterium
GAGTTCGTCGATCTTCACCACGACCGTTTCTTCATGCGCACGGAGTTCAGTGCGCCGCGCTCGGAGTTCAGTGCGCCGGGAGATGATGTACCGGCCGGGCTGATGGACGAGCTGCAGGCCGAAGTGCCGGATGCCGACCATCTCGAGTTGTGGCAGAGCGGGCGCCGCGATCTCGTTCTTCTCGCCACCTCGGAGGCGCACTGCCTGGGGGACCTGCTGTTGCGCTGTCACAGTGGCGACCTGGATGCCCGCGTGCGGGCCGTGGTCAGCAACCGGGCAAGCCTGCGGGACCTGGTGGAGCGTTTCGACGTGCCTTTCCATTTAGTGCCGCACAAGGGGCGCAGCCGCGAGGACCAGGAGGCGGGCGTGCTCGACGCCGTGGCGCCCTACGAACCCGATTACCTGGTGCTGGCCAAGTACATGCGCATCCTGACTCCCGACTTCGTCTCGCGTTACCGTGGGCGCATGATCAACATCCATCACTCCTTTCTCCCCGCGTTCGCCGGCGCCCGTCCCTATGCCCAGGCGTTTGATCGGGGGGTCAAGATCATCGGCGCCACGGCCCACTTCGTCACCGACGGTCTCGACGAGGGCCCCATCATCGCCCAGTCGACGCTGCCCGTCGACCATACTCACAACGCCGCCGACATGGCGCTGGCAGGTCGCGACGTGGAGAAGGTCGTCCTCGCCCGTGCCCTGCGGCTCGTCTTCGAGGGCCGTGTCTTCGTTGCGGAGAACCGTACAGTCATTTTCGACTGATTCACCGTGCGCGACGTCACTCTCTATCTGATCGCCAACCCGCTCATCGCCATCGGCACCGCCCTGCTCGGGCTGCTGTTCGTCTACAACATGATGCGGCGACAGGTACGGATCGCTGTCGGCATGTGGCTGGCCATCGTGGCGGTGCTCTTTTATGTATTGGTGCAGGTCTCGGCCGAGACCGATGAACTGAGCGACATCGAGATGGTCGCGCCGCCGGGAGCTCAACAGTGAAGGCAGGCGGCACGATCCGCATGAGCACCGATCGGGTACGCCATGTGTTGAGCGAGATCTCCAGCAAGGATCTCGATATGCAGGTTTGCCCGGCGCAGGATGTCCCCGGCCCGGGAGGCGGCGTGTACATCACCAAGCAGACGCCGCTGACGCTGAAGCATCTGGAGTGGCTGGAAACCCGCAATCCTTCCCTCGACGGTGTGACCTACGTGGACGTGCACTGGGTGCAGGGATCGCGTCAGGTGGACCCGCCGGCTGAGATTGACCGACCAGACACCGAAGAGCCCGCCGCTCAGGCGTTGGAGGAGCGGGCCCAGGTTCACGCCAAGCGGGTCGCCGGCGCCGCCCGCGAGGTGGCTGACCAGGCGGCAGGGATCTACCGCTCTCTGGGCAAGGCGGACTTTACTGTCGGCGACCTGCGCCGTACCGAGACCGACGCCAGCCTGCGGCAGTTCGAGCGCAGCTTCACCGAATTTCACGGCGCCGTGAAGAAGGCCCTCGACGAATACCTGCATGGCAACACGCTGGTGATGGACATGATTCTCCGCTTTCAGCTCGATAGAGAGACAGTCCGTCACGCCCTCAGCGTCGCCGCCTTCGCTACCGAGATGGCGACGCAGCTGGCTCTGCGTCAGGATGAGGACGAGGCCATGACAAGCTATTTCGGCGAGGCCACGGACGACGACATCCGCAACGAGCTGGGACTGTCCCACGAGGAGGCGGAGGTGCTCAGCGCCACCTATCCGGGCGGTCTGCGTATGAACCTGTTCCGTGAAGAGCTCGTGGAGGTCTTCCTCGGCGGGTTCATGCACGACTGTGGACTCTGGATGGAGCCCTTCAACCTGCCCGAGGGACACGAGGTGAAGGGGGCCAAGCTGATCTCGGAGACCAGGGAGGTGGAGCGGTTCGCGCCGGCCCTGGCCAAGATCGTCCTGTTCCACTCCGATATCGTGCGCCTGGCGCGCAAGCATGGCCTGGTGAAGATCACCGACAGCCCCGACGATCCGACGAGGATGAACTTCCGCCGGGAGTTCTACGACCAGCACGACGACGCAGCGGAGGCGGCGGAACTCTACTCGGGTAATGCTCACGCCGACGTGCTGAGTACGGCCGACCTGCGCAAGGTTTTGCCCGTGGCCCTCGCCGAGTACTACATCAGCCACACCCGCGATGTCTATACCAAGTCCGAAGTGGAGGTGATCAACGACCTGTCACAGCATGTGCGCGGCGGAGCCTTCCAGCGGTACATGGTGGTCCTGTGCAACTCCCGCGTCGAAGTGGTGGCGCCGCGACGTGCCCTCGTGCGGCTGGAGGGGCACTTGTCGGTGATGGTGGAGAAGGGCAAGGACTCGCGACGGGCCGTTCGCCTGGAGGTCGACGGCTTTGACGCCGGCAGCCTGCACCACGGCCGCGATCGCAACTCACCGCACCTGATCACCCTGTTTCTGGCCAGACGTGACGGCAGCCGGGAAAAGGCGGAGTATGTGAACCCCCGTGACGGCGCTCTGTGGGATCGTGCGGCCGGCATCGACAGCCGCATGTACATCGCCGGGGGGAGGCACAAGAACAACCTGTCCTGTAAGGTGACGGGATTCATGGGCGAGGAGGTCTACGCCCGCGTGCTGGGTGAATACGAGCAGGAATTCGAGCGACGCAACTAGTAGCAGAGGAGGACCGTGATGAGCCATCCGATGGACCACATCAAGCCGGGAATGAAGATCGCCGCGCAGATGTCGCCCGAAGCGACACAGCAGGACTTTGACTTCGTCCGACAGATGGGCGTGGAATACGCCGTCTGCTGGACGGACGGCAGCAAATCCAGCGCCGACTACTACGCCAGCCGCCGCGAAGTGTTCGGTGAGAACGGGATCGAGATCTTCGGCTTCGGCAATTCGGACGTGCACAACCAGGATGCCATCGTCCTGGGTCTGGCCAACCAGGACGACAAGATCGAGGAGTACAAGCGGCACATCGTCAACCTGGGCAAAGCCGGGATACCCTACACGACGTACGCTCACATGGGCAACGGCATCTGGAGTACCGAACGTGAAGCAACCCGCGGCGGCTCATCGGCCCGTGGCTTCGATCTCGACAAGGCCACCGTAGGCCACTGGGGGGGGCGTGAATACGCCATGCCTCTGAGTCATGGCCGCGAATACTCCGAGAAGGAGCTGTGGACGCACTTCGAGCGCTGGGCGAAACAGGTGAAGCCCGTCGCCGAGGATGCCGGCGTGATGATCGGCATTCATCCCGACGATCCGCCCGTACCCAACCTGGGGGGAATACCGCGCTGCGTCTTCTCCAGTTTCGATGGCTACCAGAAGGCGATGGAGATCGCCGACAGCCCCAATATCGGTATCTGCTTCTGCGTCGGCTGCTGGCTGGAGGGAGGCGACCTGATGGGGAGGGACACGGTCTCCTCCATCGATCACTTCGGTGGCGACAAGATCTTCAAGGTCCATTTCCGCAACGTCGACCAGCCGCTGCCGCACTTCGTCGAGACCTTCATCGACGACGGCTACCAGGACATGTACCTGGTGATGAAGGCCCTGCAGCGGGCTGACTTTCGCGGCGTGCTGATTCCCGATCACATCCCGCAGATGGGTGATGACGGCCGCATCGGCACCGCGTACAGCATCGCTTACATGAAGGCCCTCGTGCACAGGGCCGAACAGGAGGTAGCTCTCGAGGCGAGCAACTGACCATGGGTGATACAACCCGGCTGGTGCAGCAGGTCCACGACCACGGCTACTGCATTCTGGAAGAGGTCATCCCTTCCGATCGCGTGGGCGGCGTGTGTGCTGATGTGCTTGGTGTCGATCCCGCCCACAATCGGGCGGATGCGCCAAGCAACCGCGGCGCTGTGTCAGGACTCATCAACCACACGCAGTCCTTTGCCCCGTACCTGGCCGACCCGCGCCTGCGGCCGCTGACGAGGGCACTGCTCGGCGAGCATGTCCGCGTCTCGTTCACCTCCACCATCATCAGCCTTCCTGGCGCACGACGACTGAAGTGGCATGGCGACTGGCCATTCAACCAGGACAATGCCGGACACATTCCGGCGCCCTATCCGGATATGGTCGCGCACCTGACATCGATCTGGATGCTCACCGACTTCACCGAGGACAACGGCGCCACGCTGATCGTGCCGGGCAGTCATCGTCAGTCCAACAACCCCACCGGGCGCAACGGCGTGGACCCGCTGGCGCCACACCCGGACGAGACGCCGGTTACCGGACCGGCAGGCACGGTGATGGTGATGGACAGCCGTCTGTGGCATGCGACGCCGTCGAATGACAGCGACGAGACGCGGGTGGGCCTGGCGATCCGCTGGGCCCCCTGGTGGCTGAATCTGGATGGTCTGATGCCGGGCTCGGACGAGCGCGCACGGCTGGTGGACGAGGTCGATGGGGCGACGGACAACGAGGTGCCAACGGTGGAGCTGGAGATTTTCGAGGGGCTGCCGGCAGAAGTGAAACCCCTGTTCCGGCACTGGGTCGATCGGCGTCCCCGGTGATCCAGTGCCGAACGGTGATCCAACGCCGACCACTCGACATGGCTTCGCCATGCCTGCGCTGATTCAAGACCTGTGGTTCAGCGTGAGAATCGAGAAAAAAAGTCCCCGCCGAGCAGCAGCTACTCGGCGGGGAGCCCCAAGAATCGAATCGCGTTGGTCCTGGCGACCCTCGTGATTCACTCTTGAGATCGGTCGACCTGGTACGAACTTGAGTTTTATTGTCTGATCTCGCTCAGGAGCGGACCCGGGAAATACGTCGTAATAGGTTGTTTTTGATGCAATTGGGGCTATTTCCAGAGAATGCCGGGAAGTTCCTCATACCTCTCAAACACGATTTCGGCCCCCGCCTCGCTGAGCAGGTCCGCGGCGTGGCTGGAGGTGAAGCCGATGGGGCGCATGCCGGCGGCAGCTGCCCCCTGCAGGCCCGGGACCGAGTCCTCGATCACGGCGCAGTCGGCGGGGTCCACACCCAGTCGCTGAGCGGCGAGGAGGAACAGATCGGGCGCTGGTTTCCCCCGGTCCACCTCGGTGGCGGAGCAGAGAATGTCGAAGCAGCCATCGATCCCGGCCTGGGCCAGGGAGAAGCGGATCTTTGCCAGGCGTCCTGACGAAGCCACCGCCATGGGCAGACCTTCCGAGTGGAAGCGGGAGAGCAACTCGGGAAGTCCCTCGAAGGACTCGGTGGCTCCCTCCGCCTGGCGGAAGTACTCCTGCTCGCGGTCCTCGAGGATATCGCCATCCAGGGTGCGGCCGGTACGCCGGGCCAGGTCCTCCAGCACGGCGCCGTCGGAGCGTCCGATAAAGGTCTCGATGTACTCGAGATCTACATCGATGCCGCGCCGCTGCAACACCGGCAGCCAGGCCGAACAACTGTGCTTTTCGCTATCCACGAGAACGCCGTCACAATCCCAGATCAAGGCTCTTGTCATGGCGTGCAAGAAACATCGTTGCCATGATCGGCACCAACCGCGTTTTTCGTTGATACAGCGAAATCCTGTGATCCTCTCTCCATGATGGTTCCGCCGCTATGATTGATGTACGTCAGATCCGCGAAAACCCGGACGCTCTGCGTCAGGCCATCAGCCGCCGTGGCGTGGACCCGGCAAAGGCGGATGTCGATCACTTCCTCGCTCTCGATGAAGAGCGCCGCACGCTACAGCAGGAGATCGACGGTCTCAACGCCCAGAAGAAGGAACTGGCCCAGTTGGGCAGGACCGATCCGGATGCGGCTCGAGCCCGCGGGCAACAACTGCGCGAAACCACCCGTGACGTCGAGGCGAAGCTGGCCGGGGTCACCGGGGAGTGGCAGACCATCCTCGACTGGTTCCCCAACTGGCCGCACCAGGACATGCCCGATGGAACCGGCGAGGAGGACAACCCCGAGGAATGTGTGTGGCTTCCAGGAACGGGCTATCTGCCTGCCGACAGCCTCGGCAAGGGGGATGGGTCGAAGGCAGCCATGTCGTTGAAGCCCGCCCATGCCGAGGGTGAGTTTGAGGCCATCGAGCATGCGGACCTGGCGCCGACCCTGGGCGTCGACACCTTGCAGGCGTCACAGGTCTCCGGTTCGCGGTTCACCTACCTGAAGGGTGACATCGCGCGGATGCAGTACGCCATTCAGCAGCTGCTGTGCAATGAGTTGCTGAACCGGGGGTACGACATGATGGTGCCGCCTTTGCTCGTGCGCGAGCGGACTCTGTATGGCACGTCGCACTTTCCGGAGGGCCGCGACCAGGTCTACGCCATCGAGTCGGAGAACGTCGAGGATGGGGCGCAGCTGTTCCTCGTGGGTTCATCGGAGCCGACCAACTTCAGCTATTTCATGGACCGCACACTGAACGAAGCCGACCTGCCGGTAAAAGTCTTCGCCTATACGACCTGCTTCCGCTCGGAGGCTGGCTCCTGGGGCCGCGACGTGCGGGGTATCAAACGGGTGCACCAGTTCGACAAGATCGAGATGAACGCGGTGTGTGCTCCGGAGCAGTCACATGAACTGTACGAGGAGTTCGGGCAGATCAACCAGTGGCTGCTGCAGCAGTTGCAGTTGCCCTATCGGATGGTCGCCAAATGTGCTGGCGATGCCGGGTACCTGGCGACACACATCCAGCGGGACGGCGAGGTGTGGATGCCGGCCACGGGAGAGTGGATGGAGGTGATGACAGACACCAACACCACCGACTATCAGGCCCGGCGGCTCAACATCCGCTACCGCCCCACCGAGGGGGGTGGTCTGAAGTTCTGTCACACCGTCAACGACACCGGCTGTGCCATCGGCCGCATGCTGATCGCTATCCTCGAGAACTACCAGCAGGCGGACGGTTCAGTGAAGGTTCCCGAAGCGCTGCAGGCCGTGGTCGGCAAGGACCAGTTGACGCCCGATCCGGCGGCGGTCGACAGTGGCGGCGGGAAGGGCAAGCGAGTTGCCGGCAAGAAGAAGGGGAAGAAGCAATGAGTGCGCGGATTCTGGATGGACAGGCTCTGGCAAAGGACTTCAGGAAAGAGCTGAAGACCGAGGTGGCCGGACTGGAGGCCGATCACGGCGTCGTGCCGGGTCTGGCGGTGGTTCTGGTGGGAGATGACCCGGCGTCGATGTCGTATGTGAAGGGCAAACGCAAGGCGGCGGCCGAGGTGGGTGTGTATTCGGTGGAGTCGAAGTTCGACGCCGACCTGCCACAGACGGACCTGATCGCCGAGATCGAAAGACTGAACGCCGACGACTCGGTGCACGGGATTCTCGTGCAGCTGCCCCTGCCCGACGGACTGGACGAAGAAGCAACGCTGAACGCCATCGATCCCGATAAGGATGCCGATGGCCTGCACCCGGTGAATCTGGGTCGGCTGATCCGCGGGCAGGAGGGCTTCTTGCCCTGCACGCCTCACGGTGTGCAACAGATCCTGGCGCGGTCCGGCGTGGACGTGGCCGGCAAGCATGTCGTCGTCGTCGGCCGCAGCACCCTCGTCGGACGGCCGTTGGCCAATATCCTGACGCAGAAGGGCCCGGGAGCCAACGCGACGGTCACGATCTGTCACACCGGTACGAAGGATCTGGCCTACCACACCAGACAGGCAGACGTGCTCGTCGTCGTCACCGGTTTCCGCAATACGGTGACAGCTGACATGGTGAAGCCCGGCGTCGTCGTCATCGACGTGGGGGTGACCCGTATCGATGATGCGTCACGCAAGCGGGGTTGGCGGCTTGTGGGAGATGTCGACTTCGACGGGGTGAAAGAGGTGGCCTCCGCCATCACTCCGGTGCCTGGCGGCGTCGGTCCCTGGACGATCACGATGCTGCTGTACAATACGATCAGGGGGGCAAAGCGGGCTCACGGCATCTGCTGACCCACAGCGAAACCAGTCCGGGGACTCCCGTTCCCGGCCTTTCCTTGTTATATAGGGGTATCCCAACCCCCGTTCCGCCCCGGAACGAGACTCCGCGCCTCTCCCGGCGCGAGTGCCGTCAACAACGGTAAGAGGTCCATGCGTCATCCGATTGCTCTGCTGCCGGTACTGGGCCTGTGCCTGGTGCGGTGCGTCCCTATGGCCGTACGCGCCCAGGAGACCGTTCTCATCGTCACCCAGCAGGAGGACGATGGCTTCTTCACGACGATCTCTGCCGCCCTCGATGCGATTCCCGACGAGATGGCCGGACCCTACGTCATCGAGATCCGTGACGACGAGACCTACGAGGAGCAGGTCAAGGTCAACGTCAATTCGTCGGCGTCCGCCACATTGACGATACGTCCCGGCGTCGGCAACACTCCCGCGATCCAGTCGGACAAGAACAAGAAGCCGGCACTCAAGATCAGCTCACCCTTCGTGACGGTTGAGGGGCTGACACTGCTCGGTCGCGGTCAGAGCTCCGGCGTGCACCTCGACTGGGCGGACGATGTGACGGTGCGTGACTGCGACATCCGCGATGCTGAAGGCGGACCCAGGTCGGGCGTCTACATCCAGGGGGCGCAGCGGGCACTGATCACGGACAACACGATTCGCGACAACGGTGTGGGCATCCTCGTCTTCGACGCTGAGGATGGCGGCAACACGATCCGCAACAACCGGATCTACAACAATCGGGTACGGGGAATCTGGATCTACAAGGGCTCGGCGAATACGAGCGTTCTCAACAACACGCTGTATCACAACCAGGTCGAGATCCACCTGGGGAAAGGGAACAAGAAGAACGATGAGCCCGGCGAGGGGAACATCTTCCGTAACAACATCCTCGTAGCGCACGAGAACGACGGCTACGGCGTCCGCGTGAATATGAAGGACGCCCAGGGTCTGCCGGCGGGAACCGTGTTCGACTACAACCTGTATCACACGGAGGACGGTGGCACTCGAGTCGCGCGCTTCCGCAATCAGGACATGGACACCCTCGTCGACTGGCA
>PBSR01000213.1 GCA_002726335.1 Gemmatimonadaceae bacterium
CCGCCGGCCACCACCCCATCACACAGCCCCTGTTCCGTGGCCCCGTGGATGTGATGTTCGCCGGACTGGGACACGAGGAGGCCTGCATGGCGGTGAAGACGGCACCGGAGGCGTCGGACCGGATCCTGGACGGCTGCGTCGAGCTGTTCAACGAAATGGCGACGGCGCGGCTCACGGGGACACCCGAGTTCGAGGGCGGCTATCTGTCCAGCTTTGGCATCTGGGCGCCGGGCACCGTCGTGCGGACACAGGTGGACAATGTCTCGATGCTGTCACCCGAGACGTACCGTGAGCGCATCCTGCCTTTCGACCGCAAGGTCTTCGCTGCCTTCGACGTGACCCTCATCCACCTGCACTCCTGCTGTCTGCACATCATCGACGACCTGGTGCTTGAGGAGGACCTCGACTGCATCCAGGTCTCCATCGACTACCCCGGGGGACCGCTGGCCGCCGATGTCATGCCGCAGCTGCAGCGTGTTCTCGAGCACAAGCCGTTGATCGTCACCGGGCCGGTGTACCAGGCTGAATTGGATGAACTGAAGGAATTGAAGCCTGCGGGCGGCCTGTGCCTGCAAGTGCAGGTCGTGCCTGATGATGAGAGAACGATATAGATCTGTCGTCAGTGCCGGCGCAGATCAGGTCTGATCCGGGAACCAGACGCGCAGAGGTGTGGCCGAGAGGGTGGCCTCGCGTTCGCCGTCACTGCCGCAGATGTCGTCACGCATCACGGCAAAGTGATCGGTCCAGGTCAATTCGGGGTGCCACTTTTCGGCGGGGAAGTTGCCTCCCCACATGCACCGGTCCGGGCTGAAGGCTGCCAGCAGTCGCCGGCCAATGGCGATGTACGCTTCCTCCCGGTTCGCCCAGAACGACATCTTCAAGTGCAGGTTGTCGAAACCGGCCAGGTCCAGTACAGCCCTTTCGACGTCGGGGCGGTCGGGCGACTGGTAACCGCAATGGTCGAGACAGAAGGTCAGTTCGGGGAACTCGGCCAGCAGCCGGGCGGCATCGGCGTAGAACTCGGTGCCGTTGGCGTGGATATTGACCACCAGTCCCAGATCGCGGGCGCGGGAGCACAGGGCCACGGATCCGGTATGGTGGAAGGACCCTCCACCCTTTGGGTACTCCAGCCGCAGGCCACGTACGCCGCCGTCGGCGAGCCGTGCCAGTTCATCCGGTGAGGTCGGCGCATCAGAGGGCAGGTTGCAGACCCCCACCATCCAGCTGCGGTGGTCGGCCACGGCGTCGACCAGCAGACGGTTGTCGTGACCGTACTGGCTGAAGGTCTGCACCGCTACCACATGAGAGATCCCGGCCTCCTGCCGACTGCGCTCCAGGTGCTCCACCGTTCCGGCGCCCGCCGGGGGGCGGCTGGGATCCGGTGTGGTGGGGTAGCGGCTGTCATCCCCGGAGTAGAGATGGGCATGGGTCTCGACGATCGTCATGGTGGCGCCGCCTTCAATAGGAGTAGGCCCTTGCCGTCTCGTACAACGCCAGGATGTTCTCCACCGGCACGTCGGCCTGGATGTTGTGAATCGGGTTGACGACGCAGCCGCCTCCCGGGGCGAAGATGTCGAGACACTCCTGGGCCTCGCGGCGTACTTCGGCCGCTGAACCGAAGGGGAAGGTATTCTGCGTGTTGATGCCGCCACCCCAGAAGACGAGGCGGTCGCCGTAGGTCTCCTTCATCCAGCGCCGATCCATGCCGGCCGCACCCCACTGTACTGGATTGAGGCAGTCGACGCCCGCATCGGCGATGTGCCCGATAAGGTCGGGGATGGAGCCACAGCTGTGGATCCAGACCTTGACGTCGGGGAACTCGTGTACGGCGTCACACACCAGCTTCCACGCCGGCGCCAGGATGTCGCCGAAGAGGGAGGGCCGGAAGACCTCGCGGTCCTGCGTGCCGTAGTCGGCGCCGCTGAGGATGACGACCTCGATGTACTCGCCGACGGCACCAAGGTACTGGCGGGCGCGAGCGGCACTGGCTTCACACTGGGCGAGCATGTACTCGCGACAGTGGTCGCGATCCAATGACATCTTCATGCCGAACTGGTACAGACCGCCGTAGCCGCCGGGCAGATTGAAGGGCGGGGTAACCACGAGGGCACGCTCGGTGGACTCATACAGCGCCTTGACCTTGGCCCGTTCGCGCTCGAGGAAATCGCTTTCCAGCGGCCCCGGAACGGTCCAGTCCTTCTGGTCGATGTGGGGCACCTCGAAGGTCTCGGTGAGATTGGCGACATTGATGGCGTCGAAGTAGCGCCCCCCTTCGGGCATACGCGCCACAGGGTCCGTCCACCCGGGCCCCTCACCGACGAGCAGCGAGCCATCGTTCGTCACCTGCGGTCGGAAGCCTTCCGGCACGTGGAAGGTCTGGTCACCCCAGAAGGTGAACTCCTTCCAGCCATTGCGGTCCAGGCCGTAGTTCATGGTGTCCGCCGGCACCATGGCGAAGTCGCAGCCCAGGGCATCGAGCACCGGCTCCTCAACCTCGGCCAGCATCTGGAACAGATCGAATACGCGGGTCTGGCCGCCGTCGATGCCCAGCGCCTGCTTCAGCGCCTGGTAGGTCCAGGCCACCGTTCCCGTCATGCGGGTGGCGCCCAGGTCGATGGCGGGTCGATCGGCTTCCTCGAAGTTGAGAATCTTGCGAACACGTTCGCGGGAGTTCATAATGACCTCTTCAGGGAGTGGCAGTCTGTTTCTAGCTGTCTGGTCGTCCCGGTCACCATACCGAGACGCACGTCTCCGGGCAAGGGCAGGGCCCGGTCTCCCTGAGACCTCACAAGCGGAGAGGGGCCATGCAGGAACGCACCTATCTACGCGACCTGGCACAGCACTACGTCGAGATCTGTGAGCGGCCCGAGCAAGCCGAACGACGACAGCTCTGGCGTCAGCACAACAGTCTGCAGCAGACGCGAACCCCGATCTATATCCGGGCCTTCGCCTGGCAGGAGATGGCGGAGGCTGGACCCAGGTGTCAGGATCCCCTCTGGCGACAGTATGAGGACTTCTTCCGCCGCCACCTGTTCTGGGATAGCCTGGGCGACGATTCCGTCTTCGAGCCATGGGTGACGGTACGGGCCGAACACGTCTGCAGCGGCTGGGGTGTGGTGGCGGCGCGCCGACACGCCGAGTACGCCCGTGGCTCGTTCAAGGTCGACTATCCGATCAAGGCGCCGGAAGACGTGGATCAGCTGCGACCGCCACGGCACGAGATCGACGAAACCAGAACGGCGGCGAAACTGGCCCGGGTGCAGGATTGTCTGGGTGACCTGATCGACATCGACGTGGATCGTGGTCCGGCGTACTGGACCTGGGGGGCCGATCTGTCCACCGATCTGGGATACCTGCGCGGCATCGAGCATTTTATGATGGACATGACCGATCGTCCCCAGTGGTTGCACGAGTTGCTGGGTTTCATGTCGGAGGGAGTGCAGCGGGCCCAGGGGCAGGCGGAGGAGGCCGGCGACCTGGGGATGAGCGACCACTATAACCAGGCGATGGCCTATGCCGAGGAACTCGACGATCCGGCGGCGAACCGGCAGGGCGTGAACCGGCGACAGCTGTGGTGCTTCACCGCGGCGCAGGAGTTTACCGGAGTGTCGCCGCAGATGCACGAGGAGTTTCTGTTGCGCTACCAACTGCCCATCATGGAGCAGTTCGGTCTTGTCGCCTACGGATGCTGTGAGGACCTGACGGAGAAGATCGACATGCTGCGGCAGATCTCGAACCTGCGTCGAATCGCCGTATCTCCTTTCGCCGATGTGCGCCGTTGTGCCGAACAGATCGGGCGAGACTACGTGTTCAGCTATCGGCCCAGTCCGACCGACATGGTCGGCTACGGTCTCGATGAACAGCGGGTGAAGGAGCAGCTGCATCAGGATCTGACGGCCTGCCGGGATTGCTGCGTCGACATCACGTTGAAGGACGTGGAGACCGTGGAAGCCGATCCACAGAGGGTGCGGCGGTGGGTGCAGCTGTGCCGTCAGGTGATCGACGAGGTGTCCGCATGAGAGGCAACCGTTGAATTCCAAGGAACGCGTCACCGCCGCCATCAACCGCCAGCCCGTAGACCGGGTGCCGCTGGGCTTCTACGCCGTCGACTGTGATACGGTGGGGCGCGTCCTGGGGCGCAGCACTTTCGTGCGCGACAAGGTGGAGAGTCAGATCGCGCTGTGGGAGGGCCGTCGTGATGAGCTGGCAGCGGGGTTGAAGGCCGATGTTGTCGATTTCTACCGTCGACTCGAGTGTGCCGATCTGCTGCTGCCGAAGGAGGCGATGCTGCTGCCGCCGGCCGACTACGAGCCGCTGCGGCCGCGCGCCATCGGCGAGGATCGCTGGGAGGACGACCGCGGTCGCGTCTACCAGGCGTCGCGCGGAGCCAACGAGATCCAGTGCGTCCACGATCCTGCGGCGGGTCAGCGGACCTGGTCGGTAGCGGACTTCGAAGACGACATACCGCCCCAGCCGCCGGATGCCAGTGTCTACGAGGTCCTCGACCACGTCATCGCCGAACTCGGAGACGAGCGCTATGTGGCCTCGACGACGGGGGGGATCACGGCACTGTCCCTGCTGGGGGGGACCGAAGAGGGGCTGGTGCTGCACGCGTTGCAGCCAGAGGTGATCGCGGCCGCCAATCGTCGGTCGGTGACCCGGCAGAACGCCCTCGACATACACTGCATACGACCAGGCGCCGCCGGCGTGCTGATGGAACAGGACATGGCCGGCTCCAACGGGCCGCTGGTGTCACCGGAGATGTTCCGTGAGTTGAGCTATCCGTATCTGAAAGCACGTATGCAGCATGTCAGGGAGTCTGGTGTCGAGCAGATCATTTTCCACAACTGCGGCAACAACATGCCCCTCATGGAGATGTTCATCGACTGCGGCGTCGACTGCTACCAGTCGCTGCAGACGACGGCGGGCATGGAGGTGGGGCTGCTCAAACAGAGCTACGGCCAGCACCTGTGTTTCTGGGGTGGTGTCTCGGTAGAGCTGCTCATCGACGGCACGCCGGACGAGGTGCGCGCCGACGTACGCAAGGCCATGGAGAGAGGGGCGCCGGATGGCGGTTTCATCCTGGGTCCCTCGCATTCGGTTGCCTTCGGCACGAAGTACGACAACTTCCTGGCCTTCCTCGACGAGTTCGACCGCTGCCGCGATCACTACTGCTGAACCCGATGCGGTGAAGCGGCTTGCCATGGCGCCATGGCCGGGGCTTCTTAAGGCCATCCTCCCGGCACGGCCGCGAGGGTTCGACAGCAAGACAGGAGACCAGCACATGAGCATGACCTCACGCGAGCGCATCCGCTGTGCCCTGATGGGGCAGCCCCACGACAGAGTTCCCTACCAGGACGCCTTCTGGCGTTCGACGATGATCCGCTGGCAGCGGGAGGGCCTTCCGGCAGATGTCGATCTCGGCGAGCATTTCGGTTGCGAAATGGCCCGTATCGGTGGCGACTACTCCCTCCAGTTTCCTGAACGTACACTGGAGGAAACGGATCGCTACAGGGTGTATGTCGACAGCGACGGCGCCACCCGCAAGGTGATCGCCATCGGTGACGACTGGACGCCGCACTGGCTGGAATTCACCGTCAACTCTTCGGACTCCTGGCAGCAGCATCGGGACCGACTGACCTACAACCCGTCCCGCGTGCCCTCGCTGGACGGTTACCGGCGGGCGCGGCAAAAGGATCAGTTCGTCGCCTTTTCCGCCCATGCCTCGTTCCACCCCACATGGCACAAGATCGGTCTCGAGACCATGCTGATGGCCATGCTGGAAGAGCCCGAGTGGCCGGCGGACATGATGGCCATGCACGCGCAGCTGATCATCGATATCTACGAGGGTATGAAGACGGCGGGCTTCGAGTTCGACGGGGTCTTTCTGGCCGACGACCTGGGCTACCGCACGGCGCCGTTGATCTCGCCCGCCATGTACCGCGAGCAGATCATGCCCCACCACCGCCGTGTGTGCGACCACTTCGCCGCCGACGGTCTGCCCATCGTGCTGCATTCAGATGGGGATGTACGGCCTCTGATCCCGTCTTTTCTGGAGGCCGGCTTTACCGGTCTGCACCCACTGGAAGCCAAGGCCGGTCTCGACGTGGGGGCTCTGCGCGCCGAGCATGGTGACCGCCTGGCGTTGTTCGGCGGCATCGACGCGACGAAACTGGCCGGTACCGAGGAGGAGGTCGTGGAGGAGGTGCGCACCAAGGTAGCAGCCGGCAAGGAGGGTGCCGCCGGTTATCTGTTTCACACCGATCATTCGGTGCCCAGTGATGTGTCGCTGAGCAACTACCAGCTGGCACTGCGCACCCTTGCGGAGTGTGGCGCCTACGACTGAGGCGGAGCGGATCATGACGCAGCCACTGCCACTTGTCCACTATCCCGACGTGGCGGATCAGGCGCGGGCCGTCCGCGACGACGGCTACGCCTACTTCCCGGGTATCCTGAGCCCGGAAGAGGTGGCTGAACTGCGGGGGGTGATGGATCGGCTCGAGCCGGTGGAGGAATACTTCGACAGCGAGCGCACCGCTGGCCAGGGTGAGTTCCCGACGAAGGTGCTCAACAACGCCTTCAACCGCGATCCGCACCTGCTGAGCTTTACCGATCGACCGGGTGTGATCGAACTGGCCGAGGCGATCCACGGGGAGGATGCCCACGTCATCGGCATGACGATCTGGCTCACCGGCCCTGGTCGGCCGCCGCAGACGCTGCACGCCGACTGGCAGCCGCTGACGATTCCGGAAGATGTCATGGAAGACGAGCGCGTGCAGATTCCGGTGTTCATCTCCACGATGCACTACTACCTCGACGACATGTACGAAGAACTGGGACCGACACACTTCGTTCCGGGCAGCCACCGCGCCGGTCGTCCGCCCGACGGCGACACGACGTTTCATGGCAGGCACGAGCAGGCCATCCTGTGTCAGGCCGGCGATGGCCTGCTCTTCCGTTCCGAGGTCTGGCACCGGGGCACGGCCAACACCAGTCAGCAGATGCGGTACCTGCTGCAGGTGCACTACGCCCGGCGCATGATCACGCAGAAGTTCCCGCCCTACCCGCACCGATTTCGCCTCGGCGAAGGCATCTACGCCGCTGCCAACCCGCGGCAGCGGCGTCTTCTCGGCGAGCACCGGAAAAGCAACTACGACTGAGGCTCTGCCGGTTACAGTGCCGTCTCGCCCGTCTCGCCGGTGCGGATGCGGATGACCTCCTCCACGGGAATCACAAAGATCTTGCCATCGCCGATGTTGCCCGTCCCGGCAGCCTCCCTAACGGCCGTGATGGCCTGTTCGGCGAGGCTGTCGCCGACGACGACTTCGATCTCGAGTTTCGGTGTGAAGTCGATCTGGTACTCGGCGCCGCGGTAGATCTCCTTGTGTCCCTTCTGCCGGCCGAAGCCCTTCACATCGCTGACGGTCATGCCGACCACACCAAGGGCGCTCAAGGCTTCCTTCACCTCGTCCAGGGCACTCGTTCGTACGATACACTTGAGCAGTTTCATCAGTTCTCCTTACATGGCGTAGCCGGACTCACCATGGTCGGCTACGTCGAGTCCATTGGTTTCTCCTTCGGCACTGACGCGCAGACCGACGGTGGCATCCAGAACTTTCAGAATCACGAAGGTGGCCGCCATGCAGTAAATGGCGATGGCCACACAGGCGAAGATTTGCACGCCGAGCTGGCGGCCGATGTCGAGGCCCTCCACGGCCCCGCCAAAAACGGCGGAGGCGAAGATACCGGCCAGGATCGTGCCGACGAGGCCGCCCACACCGTGCACACCGACGACATCGAGGGCATCGTCGTACCCCAGACGGGATTTCAGGATGACGGACGCCCAGTAGCAGATGCCGCCGGCAGCCAGACCGATGGCGATGGCCCCGACGGGTCCGACGTTCCCGGACGCGGGTGTAATACCGGCGAGGCCGGCGATGGCGCCGGTGGCGAAACCGACGGCCGTGGGTTTACCGAAGCGAATGCGCTCGATAACGATCCAGGTGAGGGCAGCCACACAGGGCGAGATCTGAGTCACCACAACTGCCATGGCAGCCTGGCCGTTGGCGGCCAGAGCACTACCACCGTTGAAGCCAAACCAGCCGACCCACAACATGGCCGTACCGGCAAGCGTCATGGGCAGGTTGTGTGGTGGCGTGACCTTCTCCGGGTATCCCTGACGTTTGCCGACCAGGATGCAGGCCACCAGGGCGGAAAAGCCGGCGGTCACGTGCACGACGATGCCACCGGCGAAGTCGAATACACCAAGGTCGGCCAGGAACGCGCCCGCCCCACCCCACACCATGTGCGCCGTCGGGAAGTAGCACAGGGTCACCCACAGACCGGTGAACCACAGGACGGCGGAGAACTTCATGCGCTCGGCGAAGGCGCCGATCATCAGTGCCGGCGTGATGATGGCAAAGGTCAACTGGAAGGCAAAGAACGTCAGCTCCGGGATCGTGCCCGACAGCGACGCCGGCCCCACGCCTGACAGAAACAGTTTGTCGATGCCACCGACGAAGGCGGCCAGGCCGCTCTCGCCCTCCACCATGCCAGTGGTGTCAAAGGCAAGACTGTAACCGTAGATCGTCCACAGCACCGTGACGAGGGCGGTGATGGCAAAGCACTGAGTGAACAGGGACAGGACGTTTCTCGATTTGACGAGACCCGCGTAGAACATGGCGAGTCCGGGTATCGTCATGAACAACACGAGTGCGGTGGCGGTGGTGATCCACGCCGTGTCACCCGTATCCAGGCCGTCCTGGGCATAGGCCATCCCGG
>PBSR01000214.1 GCA_002726335.1 Gemmatimonadaceae bacterium
GGCGGAGCTCAACCTCGAACCGCGGGCCGGCCAGCGTGCCGACACGCTGTCCGGAGGCGAAACGCGCCGCGTCGAGATCGCCAGGGCCCTGGCCACCGGACCCCGCTACATGCTGCTCGACGAGCCCTTCACCGGGATCGACCCGCGCACCGTGCAGGATATCCAGACCATCGTCGGCGAGCTGCGGGCCAAGGGCCTGAGTATCCTCATCACGGACCACAATGCCCTCGAGACCCTGCAGATCACCGATCGGGCCTACATCATGGTGGACGGCCGCATCCTGACGTCGGGAACCGCTCGCGAGCTCGCAGACGACGAGGACGTACGTCGCCTCTACCTCGGGGAACGGTTCCGCCTCTCCTGAGAGGCGTCATTGCACAGCAAATGCTGTGCCTTTCTTCTTGACACTCCCCTGCAGCACTTCTATATTAGCCACGATCCGCTTGATTTGCGTTTCTTCAAGTCTTTCTTAGAGAAAGAGTTACGCCTCCGTGACGATGCTCCGTCTGTCACAGAACATGAGTCTTCAGCAGCGCATGGCGCCGCAGTTGATTCAGTCTCTCCAGCTGCTGCAGATGTCGACGCTGGAGCTGGAGCTGGAGATCAAGCAGCAGATGGAGGTCAACCCTCTCCTCGAGGAATCGATGGAGATGGAGGAGCTCGACGAGGATCCTCCCGAGCCAGAGCCCGAAGTCGACGAGGTGGAGACACCCGAGCAGGAAGTGGCCCTCGAGGAGAAAGAGCTGAAGGAGGAGGAGGTTCCCGAGCCGACGGACGAGGTCGACTGGGATGCACTGCTCGACGATCAGCTCGATCAGAATTCCTACAACAACGAGAACACCGAGTACGATCCGAACTGGGAGCAGGACCGCGAGCCCCAGGAGAACCGGATCACGACCATGCCTCCCCTGGCCGAGCTGCTCAACGAGCAACTGTTGATCAGCCAGCTGAAAGGGGATGATGTCGATATCGCCGACTTCATCATCGGCAACATCGACGACCGTGGCTATCTCACCTGTTCGGCCGAGGAGATCTCCGAGTCGATCGAGGTTCCCGTGGTCGATGTGGAGCGTGTCCTGGCCGTCATCCAGTCCTTCGAGCCGCCAGGCGTCGGCGCTCGCGACCTGTCCGAGTGTCTGCTGATTCAGCTCCGACTCAAGGAAGGCACTGAGAACTACTACGATCTCGAACTGGCCATCCAGATCGTCGGTTCGCACATGGAGGACCTGACGAAGCGCCGGTACTCCCGTATCACTCGCGCTCTCGGCATCCAGAACGACGACCTGCGCGGGGCCATGGAGATCATCGAGGAGCTACACCCCAATCCGGGCGCCCTCGTGAGTGACGCTTTTTCGGCTTCCAACCTGCTCACCCTCGATACGAGCGTGAACTACATCACCCCGGATCTCATCGTCGAGAAGACGGGAGAAGACTGGGTCGTGAGCCTCACCGACGGCGCCCTGCCGTCCCTGCGCATCAACGCCTCCTACGCCGGGTTGCTCAAGGACGGGCGGGGGCGCAAGGACGAGGTGCGCTCGTACGTATCGAAAAAGCTGAATGACGCGCGCTGGCTGATCAACGCCATCAATCAGCGGCGCACGACCATGCTGAAGGTCGCCGACTATCTCGTACGGGCGCAGATGGGCTGGTTTGAAAAAGGCCCCGCCCACCTGAAGCCGATGGTCTTGCAGGACGTGGCCGACGCGGTGAGCATGCACGTGTCGACGATCAGCCGCGTGAGCAACGGCAAGTACATGCAGACCCCCCACGGTGTACGCGAACTGAAATACTTCTTCGACAGCAAGGTCTCGCGTGATGACGGCGAGGACGTGTCAGCCCGCAGCGTCAAGGAGAAGATCGCGAACATGATCGAAGGCGAGGACAAGAACAAGCCGATGAGCGATCAGGAGATCGCTGACGAACTGGCCAAGGATGGACTCAGGATCGCGCGGCGCACGGTAGCCAAGTACCGCGATCAGCTGGGAATCAACTCGCAGCGGTATCGCAAGCAGGTCTTCTGAGAGCGAGCTTGCCCAAAGCCGCTAGGAAGAACCGTCAGCCCTGTCTCTCTGCGGAACGGGCCGTGTCGCCCGACTGACGATGGGGACACCGACTTCGGCACCACGGTAGAGGTAGTAGTACCAGAAGGTGTCTCGGTGTTCCTTGGCCAGTTCTGCTTTCGCTCCAGCCGGATCACCTCGGTGGAGAGCCAACAGCTGGCTGAATTCCGTATAGCGCTTCTGTGTCGTCAAGCTGAGCGTCCGACCATGCAGAGGCAGTTCGGGCATCACCCCAGTCTGTAGTCGTACCTGCGTGGCCCAAAGCATCAGAGCCTCTTCGTAGAGTCTCGGTACTACCTTGCCGGGAAATGCCTTCGGGAACCTGGCCAGGCGGCGGAGGTTCTGTACGATCTTTTCGAGCTGCGCGGTTTGCAGGTAGTGCCCCATCAGCAGATCGAAGGCCAGCAGATTGTCCGGGTTGCGTTCCAACAGCTGCCGCAGGATGTCTTCGGGCGTAAAGAAGCCAGGATAGTCGGTGGCCACCATCAGGCCGCGCAAGCGGCTGATCTCCTCGTCGTCCCCTCGCCGCGGATCTGCGTCGAGGGCCGCCAGATACTTCTCTGACCAGGATCGGTCCAACGGTGACATTGCCAGTCGGTGCAGGTATACACGCGCCGCCCGGGGACGATCCTTGAGGACGTTGACCGTCACCAGGCGACGCAGAATCGACGGCCGGTCACCATGAATCTCGGCCGCCTCCTGCAACATGTGCTCCGCCTTGTTGACATAACCCATTTCGATCAGGTTGTCCCCGAGCACGAGGAATCGTGACGGCGCCTCTGGCGAGGGCTGGAAGATCTCCGCGTTCGCCAGATATGGGTACGAGAATAGATCGCTCCCCAGCTTTCCGGTGTGACACAGGGCCAGTTGCACGTTGTAGACGGTGAGCACGTCATAGGCGGCAAGTCCCGGCACCAGGGACAGCACGCCGGACCAGTTCCGCCGCCGCGCCTGGTGGTCGATTTCCAGCATCGTCCGGTGATTGACGTCGAGGGTGCCGTACACCAGCAATCCACCGACAGCAATCAGCAGCAGAGGACCGGCCGTCGATGGCAGTCCCCGAATCTGATCGACCGCCGGATGTCCGTAGGCGGTTATGAGAATCGCCACCGGCAGGAACAGATAGAGCGCGGCGGCGACCACCCAGATACGTGGTTCGCCGAGCAGGTAGAGCCCGGACAGTGGCAACTGATGCGTATAGGCGGCCTGCCAGGTTCCGGGAAATACCGTCAACGTCGCCAGCCAGGGCAGGACGGCGCCCACCGCGACCCGTGCCAGAGCGCCGACTGTATGCCTGTCGACCAGTTCACGCAGGGCGCACAGCAGGGCGAACAGCAGCCAGCCGCCACCGGACACCCAGTACACCGCCGGTGCGATGAGAACGAAGTACAGCGTCCTGCCGCTCCGGTCCAGTCGCGTCGATATCGTCGCAGCGGCCAGTGCCACCAGCAGGGACAGGTCAAAGGCCAGATCGTAGTGGTACCGGTTGTGCAGAGACAGAAGAAGGACAACCGGGGTCAGGGTGACGATGCCGTAGCGCTGCCCGCGCCATCCCCGGACAAGGTTTCCGGCGCACAGCCAGATGGCCGCCATCACCAGGGTGATGACCAGAGCGCCCAGCCAGCCGAATGCGTAGGATTGCCCGGCGAAGGCAGCGACGTACGCAGTGATCCCGCCGGGGATCTGCAGGAAGTCCGCAAAAAACGACCAGCCGCCGAAGAAGACCGGCTCCTGAACATGAAAGATCAGATGCGGTTCGATCCGCAGCCAGACATACAGATAGCAAAGGCCGAAGAAGGCGGCGGTTCCGGGGGGCCCAAGTCCCCGAAACCCAGACCAGTGCCGCATCTGGCTCGCTCTCTCAAGTTTGGCGATGAGATCTCGCGCCCCCGCGAGATCCTATGGTGTTCTGTCAAGGATAGAGACGGGCCTGAACCGCGGCAACCCTGCCGAGGCCCAGGCCGACAGCGGGCACTGTCCCGCCGGCACGCAATCGAGGCGGCGATGTCGACAACGATAGCGGCAGGCTACATTCTTAGCCGGATACCCACAGTGACCTCATTCCTCGAACGTCGCCGAGCCTTCAGCATGAACAGACTGTCCCGCGTCGTACTGGTAGCCGTCACAGTCGCCATCGGCGCCTGTGCGACCCACACGAAGGCGCCGGAGGCCGAACCGCCCACACAGGATCGTCTGCCGCGTATCGATCCGGACTATGCCGACGTCACCATTCCACCCAACATCGCGCCGCTGAACTTTGTCGTGAACGAGCCGGGGGAGGCCTTCGAGGTAGCAATTCGGTCTACCCATGGAGAGGCACTCGACGTCAGTTCCGAGTCGGCACAGATCCGCATCCCGGCCGGCGCGTGGCGCAAACTCCTGGCCGCCAACCACGGCCAGGATCTGCTGCTTCATGTGAGTGTCCGTCAGGCTGACGGCCGTTGGGAGCGCTTCCAGCCGATCTCGCAGCACGTGGCCCAGGAGAAGATCGACGGATACCTGGTCTACAGACTGCTCAAGCCGTTGTACAACAAGTACGTCAACATCGGTATCTATCAGAGGCATCTGGAGAGCTTCGACCAGAAACCGGTACTAGAGAACAGCAACGCCGATCACGCCTGCCTCAACTGCCACACCTTCGTACGCAACCAGCCGGATCCGATGGTCCTGCAGACGCGCAGCGAGCACGGGTTGACCATGCTCCTGGCGCGGGGTCAGGAGGTCACCACGATTGACACGCGCACGGCATTCAACAAGTCACCCGCCGCGTACACCAGCTGGCATCCTGGCGGCCGACACATCGGCTTCAGCGTCAATAAGGTTTCGCTCTTCCTGCACACCGACCCGACACGCGAAACACGCGAGGTCTTCGATGCCGGCTCCGATCTGGCGGTCTATTCCACCGAAGACAACATCCTGACCACGACGGCGGCCATCTCCGACCCGGATCGTGCCGAGACCTGGCCGGAGTGGTCGCCTGATGGCCGTCACCTGTATTTCAGCAGCGCTCCGATCCTGCCCATCGAGCAGTTCGAGGAGGTGCGCTATGACTTGATGCGCATCCCCTTTGACGTCGACTCCGGTACATGGGGTGACCTGGATACCCTGCTCACAGCCGGGCAGACGGGACTGACGGTGACACAGCCAAAAGTGTCACCTGACGGTCGCTGGCTGGTGTTCACCATGGCCGACCATGGCAACTTTCCGATCTTTTCGGCCACCGCTGATCTGTACGTGATGGATCTGTTGAAGGGGGGTATCGGCGACTGGAGATCAACAGCGATCTGGCCGACTCCTGGCACTCGTGGTCGAGCAACGGCCGTTGGCTCGTGTTCAGCAGCAAACGGCGAGACGGCCTTTTTGCCCGACCCTACTTCAGCTACGTCGACGAGGAGGGGCGATTCCACCGTCCGGTGCTCATGCCCCAGGAAGATCCGACGTTCTATGACGCCTTTATCAAGACGTACAATGTGCCCGTGTTCATCACCGGTCCAGTGAAGGTGAGTGAACGGAACCTGGCGCGTGCCATCTATGACCCCGACAGGCCACTGTCGGCGCAACTGGATCCACGTGTCGCTTCGGCGCTACAGCAGGATGCGGGAGATGGTCCGGTGGAGCCCTATTCGTCGGGTACAACGCGCTGAAGCAGTTCCTGGCGCTTGACGTGCCTCAACCGGGGCTCAGGTCGCGGGCAGAACTGCCGTCAGTTCAATTTCGCACAACCAGTCGGGGCGACATACGTCGGCCACGACGACGGTGTTGAGCAGGTCCCGGGGAACGCCGCGCTCCTCGCAGGCTTGCTGGAAAATGGGCAGGAAGTCCCGCTCCTTGAGGTACGTGACGGCGTGAACCGTGTCGGCCAGGGTCGCCGCATGGGGGCGCAGCAGGGCGTCGACGTTGTCGAGCATGCGATGACACTGGCCTCTGGCGTCCCCTACGTGAACGACGTTGCCGGCCGTGTCGATGCTGGCTGTACCCGAGACGTATAGTACGGTCCGGTCCGAGCGCGGCACTCGCAGACCCCGAGAGAAGGCCGATCCGTAGGCCGGGGCGTCCCCCAGGGATTCTCCGTGCATGTGCTCGATGTCTCCGAGGCCGTCGCCCCAGACGATGCAGACATCGGCGCTGAGGCGCGAGGACGCCGGCAGGGTGGCTCCCTCGATCCCGGTGCTCGCCGGCAGGAGTGTGACACCCCACTCGTCGAAGCAGGCGTTGCGGACCTCGTTGAGCACGTCGTAGTCGGCCTCGAGGTCCCGCAGGTAGATCCAGGTGCGAACCAGTTGTGACACCGGCAGGTCGTGATCCTTCAGCACGTTGCGGATCCGCTCGAAGAGGGCTCGGCACTGCGTGCGGAAATCATCGTCGGCAAGATCGTCGCCGCCCGTCAGATTCTGCAGGTAGATGTGTGACAGGCCGGCCGTGGAAATCCGGCGGCCAGAGGTCACCGCCGGCAACCCGATCAGGGCCTCAACGTCCTGCGCTGCCGACGACGAATGCACCGCGTAGGCCTGCAGTTCCAGCAGGCGGCCATCAGCGGCGGGCTGCTGCTGCAGGAACGAGGTGGCCGGCAGATCGTCCCTGTCATCCTGATAGAAGCCGGCTCGTACGTTTTTCACGGTGTTGCTGTGTGCGGCGATATCGGCGAAGAACAGGCGTTCGGTGAGCACGTCGGCCCGATTCAGCCCCTGCTCCGCCAGAATTCTGCCGAGACATTCGTAAATCGAAGCTGCCTGCGTCTGGATGGTCTCGGTGCCGACGGTTGGCTGCACGCGGATATACAACTCGACGGCCATCTCGGCCTCAAGGCGTACATGCTGAGACTCGAGGCGAGGACAGGCGCCGCGAGAGAGATTCACTGCCGTCGTCATGCCAGCGTTGCCGTGGTCACCGTGTTTCAGCTACAGAAGGATGCTGGGCGCGGGATTGCGTCAGCCAGCAAGCGGGACAAGCAAAAGAAGCTATGGACTGACCGTCGGCACGACAACGCGGCAGAACTTCGGCGACATCACCCAGCGGCGGTGCTCAGCGAAGACTTGCTGCGGGTTGCCTGCAGTTCGTAGTCGGGTACGCGGCGCTCGAGCAACTCACGGGAGATGTCGATGATCTCGCGGGCCTCATCCGGGGTCGTGGTGCCGATGGTGACCATGTCCTGGTCACGGATCGTATTCCACACGAAGGACATGCCGACTACAGGCAGCAGACGTCCAGCGGCCAGAGGCTTGATCGTCATCACCGGCTTACGGGCGTTGCTTATGATGCGCATCACCCAGTCGGCCTCGACCTGCATCAGGAAACCGGAGGCGTTGTAGAGCTGGATGTAGGTTTCCACGTCGGCGTCCTGGGCATCGGCGTAGACGATGCTCTCCGGCATGTGGGTAGACAGGCCGGGGATCATGTCGTGATCACGGATCATCTTCGTGTAGATATCGAGGTCGCGGATCTTTTTCTCGCGGCGGTCGACGAGGGCATCGGTGACGCCCTGATGGGGCAGACAGAACGTGGCGCCCTCATCCTTGCAGCGGGCGAAGACTCGTTCCGGCTCCATGTCATCTTCTCCCCCGGGCAGGATGTTGAAATGGGGGGTGATGATCCGCGAAAAGGAGCGCCCCGTGCGGGCCTCGGCGTCGCAGATGGCGCCGTGCAGGTCGCCGGTCATGTGTGGTCCCATCACGGCATCGACGCCGGCCTCGGCAAAAACGGTGAGGATATCGGCCATGTTTTGCCGGCTCTGGTACTGCTTGATGAATTGATCCTGGGCCCGACTGGTGTGTGAATAGCCGAGAAACCAGTTGGTACCCACCAGCAGGCGAGGCATCGACACGCCGCCGACATCGGTGCGCGGGAAATCAGTCATGATACGTGCTCCTGTTGAGTCTGTGGGGCAAACGACACGCTTGCATTGTACGAAAAAGAACCGGTCGATGGAGAGTCGGCGTCATGGCGCCACGAGGTCTACAGCGCCTTTTCTATGGCGGCCACCGCCCGGTCGATATCCTGATGAGTCGTGCGGAAGTTGCTCAGGGAAATCCGCATCACGCGCATGCCGTGCCACATCGTCGGTCCGAACCAGGCTTCGCCACTGTGGTTGATGCGCCGGATAACCTCACCGGTCCGCCCATCGTGATCGCCATCAGGGTCGAGAAACCGCACCAGTCCCTGGTTGATGACGGGTGTGGTCAGGACCTCCACGCCCGGCAGATCGCCCAGCCTGGCGACAATGTCCCGAGTCAGGTCACAGCTGCGCTCGATGATCCCGGCGACCCCGTTGCGTCCCAGGCATCGCAGGG
This sequence comes from Gemmatimonadaceae bacterium, assembly GCA_002726335.1. The sequence goes on from PBSR01000214.1 coordinate 8,348, forward strand.
CCGCATAGAGCGGGATGCCGCGGGCCCGTCTCGACCACTCCGGCCCCCACTCGAACTGATCGCGCACACCCTCCACGTCGACCTTGTACGCTGCCGGCACGGTCATGGCCGCTCTGTGGGCTTCGGTGTCGGCCACAAAGGCGATGCCACTGTCGTAGGGAACGTTGAGCCACTTGTGGCCGTCCGTCGCCCAGGAGTCGGCCTTCTCGATCCCTCTGACGAGGTGGCGGAAGCGCTTGCTGGCGGCGACCCACAGGCCGAAGGCACCATCGACGTGGACCCAGGCCCGGTGCTCACTGTACCCATGGGCAAGATCGCAGATCTCGCCGAAGGGATCGAAGGCGCCACGGTTCAGATCGCCGGCGGCAAGGGATACGATCGTCGGTGCCTCCGGGTCTCGCTCGAGTTCGGCCCGCAAGTCATAGACATCGATCGTACCGGTCTCTTTCAGGGGGACTCGAACGACGGCAGCGGAGCCGATTCCCAGATGGCGCAGGGCCCGTGTCACCGTTTCGTGGTGCTCTCCCACCAGCACGCGTATCGGCGCACTGCCGGCCAGGCCCTGTTCTTCCACCGACCAGCCCCTGTCAGCCAGTACCCTGTGTCGTGCCGCCGACAGGGCCGTGACGTGAGCCATCTGGCACCCGGTGACAAAGGCATAGGAGGCAATTTGCGGCAGGCCGAGAAGGTCCTTCAACCAGTCGCCGACGACCTCTTCGATGATGGCGGCAGACGGTGAGCAGGCATACGTGGCCGCGTTCTGATCCCAGGCAGAGGTCAGCCAGTCGGCGCCGACCGAGACGGGGATACCGCCGCCGATGACCCAGCCGAAGAAGCGGCCACCGGCACTGTGCAGCAGGCCCGCTTCGGCATCTGCGGCAAGCTCCTCGATGACCTGCACCGGAGGCAGGCCGTCTGCGGTCAGCTCCCGGGCCAGCCTGGCCCTGAGGACGGCCGGATCCGGTTCGGCACTGACGCGGCGATCGTCCAGAGAGTCGATGTACTGGCAGGCGAGCTGTGCCGCGCGCTCGAGTTCGGGAATCCTCACAAGTGTGTTCCTGCGGAGCCGCGCTAGATCAGCGAGCCATCGTCGGCGAATCTCATGTCCTGATAATCCCCGAGCTGTTCCAGGTCGGGATGGTCGCTGCTGCGGGCCAGTGACTCGCTCAGCTGGATCTGCCCCACGTCGAGGGTGTTGACGATGCGGGCCACGCGCGCACTGGCCCCGTCCTCGAAACGCATCACCTCGAACATCGCGGCGATGGCCTCGCGGTCATGCTCTTTGATGATGGGGATATAGGCGCGGTTGAGAAAGGTGGAGGTGAAGGCGTTGGCGTAGGTGGCAGAGAAGTCGATACTGTCGAACAGCTGCCTGGTGATGACGTCTGCCAGGCCGACACCGTTGGCATTGCCGTGGGTCCTGTCCGACAGTCGCCGTACGAAGATCCGCGACACACCGGGTTCGTCCGGTTCCTTGACCCCGGGGAGCATCATGCGGCCGATCACGTTGGTATCCATGCCGGTACCCGAGATGTTCTTGCCCATCTCATCGACGATGAGCAGGTCGATGCCGTGAGCCAGGATTCGCGGCATGTTGGCGCGCGCCTCGGCCAGCAGTCGCGGTTCCCCGGACAGAAACTCCTCCGGGCGCAGGGCGGTGACACTTGCCGTTCTGTCGTAGGCGTTCTCCACCAGGGCGATACCGGCGATGACGTGAAGTCGTGCCAGCAGGGCTTCGCCGAGGGCGGGGATCAGCCGTGTCAGGCCCTGGGCTCCCTGAGCGTGAGCCATGGTCGCGCCACGATGACATCCCAAGCCGATAGTCAGCATCTTGACGACGCCGCTCTCGTGGCTGCCGCGGAAGGAGGTATGCGGTTTGACCCGGTTTATCACGACGATGCCATCGGCACCTTCGGCGAGCCGGTTCACCAGGATGGGTGTGCCGTCCTCCAGTTGCCCCAGCTCGACGACCTCCATGGTCGCTTCCACGGGACAGCCCAACTCCTCCGGACCCAGACCGTAGCTGGCCAGGACCGCCTTCTGTCCGTCCGCGGTGGCGCTCCCGTGGCTGCCCATGGCAGGCATGACGAAAGGGTCGCCACCCGCCTCGCGCACGGCATCGACGACGGTCCGTGTGATGGCCGAGATGTTGGCGATGCCGCGGCTGCCGCCCGTGATGGCAATACGCTGGTCGGGTTGAATCCGCCCCGCCAGATCAATGGCCTGCAGCTGTTCCACCACGGCTCCCGGAACATCGTCGAGCGTTTCAGCGGCGAAGCGCTGCCGGTAGGGAGCCATCCGGGGAAAGGACATGGTCTCCGTGGTTACCTTGTCAGGGCGTCGTGCAGACTGTGGCCCCGCTGGCGGATCGGTGCCGTTGGTATCGGTACGGGTTCGTCGGCACGCTCGATGCGCCAGACGAAGACGGCCGGACCCGGCGCAGTGAAGTGCAGGTCGAGCCTGGCATCGAAGTCGGATTCGGTTTCGATGGTGTGTACCTCGGTGACGCCGGCGGCGCGAGCCATCCCCTCGAAGTCGACGCTGCCAGCGCCGGGTACCGGCTGGTTGCCGGTCACCTCGTAGGTGCCGTTCTCGGTGATGATGAGACTGAAGTTCGGCGCCGGCTTCCCGGTGATCGTCACCAGAGTACCCAGGCACATCAGTGTCGAACCGTCGCCGTTGAGGCAGAGCACACGTCGGCCAGGCTGGGCCAGGGCGATGCCGTAGGCGAAGTCGGCAGCATGTCCCATGGCACTGTCAACGTGGGCGAAGTCGAGGGGCGTATCCGACAGCTCCGCCCAGGGCATGGCTACACTCATCGTCGTCACGACAGCATCACGTTCGCCACGCCGGGCGGCCAGCTTCTTCAGGCAGCTGTATTTGTCCAGCATCTTTCTCTTCAGGTCGTGGTGCCGACGATGAGGACCGCCGCTGGCAGGGATCGCTCGGCGGCAGCACGGAAGGCACCGGCGATCTGCCCGCGGACGTCCTCGTCCTCGTGCATCAGCGTGTAGGGGATGTCCCAGGCCTTCAGTGTCGGCTCAAAGAACGAGGCCGCCGTGTCGATGCGCTCGGCCTCCGGTTCCAGAGTCTGAAATCCGCGGTAGCCCATCAGCATGACGATGGGCAGGCCCATGTTGTAGGCGGTGCCGCGAAAGGCGTCGCCCGTCTCGAGAAAACCAGTGTTCTGAATGATGACGACGGGCCTCCTGCCGCCCACGTGGAGCCCGCTGGCCACGGCATACGCCTCGCCTTCACGGGTCACGCCGATAACGTCGATATCGGCGTCGGCCCACAAGGCCTCAAACAGTGTACGGGCCCCGTTGTCCGGTACACCGACGACGTGTGTGACTCCCTGTTTCTTCAACTCATCGACGATCAGAGATGCCTGCAATGTGTCTCCTCTGGAGGACCCGACGTTTCGCTCAGGCGAAGATGGAACGGTTCGACACACCGTAGGCGATGCCCTGCTGCTGGATACCACCGACGTACTGAGCTGTGCGACCGGATGGGGCCGTACCTTCGTACCACTTCGTGAAGGGAGGATTGAAGCTGGCCAGCGAGTCACGGTTCGCCTTGCTGTCGCTGCCCGCAGCGATGTAGGCGTTGTTGAAGATGCCGTTCTGCTTGAGGCCTGCGCCGCCGGCCTCCTTGACCCGGGCATCGACGCCGTCGAGAATGGCCGCCCCGTCGTCACCACCGACAGCGGAGACCATCACCTCGGTGATGCCGCCATGACGGATGGCGTTCCAGGTGCTGAAGCCGTGTTCCAGAGTGCCGGAACGGAGGATCTCCACGTCTCCGGAGACGACGCGAGGCTGCGGTTCGACGACGCCGTCGAGGTTGGGGATACGCGACACGGGGTAGATGAGTCCCGCCGGTCGGTCATCACCGTAGTAGTCCTCGAAGACCTTGCGCACGGCTTCGATCCGCTCCCAAGCCTGGTCGGGCGCGTCGTCGACGCCGACGAGGATTTCCATGAACACTGTCTGCTTCCTGAAGTCGACACCGGCCTCGGCGAAGGGCTTCGCGTACTGCTCTTCGAGGACGAATTCCATCTCCTTGCCGACGTCGGGCCCCAGAGTGGTGATCATCTCGTCGCCCTTCTTGTGCATGACGGAGGCACCCGAGGGCTGGTGATCGACCCAGGAGCCGAAGTCCAGCTTGCCGCCGCCGATCTCGACATCACCGGCAGCCGCTTTGATCTGCACCTCGAAGAGAGCCTTGGGGTCGGGGAAGCCTTCCTGGTGGGTGAATCGTGCCATCCGATTGGAGCGCAGCGGTCCTCCCGTGGCGGAGTTGATCATGGCGCCGTAGACGCCGTTGAAGTCGTTTTTGAAGGCGTCACACTCGTCGCGATCGGCGGAGGGTGTGGTCCACATGACATCGGTCTTGTACACGTCACTCCAGTGCACCTTGCCCTGCGCCAGACCGGCATTGAGATTCTCGACTGTGCCGAACCACTCGGCGCCGATGTTGTTGGCATACTGGGTCCCCACGTTGCCACTGGGCTCGACGAGGCGCACGACCTTGCCGTCGTCGTCAACGGTGATCACTTCGCAGGGGTTACAGAACACGGCACCGGGACGGTGCCGGATGATGTTGACTTCTGCCATCGGGATCCTTCTCTGGATGGAAGCGGGAATGAGCGAGCCGAAGCCCAAAAAGATAGCCACCGCGGAAACCTGCGCCATCCTGTTTGCGCGCAACCCGGTGCCCGGCTCGGTGAAAACCCGTCTGCAGACCCATCTGAGCGCCGAGCAGGCGGCGGCGGTTTACACCGCCTTCCTGCGCGACACCGTCGATCTTCTGAGCCGCAGCTGCGCCGCACGGCGGGTTGTAGCGGTCGCCGACGCCGACGGTTTGGAGCCGCTGCGGGCCCGGCTCGATCCGACGGGTGATCACGGGCTGGACTTCGTCCTGCAGCAGGGGATGGATCTGGGCCTGCGCCTGGAGCATGCCCTGTCCGGTGCTTTCGACGCAGGCGCCCGGCGGGCCGTCATTCTTGGCACCGACTCACCGTCAATGCCTGCTGCTACAATCGATGACGCGCTGGAGCTGCTGACGGATTCCGATGTCGTGCTGGGACCGTCAGTGGATGGCGGATACTACCTAGTGGGTGTCAGGGATGACGCGATCGAAGCGGCAGCGCCGGCTCTATTCCGGCAGATCGAATGGGGAACGGGCGCGGTGCTGGAACAGACGGTGGGCGCCCTGGCTCCGTCCATCAGTCTGGCACTGCTGGCCCCGTGGTATGATGTCGACCACCCGCGGGAAGCGGCCTTCCTGCGGTCCCACCTGGCGGCCGCGTCCCGGGCGGGTTGCCACATCGGCGCCCACAGCCTGGAAGCCCTGCGCGGCCTCGATCTGCCGCCGCCGTCCTGAGGGGGGATGGGGTCGCTACAATCCCATGATGCGGTAGCCGGCGTCGCAGTAAATGACCTCGCCGGTGATGCCCCGGCTCAACGGACTGCACAGGAACAAGACTGCGTCACCGACTTCATCTACCGTGTTGTTGCGTTTGAGGGCAGCTCGTTCCCCGTGCACGCGCAGCATGTCGTTGAGACCCCCGATACCGCGGGCTGCCAGCGTGCGGATCGGACCAGCCGACAGGGCGTTGACCCGGATGTCCTTCTCACCCAACTCGCTGGCAAGGTACCGCACACCCGATTCGAGGGCCGCCTTGGCGACGCCCATCACGTTGTAGTTGGGGATCGCCCGTTCACTGCCCAGGTAGGTGAGGGCTACGACGCCACCCCCGGCCGTCATCAGCGGCTCGGCCGCCCTGGCCAGGGTGTTGAGCGTGTAGGCGCTGACCCCCAGGGCGAGCTGGTAGCCCTCGAGGGACGTATCGGCAAAGCGGCCCACCAGGTCGTCGCGGTTGGCGAAAGCGATGGCGTGCACGAGGCAATCGAGATGACCCAACTCGGCACCCGCTTTGTGGAAGGCGTCCCCGACGGATTCCTCCTTCGTCGCATCACACTGGACCAGCAGAGGCGGGGTCTGCAGCTGCTCGAGCAGTGGCTCGATAGCTTCCAGCTCCCGTTCACCGAGATACCCGAGGGCCAGGCGGGCCCCTTCACGATCCAGGGCCTTGGTCACGGCCCAGGCGATGCTGCGGCGGTTGGCGACACCGGCGACAAAACCAGTGCGATCCTTCATCAACATGGTCCTTCACCCTCCTCAGCGATCTGGACGTTCGGTCAACTGCAGGCCCTTGGCGTCGAGCTGGTAGTCGACGACGGCGCTGCGGGAAAAGGGACGTTTCTCCTTCAGCTTATGCAGACACTCGCGCAGTGAATCTTCTTCACCCGAACGGGCGATGAGCAGACCGAAACCGCCCCCGCCGGCGCCGGTGAGGGTTCCTCCCTCGATCAGGTCGGCGACGGGAGCCTCGAACAGGTGCTGGATGGCCGGATTCGTCGCCTCCGGGTCGAGAATGCAGCGCAGCTGCCAGTAGCGGCTGGCCATCTGTCCCAACTGCCGGTAGTCGCCGGCGCGCAGGGCCTCGACCATGTCGTCGTGAATGGCGAGGGATTCACGGATGGCACCGTAGCGGTGCCGATGGCGCCCCAGGTAGGCCTCCATCACCACATTGAGGCCGCGCGTGGCGCCTCTGGCGATGCCGGTGTCAAAGAGGACGACCCGGCGCTGGAAGAGCTCGGCATCGACGTCGACGTAGGTCAGTTCGGGGGTCGGCAGTCCGTCGGTGGGCGGAGCGTAGAAGTCCTTTACCGCGCTCGGGCCACCACGAGCACCACGGGCATCCTGCCAACCGGAGTTGAGGCCGATGGACTGCTCGAGGAGCACGCTCTGATCATACAGGTCAGGATATTCGCCGTCGTCCGTTCCGGCAGGTTGCCCGGTCAGGCGGTAGAGAATCTTGAGGATCGCCGCCGCCAGGATGCTGCTGGTGCCCAAACCAGAGCCCTGCTGCACGGCGCTGGCGGTGACGATTTCGAGACCACCGCCGCCGAAGAGGGCGCCGATATCACCGGCGATGTCGACCGAGTCGGCACCGACGATTCCGGTGTGCACGAGGGCCTGTTTGACCATACGCAAAGCCTCGTCCCCACCTCGACGGTAGGAGAAGAACAGACCGCTCTGAGCGGCGGCATCTCCTTTCGTGTTGACCTCGAAGTCGGCGACGAACTCCGCCGAGTGGGAGCGCAGGACGAGGCGCGGTTCGGCCAGCCGTCGTGCCGTGACGGTCAGGGGTGGCGCCGGTGCGTCGAGGCCGGAGGTGCGCAGATCGATGCCGACGTTGAGCGTCTTGCCGCCCTGTTCCTTGCTGCGGATGTGATTGTCGGAGGCGTTGGCGCTGGAGATCCCGAGGCGGAGGGGTGAGTGGACCTCGAAGAGCTTGTCGAAGTCTGCCTCAGGCAGTGGGCGCGGGTCGGCCGGGGCGCGCACTGCCTCGAGGGCACGGCGCAGGTCGGCGCGTTGCAGCTGATTGACCCGCTTCTCGTAGGCGGCGGGCAGGTCGGCGACGGCCTTCTGTTCCTTGAGGTCTTGAATCTCGCCGCCATCGATGCTACAGGCGGGTACACCCCGGCGGCGCCAGATTCTGTCATCCTGCAGACGACGGAAGGCCGCGCCACAGACCATGGCTACACGCATGCCGAGCAGCCGGCGCCGGCTGCCCTGAAGGGCCTCGGTGTACTGGCCGAGGCCTTTCAGGATGGCCAGTAGAACGCGGACACCATCGACCGGCACCAGCCCCAGAATGTCCTCGTGGCCCACGTCGAGCCGTTCGTCGATGGTCTGCACCAGCAGGCCGGGCAACTCCTTGTCGACGGCCGGCCCGAAGTGCTCGAGCCAGTCTTCCGCCCCCAGGCGGTCGACCAGGGCGTCGACGACGGCGCCCGTCGCCAGCGTCGACGACAGTCCAGGCGATAGTACCAACGCTCGCAGCAAGGCCCGACGCTCAGCTTTTGACGACTTTTCTTCCCGAGCCTCGCGGGCGATGTCGTCGAGCAGGGGCAGCAACCCCTCCAGTGACCGCGCCTCGGCGAGGTGTTCGATGGCGCTCGGCATGCCTATACCTCCAGTGCGTCCCGTTGAGGCAGGGGCGTGGCAGGTTGCCCGCATGTGATTCCATCCCACATCGCCAGCGAGACGCCGGCTTCCTCCCGTCCTTCACCGGCACCCGGCAGGAAGCGGGCGTGGGCCAACCCCGCCGGGCGGGGGTTGAGCTCGAGCAGCACCGGCGTCACACCCCCCTGACCGTCGGTGTCGAGAACGAGATCGATCCCGGCCAGACCCAGCGTATCATGTGTGGCCGCTGCCATCTCCGCGACGCGGCGCAGACGGGACAGGTCCTCTTCGCCAAACGCTACGCGCCCACCATCGGCGCGACAGACCAAGGAGGTCAGAACCGTCGCGATGGGCACCAGCGTTCCGCCGGTGCCGCGTGAAGCAGGGTGGTCGGCGTCGATGCCGATCTGGGCGTAGCCCGACTCGGCGATACATCGATCGCCGTCGTGGGCCACGTTCAGGCGCACGGCCAGACTGTGGATGCGGCCACTGTCCGGGTCGCGCCAGCCGACGCCATCACGGCGCCGCTCCACCAGCACCGAACCCCACTCCCAACAGGCAGTCAGCTGGACATCGAGCCGGTCGCCGGCGTCCTCGTCGTCACCACGCAGGTAGAGGACGCGGTCACCCTCGGTACCCGCATTCGGCTTGATCACGATCTCGGAAGAACCGGCGAGGAAGGCGCGGGCACCAGCCCTGTCACCGGGGGTCAGCAAGGAGCCCTCGGGAACCTCGAGGCCGGCAGCATGCCAGCGGCGGCGCAGACCCGCCTTGTCGTCGGCCGCCGCCGAGGCCGCCCATGGGTTCAGCAACCGGCAGCTCAGCGAGGATGACCAGCAGCGATGCCGATCAATCTGACGCTCCCCGAGGGCGAGGAACTGCACCGAGTCGAGATGCACCGGGTCTGTCAGCGCGGCCTCGAGGAAGCGGTCGTGCTCGGCGTCAAGGAACAGCACGCGACGAGCCCGGCCGTCGAGGATCCAGTCGCCGTGCACACCGAGAACGCGAAACCAGGGCTGCCCCGTCTTCCGCGCGTCATGGGCGAGGGCATCGGCGGTCAGCGGATAGAGCTCGTGGGTGACCAGCGGCGCCGCGTGGAAGACGATGGCGTGAGTCCACGAGAAGTTACCTGGCAACTCATCCCAGGCATCGATCGAGATACACACCTCCGGCGCCATCGGCTCGCTCACGAGATCGGACACGGCCAGATCGATGATGCGCTCCACATAGAGGCTGTCCTGGGCCAGGGCTGTTTCGACGAGGCCGCGTATCGGTGGCGCCAGCGCCTCGGCGAGAGCCTCGAGACCGTCGTCAATTACCTGGCGAAGTACGGCCCGGGCGTGATGAGTGGCGCACCCTCGAGGGGGGGTGTCGGGGGCGGCGGCGCCTTCGGCGACCAGGTACTTCAGCAGGACACTCGCTTCTGCCGCCCCAAGGGCGGTGCCCCGCTGCAAGCCGAGGCCGTCGCAGGCCCGGGTCCAGGCTACGTCGATGTCCCGTCGTTTCACTCTGGGGCCCCCGTCATCCGGCGGCTGGCCTGCAGGTATTGTTCGCCGCCACGCGAGAGATCACGCAGAACGATGCGGGCATTGGCGCCCACGCAGTCCCAGTCGAAGGCACGCTGTTCTGCCTCACTGGCCTCGTGTTCATGAAACTCCTCGCGCAGGGCGACACGATCCCACAGACCGACACCGATGTTCGGCTCGATCATGACGATGCGCCAACCAGAGACCGTCCCCGGGAAACGCATGCCGCCGCGTTGCAGCAGGTAGACGGGTTCACCATCTGACTCCTGCTCGACCTCGACAAGGTCACCCTCTTCATGGAACTGAGGCGTCACCAGGAAGTCGAGCATCATGTACCGCGGTGTCCCGTACGACACGCCTGTCAGGTCCTTGCCTACGTGTCGACCGGCTTCTTCGACGTAAGCAGACTCGGAGCGCCGCTCGTAGGCGGCCAGGGCTTCCATGACGCGTCGGGCGGCGTCGGCCAGTCCGTCGAACAGGGGTTCACGGTGAGCGGCATGGATGAACTCGGGCAGGAATTGCTCGAGACTGCCGCCCCGGCCGACGTTGGTGATCAACTGCTTGCTGTTCAGCGTGATCCAGTGCGACAGGTGCCACTTCTCCTCCAGCGGCACGTCCGCCGCGGGATCGTCGGTGGAGACGATGACACGATGTGAACCGTAGAGCGGGGACTTGGGCCGTCGCCGCCGTTCGACAGCTGACCCCCACTCGATGACCTGCCGCCGGACAAAGGAATCCATGAAGGCCTCCGTCGCCCAGTATTGCGGGCTGGCGACGATGACCTCCTGGATGGCGACATTGTGACGCCGGCTGATCTGGTAGATGAAGTCGACGGCGCTCTCAAGCTCCTCCTCGTCGACTTCGGCGTCGGCCAGCTTCCGCAACACAAAGGCCCGGGCATTGCGGCCACCCGATTCAGCGGCATCCTTGATCATCACGAGTCGGTGCTGTCGGGCAAAGGCTCGCAGGCCCGGGTAGTCTCCACCGTCGTCCAGACCGTCTTCGATCCAGCCCTTTGCCGTCCTCTCATCAATCGAACGTGTCGTCCAGGCGGCAAGCCAGTCGATCTCCTGCGGTACGTCAACGCCGGATCCGGCATCGAAGATGTCAGGATACTTGGCCTTGTCGTAGGTCGTCCAGGTGTGGAACAGAGACTGCACAGAGAAGGGAAGGCCGCAGTCTTCCAGGCGTCCAGAGTCGTAGTCCGGATCGCCGTGGAACGGATAGACCACCGCGGCGCGGACGGGTCGCGAGAACCGGACGGCGAGGCGAATCCCTTTCGCATGGCAACCCGCCGACCGATTGGCGGCCTGCTTCTCATCGAGACCGGCGTGCCGGACCAGTGCCGTGGCGTACTCCGCGGCGGAGACATACACGTGACCGGAGTGGATCTCGGCGACCGGTCGTGAATGACCTGGATGCTCTACCAGTTCGCAGCGGCGCGTGATGATCAGGTTGGCGCCAGGCCGGCCCTCGGCGATCAATTCGGCCGCCAGCGTCGGTCCCTCGCGCAGGGCGCGCGAGTAGTGGGTGCGACCCACCGGCAGGGCGATCACATGGTTGACGCGGTGCTCGGCATCGATCACTTCCGGGTCGAACTCGGGGAAGACGACCGGCAAGGGAAAACCGTCGTTGCGAATAAAGGCGAGTTCGCGTACCTGTCCGTAGGCACGCCAGCGGCGCTCCGCCGCAGAGTTCGCGCTGGCACCGATGGGGTCGACCTGCGAGCCATCAGTAAAGTTGCCCAGCAGCAGGTCCTGGTGCTGAGCGGGCAGTTCTCCGACCTCGGTGTGGTGTACTACTACCTGACGCAGGTACCGTGCGAGCCAGGCGTGATGCTCGACGGCGAACTCATACAGGGCCTGGCCGGTAAGGTAGGCGTAACCGACGCCGCGAGAGTAGACCCATGGGCAGTATTCATAGAAGTGGTCATTGATCGTCTCGGCGTAGAAATCCGCCAGTGCCCGCCATAGACCGGTCGTATCCTGTTCGGCATCCGGTCGGGTGTAGGGCAGGGTCGTCTCGATGGCGAGAAGGATGTAGAACAGCTCGGCGCCGCGGGCGATCTGTTCAAGAGCGGCAGCCCCTGACGTGACACCATCACGCGCCACGACGGCCTGAGACAGTCGGCCGAAGTCTCCCACATCCTCATACCCGCCAGCTACCTGGCGCCAGTTCTCCAGATCGATTTCACGTCCCAGAAACAACTGTGACAGGTGGTCGACGAAAACCTGCGCCACATCGGCATGGTCCTCGTCATAGTGTTGACTGACCAGTGCCAGCAGAGCGTTGCGCGTGTGCGAGATGAACGTGCCGAAGGCGGCATCCGTCACCGGAACACCGCCATCACCCAGAGCGGACATGGCCGCTTCGTAGGCGGCGTCGAAGCCAGCTTCAGTCGTCTCGACTGCTTCAGCGGCGCGGTAGCGCTCGTTCAGGGCCCGAGCCCGGGCGACTCGCTGGCCCAGTTGACGGCGTGCTTCCAGTGCCGCCACGGGGCGGTCCTCAGCGGCCTTGTTGGAACTCTCGAGACCCTTCTCCTCGCGGAAGTCCTCGATCTGTGGCTCCACTGCCGGGTGCAGCAACCCATCCACGAGACTCGCCGAGACGCCGCTGTCGGCGGGACGGTTCAGATCCCGGGACCAGGCGTCGATCTCTTCCTGGTGAGCTCCATCCAGCAGAAAGACCCCCCCCACAGCGAGAAAGTCACCAAAGGTGAAGTCTTCGAGCCTGACGCCGGCGGCGATGCGAGCCAGGGCCCGGGCGAGCAACTCGTCCCGGGGGCGCAGGCGGCCGAAGCGGCGCAGCTTGTCGACCTCAGCCAACTGCTGTTGCACTTCCTGTTCGGCGCGGATCTCGTCGACGATGCGTTCATACGCGGCACGGGCAGCCTCGGTGTCGCCGGCACGCAAGGCGTCACCCAGCCGTGCCGCCCGCCGTTTGTGCCGGCGCATGGCGTGGCGCCAGCCCTCGACGGTTTCCTGGCCCAGTCCGATGCCGGTGTAGACCGATTCACGAGCGTATCTCTCAGCGGCGGCGAACCACAGCATGACGTCGAAGCGGTTCATCGCCCGGCGCCGGGCACCGGAGGCGCCGTCGACAATGACGAGGGCACTGTCGGGGTTGCCTTCAAGCATCAGTCGGCACACCTGCGACGGATCGGACAGCAGGTTGAGCAGATCACGATGGGGAATGCCGGTGTCGAGTACGTCGGCGCCCTGCAGGGCGCGTTCATAGGTGCGTTCGGGGCCCAACACCTGCAGGGCGAGGACATGGAGACGGCCGTCGAGCTGTTGTGCCAGCTGGCCCCCCCGATCCGCCGCCACATCGGACGCGGTGGCCCACAGGTCGGGATGGGGTCCGTAGGTGGCCAGGCTGGCGTCGATCTCGGCGTCGGAGAAATCGGCGGCCACAAGCTCTGCCCGCGCCGAATCCGCGATCGATTCCAGCTTGGTATCACTGGTGTACCCCAGCAGATCCTGCGTGGAGAGCCCCGTGGGAGATACGACACGGATCTCAGACGGTGTGGGCGGACCGGGGAACAGGTCGGTCAGGGAGGAGGCGGTCTCGGCCGTGTCCGGTGCCAGACCCAGCAGGCGCGCCGCCCTTGGCCCGCGGCCCCGTTCGGCCACCGCACCATATCCCTCGGAGAGCAAGCTGGCCAGGGTTTGCCCGTCGGCATCGAGGGCGTGGAACAGGTGATCACCGGTGCCACAGAGGATCTCGAACTTGCGCATACCGGCGGCGAAACGTCCGTCCTGCGTGTCGGGTTTGTATTCCGCCGTCAGTACGATCACCGGAGAGGCCGCGACGTTGTCGTGGCGGCGTGCCGCCTCGGCCATGCCCCGGCGCAGCAGCCAGGTCTTGAAGAAGGGCATGAAGCGATTCACGTGTTCGCCGCCGGCCACCATCTTGTGGATACCCCAGCGGGCCACGAGCGCCGTCGTCACCCGTTCGGGATCCCGAAGCTCTGGCTGACCGAGCCCCTCCAGGACCTCGGCCAGGCGGGGCAGCTGGAACACCGGTATGGGACCGTCACTGCCAGGCCGCACACCAAAGAGACTCTCTACACCTGCGGTGGTGCGCAACTGTTCTGCAGCCCACGATTCCCACTCAAAGCGCGTGCTGAACTCGTGCCGCCGATCGAGCAGCCCGTGAGCCGCTTTGGCGACGACGTCGTGATACTCGCCAGGTATGCCCAGCTGCCGGAGTTTCTCTGCACGTCCAAGGGTCAGCACGAATTCGAGGAACAACCCGTCTTTCGGCACACAGTAGCCACCGTAGCCTTCGCCGGCGGGATGGATGATGCGGTCGCGACGGCGGCTCATCTGGTCGCCCATCTCCTCGACATCGCCATGGGCGCTGGCTGTCACCATCAGGGAGAGGGCATTGGAAAACGCAAAGTGAGACGCCATGCTGGCATTCTCGCCGGTTTTCAGCACTTCCGGCTCGGTCAGACTGTCGTAGCTGCGCACCGTCTTGTTGATCAGGCCATACACATCCCGGCCGACCCGGGCGGCGGCCCGGTCGGCGCCACCCACCCACTGGGCCCACGTCTCGACCGATTCACGTTCGCGATGGCCAAGATCGACGCGGCTCGGCGTGTAGAGCAGGTGGAACCGTTTGCTGCCACCCACAGCGCTGAACCTGTGGCGGGGCTCCAGGGCTTCGACGTGAAGTCCGCGCTCGAGCAGTATCTGCTTACGCGCCGTCGTTTTGGACAGACGCTGAAACCGTCGCAGGTAGTTCTTGCGGCGATCGTCACCGTCGGCGCCGCGCTCGGCGGCCCAGAACTCCAGCAGGCGGGAGCGAGCCAGGAACCGCGTGAAGGTCTCGAGATCCTGACGGTAATGCTCGTCGGCCTCGATGGTCCACATCGTGGCTTCGTCCGCCGACAGCGACGGGTCCTCCTTCCGGGTGGCGTCGATCTCTTCCTGCAGCTGGTGGCCGTTGCGGGCCACGACCCGCGTCAGGGCCTGCTGGCGCAGCTGTTCGCCATGGTCGGCGAGGATGGCGGCCAGTTCATCTGGATCGCCCACGTCCTCGTCGCTGCGGTTGCCGGTACGCTCCTCGCTCAGTTCGAGCAGGGCGCCAAGCACGGCGACTTCCTCCTGAACGGACCGATTGCGGCCGACGACGCGGGCGACTGCAGAGATTTCCTCGAGGTTCTCCTCGGCGGCGATCTCCTCCACCTCCACCCAGATTCCCAACTCGTGAACGATGCGCGAGCCGAGGGCGGCAAGACGCAGGCGGAAGCGGGATTGACGGGCGCTGACCTCGGCTGTCAGACCGGCCTCGGCGACGACGTTGTAGAGGGCCATCGACTCTTCCAGCCAGGTGCGTATGTACCCCTGCGTCATGCCCGCAGACTGGGTGGTGAGCACGTGCAGCACCGGCAAGGGGCGCCGTGGTCCCTTCGTGATCGGCAGGAACCCGTCGATGCCGGCTGCCACCTCGGGCCCCAGGTGGCGACCCACGGCCTCGCGCCAGGACGTGTTCCGGGCGGCGAGTCGGACGCGTGACCACGTCGATTCCTCGTCTGTCACGGCGACGGCAACCGTTGCCAGCAGGGCGTCGAAGGGCTCGATCTCCTCTTCCTCGACAAGGCGCTGCAGCGCCCCGCCGGGCGCATTGGCCATGAAGCGCACGACGACGGCGGCTGCGGCGATATCGTCAGCGGCGGCCCCCGCGGACCATTCGAGAGCGGCCGCCTCTTCGTTGTCAGCTGACGTCTCCGTCTCACGCCATAGCAGCAGTCGGGCGGCCGACACATGCTCGGAATCGAGTACGGCCTGCACGTTCTCGGCCCAATGGTCGGCCATCTCTTCGCGGAAGGACTCCTCCATGCCGGCGATGTCGATGACGGTACGGGTTGTCTCCTGGCCGCCCTCTTCGACGAGGATCTCCTCCTTGATGAACAGGGGGATCGCTTCGATCCAGTGGTCGGCAAAGCGTAGCCAGCGATAGTCGGGGCTGGAGTAGACACGATCGCCGGCGAGGCGCACCAGTTTGGTCAGGTTGTCGGCCTTGCCGAGGTACGGCTCCTCGAACTCGTTGATTTTCACCAGCAGGTGCGAACCGGTAGGCGAAGGGCGCTGGCTGATCACGACATAGGCGGCGTCACGTGAGGGCGAGTGCAACAACTCCGTGCGCACCTTCTCGACCAGCTGCAGTCGTCGCGACGTCAGGGCGGCGATGTCATCCGGGGCCACCGCAGGCAGCGCGACCCCTGAGACCATCTCATCGCCATGGTCTTCCACCCGTGCTCTGGCCAGATGCAGGCGTGCCATCAAGGCGTCCCGCTGGGCATCGAGGGCGGCTTCTTCATAACGTTCGCAGGCGCCCTCCAACTGGATCAGTGACACCGGCAGGCTGCCCTGCAGCAGCATCTGCAGTTCCATCGCCGGCGACTGCAGCGCTTCGGCGTCCGCGGCCAGGTTCCACGCCTCGGTCCCCAAGGCGGGCCAACCCGCACCCGGATCGAGTTGGGCCGCATCGGCGAACAGGGTTCCCTGGTTGTGAAAGGCACGGCTCATCCGCCCGAAGACGAGTTGCTGACCCGCGGCGCGGGCCTCACCGGCCAGGCGACGAATGTTGTCAGCCTCGACATCGTGGTCGTAGTCACGCAGGATGGCGTAGAGCAGCAGGCGTTTCTCATCGACATCGGCGTCGCTGTCCAGTACCTCTCCTGCGGCCTGACGGTCGTAGGGTAGATCGACGCGGTCCTGTCCCAGGATCCAGGTGACCCAACGGTCGAGAGACTCATCGTCGGTCGTGCGCACGGCGCGTCGAAGAAACAGAGACAGCAGGTTTCCCGAGTCGAGATAGGGACCCTCGAGCACGCCGTGGAGCAGGGCGCGATCGGCTCGACCGAGGCGCTCGTACAGCCCGGCCGTCCAGTGCAGGGAGGCGCGAAGAGAGGCGCCGGCGACGATGTCAAGGTGGGCGTACAGGCTCAGCGCGAGGGTCAACTCGAAGCCGCGTAACTGTTCGGGGGAACTGGTGCACAGTTCGTTCTTGCCGGCGTCGAGGCTGATACCCAATGCCGGCGCCACATCCGTCGACAGCCAGAGGTGCCCTCCGTCCCAATCCACGAGCCGCTCGTGGCCGGAGACAAAGTCGAGATGGATCTCACCGCCGCAGACGGACTGCAGGCTGGTGGCCACTTCTGCAAGATGGGGATCCCCCTCGAAGCGCCGTGGCACGAGACGCAGGGCTCGCTCAAGGAGGAGGGACCCGAGACGGGTGGCTTCGTCGGCGTCGTCTGGCAGCCGCACGCCGCCATCGGCAAACAGGCGGGTGCCTGTCACGAGCGTGGCCGAACAGCGGATCTGCCCGACACTGCGACGGCCGCGCCAGATGCCCTGCCGTCGCTGATAGTCCGCCACCAGGCGGAGGGGGAAGCTGCTGTCAGCCACCGGTCTGCTGGAGGAAACCGATGGTAGCGCTCTTGATCCGTGGCGCCAGCACGTAGCACAGCTTGAAAAAGTTCTTGAAGTCGATCATCTCCCACATGAAGGGAGGGATACCAATCCGGGTCATGACATCGACGAGATCTTCAAAGATCTCGGTGGCGATGACCTCCTCCACGGCATCGGGACCGGTCTTGGTCGACTTCTTCATCCCCTTGTCGATGCGTTCGAAGAGCAGCGTGAAGGGGTGCTGGGAATCGGCAACGGGATAGGGAAACAGGCAGTTGGCGGCCATGTTCGCGAAGGCCACCAGCTTCAGCAGATCCGGCGAGTGCTCCGAGACATCATGGTGGTGGATGATGACCTGACGCATGCTGTCATCCACCTCCCAGCGGTCGGCGAGGCGCCCGCCGATCACCTGGTGGTCGATGTCCTTCATGAGGAAGCGCTCGATTTCGATCACCGGGCGGGCCCACATACTGTCCCCGGCCTGGGCCTCCTGGACCTCCTGCTCGACGAGGGTCATGACCAGCTCGAGGGAGTCCTCCAGGCACATCGTCATCGTGACCTTGCCGACGTCGTGGAGCAGACCCGAGGTGAAGGTCTCGTCATTCTCACCGAGGCTGAACTTGCGCCACAGGCCGGTTTCTTTCAGCAACTCGGCTTCGTCTTCTTCGAGCTGATAGCGCTCGAATTCGGTCTTCGACTGCGAATCCTGCTCCTTGGGGTCTGCCGGCAGGGCCAGCAGCTTGGAGAAGAAGCCAACGGCCAGTGAGTGTCGCCAGAACTGGTCGATCGTCGCCTCTGACGTCTTCTGAAAGATCTGTCGGATCTGGCAGGCGGTGACGATCTCGCGGATCGTCTTGGCACTGGCCAGGGCGACGGCCTGATCGATGGTTTCCACGCGCGAGCGGAAGCCGTAACGGGCCGAGTTGAGGATGCGGAGGATGACGGTCTTGGTCGGCAGGTCGTCATCGATCGCTTCGGCCCACTTCTTCGGCGGGTCGAGATCGTCGAGCTCGGCGACCTTGCGCTGCGTATCGGGCAGGGAAGGGAAAGAGTTGACCGCGTCGAGACGCTTGTCGATGGCAGCCGCGCGCTCCTCCGGCGTCATGCTTTCGAGGTCCGAGCCAGCCACCGCCATGCCGGAGAGAATGTACTCCTGGATCAGCGGCTGATAGAAGGTCTCGTTGGCGTCCTTGGCCATCACCAGCACGACCTCCAGCTCTTCGAGGTTGTGCTGTGTCGTCGAGTACTCGCTGGGCGTTGCACCCAGTGGGCACGGGTGACCAGCATGCGGGCCACGGTAACGCCGTTGCCGCGTAGTCCCGGGCCGATGAGGACCATCTTCACATCGTCGATGAACTTCTTGAGGGTCGTTGCCACCTCGCCGGAGTCGGCACAGACCGCGTAGCGAACCTGCTCATCGGCGTCGAGCAGGGCGTTTTCCACCTTCAGACCCTTGACGAAGGATGTGAGGTGGGGACGCGGGGCGATCTTGTCGCCGAGGATGATCAGGGGATTGCCGGCCACCGGTGTCTCCAGAGGAGTTGTCTACCCCTGGCGTAAGGCCATGCACGGGCAGGGAGATAGAGCCGGTTAAGGTAGCCCTGCCTGTCAGGGAGCGCAATCAGGGACCCGAATCCCGAACAGGACAAGAAAAACCCTCCGAAGCCTGGGGCTCCGGAGGGTCTGATGGGAATGCGGTTGCCGACGGCGGCAACGAGCCGCCGGGTCTTATCCGGCGGCAGCCTCCGACTCCAGAATCGGCCGGCTATTGGCTGGCTTGAAAGCGTCCATTTCACCGTATTCGTGCAGCTTGTTGCGCAGCGTGCGGGTGCTGATGTCGAGTTGCGCGGCCGCCTCGGTCCGATTGCCGTTGAAGGCCTCCAGCGTCTTCATGATGAGGCGCCGCTCCATCTCGTGCACCGTCAGCCCGACCTGCAGACCATCGTCACCGCCGGATGCCCCGGGCCCGTCGGCAATCTTGCGCGGGAAGTCAGCGACTGTGAGCAGGGGGCCGGAGGAAACGACGACGGCGCGTTCGATATAGTTCTCGAGTTCACGCACGTTGCCCGGCCAGTCGTAACGAGTCGCCAGCTCGAGGGCTCCATCGTCGATGCCCTCGATCTGCTTGCCGTTCTCCTCGTTGTAGCGCTCGATGAAGGAACGCACCAGGGCCGGCACATCCTCGACGCGGTCGCGCAGGGGCGGCATGTCGATCTCAATCACGTTCAGGCGATAGTACAGATCCTGACGGAAGTTGCCTTCTTCGACCTCCCTGGCCAGGTCGCGGTTCGTCGTGGCGACGATGCGCACGTTGATCTTGATCGTCTGCGTGCTGCCGACGCGTTCGAACTCGCGTTCCTGCAACACGCGCAGAAGCTTGGCCTGCAGCGCCGGGTCGATCTCGCTGATCTCGTCGAGGAGCAGCGTGCCGCCATCGGCCATTTCGAAGCGGCCGCGAGTCTGCTTGATGGCGCCGGTAAAGGCACCCTTCTCGTGGCCTAAGAGCTCTGACTCCATCAGGTCCTTCGGCAGGGCGGCGCAGTTGAGGCGGATGAACGGACCGTTGCGCCGGGCACTGTTGTAGTGCAGCGACCGAGCGACCAGTTCCTTGCCCGTGCCGCTCTCGCCCGTGACGAGCACGGTGGCCGGGCTGTCGGCGACGGTCTCGATGTAGCTGAAGACCTGCTCCATCGGCTTGGCTTTGCCGATCATGTTGCCGAAACCATAGCGGCTCTGCAGTTCCGAGCGCAGGCGACGGTTCTCGCGCTCCGTCTCCTGAAACTTCAGCGCCCGTTCGACGACGATCTCGGTCTCTTCCGTGGTCGACTCGGACCCCTTCTGGATGTAGTCGTAGGCACCGTCTTTCATGGCGCGCACAGCATCCTCCACCGAGCTGTATGCCGTCATCAGGATGACGGTCAGCTCCGGCCACTTCGTCTTGACCTTGCCGAGCAGCTCAAGACCGCTCATGCCCGGCATCTTGATGTCGGACAGCATCAGGTCATACTCGGCCTCCTCCAGCTTCTGCAGGGCGCCGGAGGCAGCGGGGGCGGTGTCGACATCGTAGCCCCGGCGGATCAGGATTTCCTCCGTCGCGCCGCGAACGTACGAGTCGTCGTCTACTACCAGGATGCGTTTCGTTGCCATGTCGATCTCTTCCTTGTGTTCGGTAAAGCCCGAGGGCTTTCGGTTACATGGGTAGAGCGATGGTGAAGCACGTACCCTGGTTTGGGACGCTGTCCACGGTGATGCGCCCACCGTGGGCTTCCACGATCTTTCGTGACGTCACCAGGCCGAGGCCGGTACCGTCTTCCTTGGTGGTGAAGAAGGGGGTGAACAGTTTGTCGCGGACGTCGGCTTCGATGCCAATGCCGCTGTCGCGAAGGTTGACGAGAGCCCAGTCGCCGTCCTCTGCACGCCGTGAGGTCAGCTCGACTTCGATCGCGCCGCCCTCGGGCATGGCCTGCTTGGCATTCAGCAGCAGATTCAGTACGACCTGATGAAACTGCTCGGTGTCGATCTGGCAGGTGCAGGGGTCCTGGGGGAAGCGTCGTTCGATGGTGACTTCCGGCGTCTTGCGGGCGGCATCGATCTCGAAGAAAGCAGCTGCTTCCTCGACGATCTGCGACAGGTCGACCGGGTGGGTGTTCAGGTTGAGCGGGCGGGTGTAGCTGAGCAGGCTGGAAACGATGCGATTCAGCCGGGCCACGCCTTCGGTGATCTTGCGGACCATCTTGCGGTTCGGGTCATCGGCTTCCAGGTCGCGCTCCAACAGGTTGGCGAAACTGGCGATGCCACCGAGGGGATTACGGATCTCGTGGGCGACGGTAGCGGCCATCTCACCCAGGGCAGCCAGCGTGTGCATGCGCTGCACCTGGTTTTCCAGGCGTTTCACCTCCGTCAGATCGTTGAAGGCCTCAATGGCGCCGAGGACATCATTGTTGCTGTCGCGTACCAGTGAGGTGCTGAAGCCGAGAGGGATGGAGCGTTCGTCGGCACGGCGCAGATTCTTTTCCTGATTCACCAGGCTGTCGCCCGATTCCAGGGTGTGCAATACGGACTTTTCGCGGCCGTCATCCACACCCATCACCTCTTCGTACGGCCGCCCCAGGACTTCCTCCTGGCTGCGCCCGGTAATCTCCTCTGCGGCCTGATTGAACAGGTTGATCCGGCCATCGAGGCCGACCACAAGGAGGCCATCCGTCATGCTTTCGAGGATGTTGTTCAGGTAGTTGGAGACCCGGTCCTTCTCCTCGAGACTGTCACGCAGATCACGGTTCGTCTCCTCGAGGCGAACGTTGAGGAACTCGAACTGTTCCTCCAACTGCTTGTAGGCCTCCATGTAGCGCCGGGTCGTCTCGTTGAACAGGGCGTACGAGTCGGCAAAGGCTTCCTCGAGGGGGACATCCGATGTCCCGCCGATCTGCAGCACGTGGTCGGCTGAGGTCTGGGTGGCCATTAGGCTCTCGTCCGCAGTCGCACGCCGCGGCGTGACATCAGGTCGCGGCTGATCTCGTCAAGCCGCATCAGTTCCGCGAGGTGTCCTGCCACTTCATCTCGTCTCTCGGCGCTGTTGGCTGGCAAGCGACCGCCAAACCGGGCGATCTGTTCCCGAACACCTGCCACCGCCTCGTATTCCCGCTGCAGCAGGGGGACGATATCGTCGGCTGCAGCACCCGCCTCGAGTCGGGTCAGCAAGTCCCTTGACGTCGACAGGGCCGTGGCGCAGTGATCCTCGAGGACCGACCAGGAATCGGTCAATGGCGCTGGAAGAGGTGTCTGGGTCATCTGAATCTGTCAGGGCTCCGAGAAGAGTAGGTCCGCCTGCACGATGGCCCCATTTGCAAATGTGGTACCAATGTGCCTAGAGGGCGGCAGAAAGTGCCATTCCTCAGAGAGAAATGAGGAAATCCGGGAGGAATCCATAGCTCTCGACGGATCCGACACGGCGCAGAACCGGCAAGGTTTTCCCTGGCAGATGGGAAATTCCTGCCGACTTAGGCCAATATAGAAAGGAACGCGAAGAAGTGGAACTAGAAAGAGCGGTGAACCAGCAAACCGGCGGTGGTCAGCCTGTGGACTCGAGAGCCCGGCGAGGAGGGTTCGGTCCAGCCTTACGGTCGAGACCCCGGCGGCGGTCCGTGGTTCCCTGACGGGGGAACAGGGCAACGCGGGGTGTGCGACGTTTTCGGGGCCGATGTACTTCCACCGGCCGACGTTCCGGCAGGCGAGACAGGTGCCTGGCCGAGGCGTCAACGTCCACGTGGACTGACCGAACGTGTCGCAGGCCCTTCGCCGATAGTGTGGCCGACAGGATGAAAAGCACGGTGATCCCCGCACCGACGCCAACGGTGAACAGAGAGGGTGAGGTGCGCGCCAGGGCGGCGGTCAGACCGAGCAGGCCGGTCATAAATACACCAAGCCCAATCCCAGCACGGCCATATCCCCGCCAGAACTGCTGATCAATCTGGGCGAGTCCGCTGTGATCGCTGACGACGATGCCGTCGGCAGCCCTCGAGACTTCCTTCTGACCGAGCAGTTCACCAACTCGTCCGGTGAGTTTCTCAAAGCCGTCGGCAAGTCCGAGCATCCCGGTGGCAAACAGCGCTGAGCCCACCACGAGGGCAGCACAGCCCTGCAGCAGAACGACGGCGGGAGCAAGGCGTTCAGGGTGCAATCCGAGACTGATCACGGCGTGGCCGGCGAGGGCGGCGAGGCCCCCGAACAGGGTCAGAGCGATGAAACGCCTCATGGAATCACGGTACCTACTTGTCTTTGGTGTCGTCCACAGGCTGCCCGTCCTTCTTCAGAACGATGCGGCCGACGGCGTAATCGCTGAACGCTCCCACGGTTGGGTTGAGCGCCTTGGTCTCGGATTCTTCCGGGACGTTACGGAAGCGTCCGTTGATATCGCGAGCCCGCTGCGACAGGGCTCGACAGGCCTCGTAGGAGTTGATCGTCTCCTCGAGACTGAAGTCGATCTCGCGATTGAACATGGACCGCTGGATTTCGGACATGCTGGACCTCCATTCACGTAGGCTGTGACCAGCACGAAACTACGAGCGGCACCCTCAGTGAGCAACATCCGGACCAGTGTGCAACTCACCTGCACTCACTTTGAACGGCAGGTGATTGTGGGTCGGTGGGAGAGGGCATACGTAGTCCTCGTTGTAGGCACAGTATGGGCTGTAAGCTCCATTAAAATCAAGTACATACGAACTGTTTCCCAAATCGGATACCACGGCGTATCGACCGGCGCCGTAGGTCGTTTCTCCATTCGTCTCGTCGGTGAAGTACACTGTGAGACTGCCCCCCTGAAGGCTCCGATAGACCTCCAGCCAGAAGGGTTTTCCATCGAACTGGAAGACAAATCGACCGAAGCGCTCCACCGCAATCGTGCTGCCACCGGTGTCGGGCAACGGGATCCGCAGCGTTCGTCCGTATCTGTGCAACTCGCCGGCGACGCGCCACTGCAGATCAGCCGGATAGTAGTGCAGACCGGCAAAGGTCGGAATGTCACCCGGACGCAGCGGCGAGTCTTCCCCGTGGCGGAACAGACTGTCCTTCAACGAACGTGTGGCCGCAATGTGGGTCAGAAGGTTGCCACCTGCCACTGAGCTGGAGTCAGCAGTCGCCGCTGCCACCGAGGCGACCCGCGTGGCGCAGATGAGCAGTATCGCCAGCAGCTCACAGGAGAGGATGGATTGACGCCTGTGGGTGGTCCCCGTTGATTGCCAGCCGCGGCGGCGCCGCAACTGGCAGCCGCTGAGAAGGGTCCACCGGATGAGTTGGAAGGATCGTGTTGCCATGGTCACGGGCGTCAAAGAGGAAAATCGCAAAGATCGGCCCTCAGGTGGGCCTCGTCCAGCCTGTCGAAGGCTGGTATCCGGCACGCATCTGAGAACGCAAACATGAGTGTCACAACGGAGTTGACGGCCGCCCAGGCGGCCACAGCGAAACAGATCCAGCAGGCCCTGGACGAGACCGCCGCGACGGGCGGAGGCAGAGTCGTCCTGCCGCCAATGGATGTCACCCTCGATCGGGGTCTGTCCCTGTCCAGCGGCATCGAGCTGGTGGGGCAGGGTGCCGAAACGGTGCTGCGCAAAGGTCCCGGGCGAATCTACTCGCTGGCGGGATACCATAACTATGGTATGTGCGACGTGCCGCTGGCGTCGGTGGCCGGGCTCGAACCAGGCATGACCGTGTCCGTGCATGACAACAATGGACGCGGTTTCTCTGAAACCTTCGCCACCATCACCTGGGTGGAAGAGGGTTGGGTGGGCCTCGACCACGGCATCGAAACCGACTACCGGGCGGATGACGATCCGTGCCTCACGACGGCGTACCCACTGGTCTTCGCCCACGATGTCAAGGACATCGCCGTGCGCGATCTGACCCTGGTGGGCAACAGCGCCGACAACGAGGAGGCCATGGGTGCCTGCCGCGGAGCCGCCCTCTATTTCTACAGGAGTGCCGGTATCGAGGTGTCCGGCGTCCGGGAGCGCGACTATGACGGCGAAGGGCTCGGCTTTCAGATCTGCCGGGATGTCGTCATTCGAGACAGCACCTTCAGCGACAATACGGGCAACGGCCTGCATCCTGGGGCTGGCAGCACGAACGTGCTGTTCGACGATTGCGACAGCCATGGCAACGGCAACTGCGGCTTTTTTTTCTGTGTGCGGGCCAATCACATCACGGTGAAGGGCAGCCGCTTCACCGGCAACGGGACCGGCATGTCCATCGGTACCCGTGACTGCCACAACCTGATCGAGGATTGCACTCTCGAGGCAAACGCCGGCGCCGGAATCCTGGCCCGGCCCTCTCCCCGCCCGGTGGAAGTGCACTCGTGTCATGTGCGGCGGTGCACGATCGCCGGCAACGCCGGGACGCGGGGGCAAGGTCAGGTGGAGGTGGTGACAGAGGCCCACGATCTGATCTTTACCGACAACACGGTCAGCGGCGCGCCTGGTGCCGGAGCCGACAAGCCGGGGTTTCACATCGAGCCGACGGCGGCAGCGATCTACCTGCAGGGCAATCAGGTGCGGGGTTGCTCTCAGGAGACGGACGCCGAGCCGAGGAGCCTGGCGCCGACGCAGCCGTCCATCGAGTGCGGGTATAACAGCGGCCCCGAGAGGATCTACCGGCATCTCCCCATACAGAGGCAGTAACGCAGGGGCAGCGGTTCAATGGTGGAACAGGCGGACCCCCGTCAATGCCATGGTCATGCCGTATTCATCTGCCGCTGCGATGACATCGGAGTCTTTCTTCGATCCCCCCGGCTGCACGACGAAGGATACGCCCGAGCGACTGGCGCGGTCGATGCTGTCGCGGAAGGGGAACAGGGCGTCGGAGGCGATGGTGACGCCCTGCATGCCATCGAGCCACTCCCGCCGGGCCTCGGCGCTGAGCCGCTCCGGCACTCGCCGGAAGGAGCCGTGCCAGTCGGCTTCCTCGGCGCTCGTCAACTCGTCTTCAAAGAACAGGTCGATGGCGTTGTCGCGGTCAACCCGCTTTATGCCCCTGGCGAATTCCAGTGCCCGCGTTGCCGGGTGCTGCCGCAGGTACCAGCGGTCGGCCTTGCCACACGCCAGGCGCACACAATGGATGCGCGACTGCTGCCCGGCCCCGGCGCCGACGACCTGCCCATCCCACACGGCGACGACGGAATTCGACTGGGTATACTTCACGGCGATCGTGGCGACCAGCAGATCACGCCGTGCCGCCTCGGTCAGGTCCTGATTCTTCGTCACGACGTTGCTCAGGTATTCATCGCCGGGTATGAAGCTGTTGCGCGGCTGCTCGAGGGTCAGGCCGAACAGTCGACGGGATTCCAACTCGTCCGGTTCGTAGGATGGGTCGATCTGCAGGACCTTGTAGTCGCCGCCCTTCTTCTTGGACAGCATTTCGACCGTCCCTGCGGCAAAGCCGGGAGCGATGATCCCGTCCGACGCCTCGACGCGGATCAGATCGGCCGTGGCCTGGTCCAGCGGTTCACTCAGGGCGATCCAGTCGCCGAAGGACGCGAGTCGATCGGCGCCGCGTGCCCGGGCATAGGCACAGGCAAGGGGACTGAGCTCAGCGTCCGGTTTGATGAACAGAGCCTGCCGCAGGTCGGCCGAAAGGGGCACGCCGACGGCGGCACCGGCAGGGCTGACGTGCTTGAAGGACGCCGCGGCCGGCAGGCCCGTAGACGCCCTCAGTTCGCGTACCAGCTGCCAGGAGTTGAGGGCGTCCAGCAGGTTGATGTAGCTGGGCGAGTTGTGCAGAGCCTGCAACGGCAGGTCACCGCCGTGACGGAAGCAACGGGCTCCCGTCTGGTGAGGATTGCACCCGTAGCGCATGCTCAGTTCGGCAGTCAAGGACCGGTCCATATCGTTGTAAGTGTGTGCGCCCCGACGGGTTACCCGATCAGACAACGTCGTGACGTCCGGTTGACACTGTGAGGACGGGCATTCATACTTGCCGCCACAGTGTGACGTACTCGCTACACTCGCAACAAACCCCCATTGCCGCAAGGCACCACCCGGCAGGTCATCGGTGATGTTCAAGGGATGCTACACGGCCTCCGTCACGCCCATGCGCGAGGACGGAACCGTCGATTACGAAGGCCTGGAACGACTGATCGAGTTCCAGATCGAAAACGGCATCGATGGTGTACTCGCCGTCGGTACCACGGGCGAGAGTCCCACCCTCCTGTGGGAGGAGCACAACGAAGTCATCGAACGGACGGTGAAGGCGACGAAGGGGCGCTGCCAGTCCATCGCCGGGACGGGTTCCAACTCGACGCGGGAAACCCTCGCCGGCACAGAACATGCAGCCCATGTGGGCGCCGATGGCGTGCTGCTCGTGGATCCCTACTACAATGGTCCCAGCTCGCTGGAGATTCGCCGGGAGTACGTCACCCCCGTGGCCTCGGAATTCCCCGACATGCCGATCATTCCCTACATCATCCCCGGGCGAGTGGGAGCCATGATGCAGGTCGAGGATCTGGCGATCCTTTTTGAGGAGTATCCGAACGTATCGACCGTAAAGGAGGCCACCGGAGATTACGACAACATGGCCAAGACACGCGCCGTGTGTGGCGACGACTTCACCATCATGTCCGGCGACGATGATCGCACCGTGACGATGATGAAGCGGGAGGATATCCGTGCCGCCGGGGTGATCTCCGTAATGTCCAACGTCGTGCCCGGGCCCCTCACCCGCATGACCCACGCACTCAACGATGGCGACGTGGCAACGGCAGACAGACTCGCCGCCGATCTGGCCCCCCTGATGGGAATCGTCGGTGTGACGACGACGGAGACCAGTTCGAAGGGCCCGGTGGAATGCAAGTCGCGCAATCCAACGCCAGTGAAAAGCCTGATGCGGCTCCTTGGCATGCCCTCCGGCGCCTGTCGTCGCCCCCTCGGCAAGCTGACGCCGCAGGCAGCGGCTGTCGTCGTCGACGCGACGTGTCAGGTATGGGCCAACGACCCGTCCCTGCTGCAGCCCATTGGCGATGCCTTCGGTGTCGACATCGAGGCGCGGCTGAAGGACCAGGGCGCCATCGACGCGCTGGTCTACTCAAGCTACTGACCCATGGCGAAGATCGTAGTCTGTGGAATCACCGGTCGCATGGGGCAGCGGCTGGGCAACCTGATCGTGGATAGTGACGATCTGCAGCTGATGGGGGGTACGGAGAGGCCCGGCCATGAGGCCCTCGGACGGGACGCGGGCGTCGTCGTCGGATGTGATTTGCAAGGGGTCTCGGTGACCGAAGATGTGCCGGCGGCGGAGGCCGATGTCGTGATCGCCTTCACGGCACCGGAATCGACACTGGCCGACGCCAGGGCCTGTGCCGCGGCAGGCACGGCGATGGTCGTGGGCACCACCGGTTTCACCGCGGTGCAGCTCAGCGAGTTCAAAGACACTGTCTCCACCGTGCCGTGCGTCTTCGCGCCGAATTTCTCCACCGCCATGAACGTGCTGTTCAAGTTGGTGGAAGAGGCGGCGCGGATTCTCGGCGACGACTACGATGTCGAGGTCCTGGAGGCACATCATCGGCACAAGGTGGACGCGCCCAGCGGTTCCGCCCTGCGCCTGGCCGAGCGCGCCGCGGCGGGACTCGAGCGCAACCTCGACGACGTGGTCGTGCACGGGCGGGAAGGGGTCACCGGCGAGCGCACCCGCCAGGAGATCGGCATGCACGCCATGCGCATCGGCGACATGGCTGGCGACCACTCCGTGTTCTACGGTGCCCCCGGCGAGTACCTCGAACTCCGCCACCACGCCACCAGCCGTGACGCCTTCGCTCTGGGGGCCCTGCGGGCGGCCAGGTTTGCGCTCACCGCCAAGCCCGGACTCTACGACATGGGACATGTACTCGGTCTGTAGCGCATTCTTGAGCCTCAACGAACAAGGGCCCGCTGCCTGATCGAGGCAGCGGGCCCTTCTGTATCTTAGCCGATCCCGCGCCGGTTAGGCGCCAGCGCGCTCGACGTTGGCCTTGAGGAAGGCGGGCCGCAGGGTGCGCAGCTTGTCACGGAGGCGTGCTGCCTCTTCAAAATTCTCGGCTTCCACAGCGACGGTCAGATCGTGCTCGAGTTGTTCCTGCTGTGAGAGAGGGCGCTCCTTCTCGAGCTCCTCATACCAGTCGCGCAGGAAGGTGAGTTCGGGGAATTCCTCGTCCATCACGTCGCCGCTGTCGCCCTCCCAATCGCCAAGAAACTCCTCGATGCGATCGATGCCACCTTGCACATGGCGCAGGGCAGTGGGGTAGTCGTTCTCTTCGAGGACCTGCATGGCGCGGGACCGCGCCTGCATCATGACGGCATGCGGGAAGTATTGCTCGAAATACCACTTCACCTCGTCGGAATCGGCATGTTCCTGCACGAGGTCAAAAATGGCCAGGTTGTGACCGGTGTCGTGCTCAACCCCCTCATAGTCTTCGAGGTAGAACAGAGCCAGGTAGCGCTGGTAGTACTGCCAGGCCTCCTGAAACAGATCCTCACAGGCGTCCTCGTCGAACTCGACGGAGCCGTGACGTGCGGCCCCGCCCCGCGGCGGCAGGGCGCCGCGGTAGTGGTGCAGCAAGGACTCGGCGCCGTGAGGGCGATAGCCGTCGGGGCGGCCTTCCACTGCGAGTTGCAGCATACCCATGTCGATCCGGATCTGGATCTTCTCCGAGCCGTCGCGGGCCGTGATACGGCGGGCGATGAACTCGTCCGGGTCGAAGGGCCAGGAGTTAAGCAGATCGGCGATGTCGTATTTCATAATTCCTTAGCTCAGGCGTCCGGGCTCATATGCCGCGACGATATCAGGGCTTGAATATAGCCGTCTGTACGACCCGCCGCTACCGACGGCTGACCTTGATGCTGCCCACGGCGACGCCGATGACGAGGGCGATGACGGCGCCGATGATCAAGGCGTTGCGGATGACATCCGCCCGCTCTTCGACGCGAATCGTGATGTCCTTCTCCTGGGCCTCGATGCGTTCGGGACCCTCGTATCCGGCAGCTTCGATGCGGACATCATATTCGCTGACGCCGATCCCTTCAGGCGGCGTCAGGGTAATGTTCACCGGCTCCTTCTCACCGGGGAGGATTCGATCGATCGTGTCGGGATCCGACGACCACGTCCACTCGAGGGGAGGCGTCAGCAACAGATGGGCGCGTTCGACCTCGAGAGTACCCGTGTTGAGCAGATCGACGCGCACCAGAACTTCCTCGCCGGTGCGGATCTCCTGGTAGCGATTGGCGATGATCGTTTCCAGGGCACCCCGGCCGCGCGGGATCAACTCGAAACGTTCCTTGTTGCCCGGGATCGTATTGATGTCCTCCAGTGAGATCGTGCCGCTCTGGTTGCCGCGATTGAGTTCACCGATGCGGGCAAAGCCCTCGGTGTCGGTGATAAACACGTAAAACTCAATGGTCTGATCGACGTAGCGTCGGCTCAGTTTCTCCGGAATCTGCAGTTCGAGCTCGAGCTGCTGCCGGGTGACCTCTTCGCTGAACTTCACCTGGGTCAGGCTGGCGTTGGTCCCCGGGTCGACGAAGGACGGTGTGATCTCACGCGGCAGATTGACGAGGGCCAGGCGGAAGGTCTTCTCATCCTCCGCCAGTCGCTCGAGGATGAGATCGTAGTTGACCCGGGTGTTGAGGTCTCCCTCCTGGGAGAACTGCACCGAGTTTATCGTCGGCAAATCCTGCCTCGACTCGCGACGCAGGATGATGTAGTGATCCTCCTCGCTCTCGTCGAGGTAGGTCATGGCGACAACGACGTCGTCGGAATCATCGAGCAGGCGGAAGGTGAGTTGGATGGAGTCACCCAGAGCCAGAGCCGGCACGAGTTGCTCGTAGGGCTCGGCGATGATGGTGCCGAAGTTATCCTCCATCGACACCTTCATGTTCTGGACTGCGAGAAGGGGACGGATCTCGTCCTCGGCGCGGTCAGGATTGAGGGACATGGCCTGGGCCAGCTGCGAGGCGTTGAGCAGGGTGATGTCAACCTGACGCCGCCCGTCGAGAGTGCGGTACTTTCTGGCCTGACGAATGGTGATGTGCGTGGCGTCGCGGAGAAACTCGAGCCGGGTGCGCTTGAGCTCGTAGTCGGCCTCGTTGTATAGACGCTCCGCCAGCATCAGGTCCCTTCGAGCCTTGTTGAGACGCTCGACGGTCTCGATTCTCTCCTCGTACAGATCCTGGATGGCAACGAAGTCCGAGCGTTTCGTCTCCATGTCGAGTTCGCGTTTGTCCACATTCAGCTGTGCCTGACGAAGCTGAATGTCGTAGAGGCGTTGTTCCTTCGTACGCAGATCCTTGGCGCTCCCCTGGGCATTCACGCCTGGGGCAGACAGCAGCAGGGCGATAGCGATCGACGGCAGCCATCGTGTCATGGTGGTGGTCCTCATCGGCGGCTGATGCGGATACTGGCGATGCCGATGCCGACGACGAGCAGGACGAGAATGCCGATGAGGATGACGTTGCCGGCGATGTTGGAGCTGGCGCCTACGTGGATCGTCAGGTTCTTCTCCAGCGACTCCACGTTCTCGTTGCCCACCTGGCCCTGGGCCTCGACACCGAGTTCATAGTTTCCCACAGCGATGTCCACCGGTGGCCGGGCGGTGATGTCTATGGGAGCCCGCTCCTCCGGATCCAGGCGCTTGATCAGCAGGGGAACCACCTCCTCCTGCCACTGGTAGGGCAGATCGAGAGCGGCCTTGATGTTCTGCACCGGTACAGACCCGCGGTTGAGGAACTCGACGCGGATAGCCAGCTCCTCGCCCACCTGAATCTCGCGGTAGGTGTTGGAAACCAGCACCTCCAGCTTGCCGATCCCCTTGGGAATCAGCTCGAGCTTGACGAAGTTGGCCACGAGTGCCTTGACACGTTCCTCGGGCACGGCCGCGTCGCCGAATTCGGCCTGCAGGGCGTTGATCCTGGCATACTCCCGAGGCTCGGCGACGAGAGCGAAGAAGGTCCGCGTGCGGCCGACGAATTGACGGTCCAGCTTCTCCGGGATCTCCAACTGCAGGGACAGGGTGTCCTTCGACTTGTTCTCGTCGAACTTCACCTGGTTCACTTTGGCGCCCTGGTCGACGAAGGAATAGTCGATCCGGCGGGGCAGACCGACCACAGCCAGGCCGAAGCTGCGTTCCTCGTCGGACAGGCGTTCCACTGTCAGATCGAAGCGTACTGTCTGCTGCAGCTCACCCGTCTGTGAAAACTGCGCCGAGTTGATGCTGGGCAAGGTCGCCTGTCCACCCTTGCGCAGGATGACGGGAATGCTCTCCTCCTCGACATCGAGATAGCTGAGCACGATGGCGACACCATCCTCGTCGGACAAGAGGCGGTAGGTGATCGTGCGAAGTTCGCCGACCTCGAGAGCGGCGATGCGGCTTTCGTACGGCTCGCCGACGACGGGTCCATTGCGCACCGACACGAAGATGTTCTCCACGCGCAGCAGGGCCTGCAGATCCTGTTCGGTCAACGATGGGTCGACGACCATGGCGTCGCGCACGTCGGAGGCGTTCTCCAACGTGATATCGACCATGCTCTTGCCGTCCTTGCTCTTGTACTTGCGGGCGTCACGCACAACGATACGCGTGGCGTTCTTCAACAGATCGAGGGCAGTCTCTTCCAGCAGGATTTCGGCCTCTTCCAGCTGCAGACGGGCCTCTTCGTAGCTGTTCTTGGTGGCGTTGAAGGTCTGCAGGGTGACGAAACCATCCTCGTACAGAGACTGTGTCGTCTGCAATTCGTCACGCGCGGTCTCGAGACTTTGCTCAGCCCGCACGAGGCCCTCCTGACGTTCTTGCAGCTGCAGCTTGTCGAGTTGCTGCTGCCGCGTCAGCGGTTGTCCCCAGGCGGCGATGGCACACAGCAGCACCAGCAATTGGAGGAGTCGACGGTCCATCATTCGAGATATCCCATCTGCCGTCGCAGCTGAGCCTGGCTCGAGATGTAAATCTCCTGGTTGCGGAACAACGCGTCCTGGGCACTGAAGAACTGCGTACGGACCTGTTCGAGCTGGGCATCGTTTCCCTGCCCCACATCGCGCAGCTTCTGGGCGATCTCGAGTCGCCGCCTGACGATGCGGACGCTCTGCTCCTGCAACTCCAGGTTTTCACCGGCTTCGAGCATCGCCTGGTAGGATTGCCGTACCTGCAGCTCTACACCGGCGCGCAGGTCGCGTAACTGGGTCTGCAGGCGTCTCAGCCGGGCGCGCTCCAGGGCTTCACGGCCCAGTCGTGCTCCCCCCTCGAAAATCGGGATGCGCGCCTGCACACGCGCCGACCAGGTCGCCTCGTCGGACCCATCGGGCGTCTCCTGCTCGCTGAGGGCGAGACCGGTCTCCATGTTGACCCCCCAGGTGCTGCCCTCGCGGTCCATCGAAACCCCGGCACGGCGGCGTCCGTCTTCAAGACCGGCATCGACGGCCAGATCGGGAGCGTACTCCCAGCCGATTTCGCGCAGGATCCGCCGCTGCTCGTCGACGAGCTGCTCGTTGAGGGAGATCTGGACGTTGCGGCCGACGGCGACACGCACCGCTTCTTCCTCCTCGACCTGGAACACGGCCAAGGATCCCCTGGGGTGCGGCCCGGATCCGATGGGCTGGCCGATCAGTCGCATCAGCTCCATCTTGTTGCGCAACTGCTTCCGGATGATCCCGTTGATGGCGAGCTCTTCCTCGAGCACGTTCAACTCGGCGAGCAGCTTGTCTTCCTCGGATGCCATCTGTCTGTCGTAGCGCGCCACCTGGCGTGCGAGCAGAACCTCGAAGGCAGCCTTGGACGTTCGGCGCAAGGCGATCTGCTGATCCTGCAGCAGGATCAGATGGAACACCTCCCAGACACGGGAGATGATTTCGTAGACCTTGTCCTGGTAGTCAAAGACGGCGTTGCGCAGATCGCTGCGCAGGGCGATCTCGGAGGCGGCGTCGGGGCCGAACTCGAACAGGCGCTGCTGCAGCAGCAGTTCGCTGCCCAGGTTGTCCTGGGTGTCGCCGAGACGCTCGGTACGCAGGGCGTCGTAGGAGGCGGTGAGCTGCACGTTGGGCATGAGCCGCGAACGTACAACGACGCGGTCTCCCTCCACTTCCTCGACGCGCTCGCGGGCCTGGATCAGCTCTCGATTGCGTGACATGGCTGTGTCGAGGCAGCGCTGCAGGTCGAGACTGTCCGTCTCCGCCATGGACTCGGACTCGGCGCCGACCAGTGTGGCTGCCGCGAGGAAAGACACAGGGATGAGGGTTGTCAGGCGCTTCTTCGAAGCAGCCAAAGTCAGCAAAATCAACAAGTTCCGGTATGTGAGTGGTGTCGAAGGAAAAAAACCGGCGCAGGTGGACCATGTCAAGAGAGCTTGCACCCGCCTCTGCAGGCAAACCGTCGCGGTCGGCCTGTATCCGAGGAACCTTCTTGACACAGGCCATGTTTCACCGCCACCGTTACCGGTGAGAGACCCCGAACCGACCCCTATGGAGGCCGTCCCATGCTCGAGATCCTCGACATGTCCAAGCACTACGGCGATGTGCACGCCGTCAACAATCTTACCCTGACGATCGAACCGGGTGAGATCTTTACCATGCTCGGCGCCAACGGCGCCGGCAAGACGACGACGCTCATGGTCTCGCTGGGGTTCACCGAGCCCACCAACGGCACGGTGAAGATCTGCGGCATCGACGTCACCAGGGATCCTCTCGAGGCCAAGAAGCATGTGGCCTACGTCTCGGAAAACGTCATGCTCTACGGCAACTTCACGGCTCGGCAGAATCTCGAATTCTTCACCAAGCTTGGGGGCCGCAAGGACGTGACGGACGCCGAGTACGAAAACGTCATGGATCGCGTCGGTCTGCAGCGTGACGCCTTCGAGCGCCGCGTGAAGGGCTTCTCAAAAGGTATGCGGCAGAAGCTGGGAATCGCCATCGCCATCATGAAGAACGCCGAGGTCATCCTCCTCGACGAGCCCACCTCCGGTCTCGATCCCAAGTCCGGGGCCGAGTTCCTGCAATTGCTGCAGGACCTGCGCGAGGAGAAAAAGGCGATCTGGATGACGACGCACGACATCTTCCGCGCCAAGCAGATCGCCGACCGCGTGGGGATCATGGTGGCCGGCGACCTGGTGAAGACGTTCACGCGGGATGAACTCGAACAAGCCGATCTCGAGGCCGTCTACGTCGAATATGTGAGCCAGCCCGCCGAGCAGGCTGCCTGAGGTCCG
The DNA here is from genome assembly GCA_002726335.1 of Gemmatimonadaceae bacterium. The sequence continues at coordinate 43,031 of PBSR01000214.1, forward strand.
CCGCCGGGCACGTCGTGGCGTGTGCTCCATCGAGGCTCTCAGCCTGCTCTACTTTCAGTGATCCAGGGATAGAACATTGCTGCTGCGACTGATCCGCAAGGAGATCCTCAACAATATCCTGAGTTTCCGTTTCGCTGTGACGTACGGACTGCTCTTCGTCCTCGTCCTCGTCGCCGTGTTCCTCATGGGCAACGAGCACCGGGACCGGATGGAGCGATACACGAAAGAGGAGGCACGTTTCCGCGACCGGCTCGCGGAACTGTCGGCCATGCCGGATCCGGGCAAGCAGTTTCAGGCGGTGCGGCAGGAGGATTTCTCCGGCCTGCGCCGACCGGCCACCCTGGCCGTGCTCGCCCGCGGCCTGGAGGGCAGCCTGCCCACCCGTGTGTCCTCGCAGAATCGTTTCATCATGCGCAGCTCTGACGATCGTCTCGGACGCAATATCCTGTTCGATGTATTTCAGGCGCCCGACTTCGCCTACGTCGTCAACATCGTCATCAGCCTCCTGGCACTGCTGTTTGTGTTCGACTCGGTGTGTGGCGAAAAGGAACAGGGTACGCTGAAGTTGCTGATGTCGAATTCGGTTCCGCGTGACACCGTCCTGCTGGCCAAGTGGGTGGGTGGGTATCTGTCCATTGCAGCACCCTTTGCCGTCGCCGTCGTCGCCGGATACCTGTACCTGTCGATGTCGGGGGCCATCGAGCTGGACGGCGACGACGCCACCCGTTTCGCCGTGATTCTCGGTGTGTCGTTCCTCTACATCTCGGCGTTCTTCAGCCTCGGACTGATGATCTCCACCATCACGCACAGGGCGGCCACGGCGCTGCTGGTGTCCCTGCTGGTGTGGATCGGCTGGATCCTCGTCGTGCCCAACCTGGCGCCCATCGTCGCCCGGCTGACAGCGCCGGTGCCACCCCGACAGGTGATCGATTCCGAGCAACGCGCCATCGAGCGCGAGGCGCAACTGTTGCAGGAGGCAATCCGTAAACGCAAGGTCTACGGCGACGCCGAGGAGAGTGAACGTATCCAGCAGGAGGCGGAGCAGCGCAAGCGGAAGCTGGAGGATTTCTACAAGGATCGTATGTCGAGTCAGATCTCCCTCAGTCAGAATCTGGCGCGCCTGTCACCCTCAGCCAGCTATCTGTTCGCCGTGACCCGTCTGTCCGGCACAGGCCCCTCCCTGTTTGCGCATTTTTCGGCCGCTGTCGAGCGCTTCCAGGAGGGTCACCGAGAGCTCGAGATGAGAGCCTACCGGGATGGCTCGATCACCTTCACGCGGGAGGGACCGCAAGTCCCGGGAGGCTGGTTCGACGCCGATGCCGTGCCGCGTCTGCAGGTCTTCCGCGAGGGTGCCACCGAAGCCTTCGATGCCGCCCTTTTCGACATCCTCCTGCTCACTGTTTTCAACGTCCTGTTTTTTATGCTGTCGTACGTGTTCTTCCTGCGCTACGACGTCACGTGACCGCGGAGAGACACACAATGCCTGCCGTTCTCTCAGTTCTGTGCACGGAAGCGGGATCTCGCCGGAGCGCCCGCTTCGACGTTACCTAGAGCCTCAGGGCACAAAACCCAGATATGCTGCTGCACATCGTCCGCAAAGAACTGCTCGACCAGCTGCTCTCCCTGCGCTTTGCCATCGCCTGCGGGGTATGCCTGCTCGTGTTTCTGTTGAGTTCCATCGTCCTTACCCGGGACTACCGCGAGGCGATGTCGACCTACAACATGAACAAGGTCATGCACCGCAACGAACTGCAGCAACGGACGCAAATCTGGAGCCTGTCTCAGGGAGTCACCGTCGACCGGCCGTTGAACCTGATGAACACCCTCGTTCGCGGTCTCTCGAAGGAGCTGACGGAGAGCGTGCGGGTGCAGCCCGGAAATCGACTCGACTTTCCCGAGGGGTGGGAGCAGAACCCGGTGTTGCCCCTGTTTCCGGCGGTGGACTTCGTCTTCATCGTCGGCATCATCATGAGCCTGCTGGCCCTGGCCTTCAGCTACGATGCGGTCTCAGGTGAAGCCGAGACAGGTGTGTTGAAACTGCTGATGTCGTACTCCGCGCCGCGCGATGTGGTTCTTCTGGGCAAGTGGATCGGCGGCTACCTGGCGCTGATCGCCCCCTTCGTTGTCTCCTTCGTTCTGGCCCTCATCCTCTCGCTGCTGTTTCCCGAAGTGCAGCCCAACACCGACAGTTTACTGGCCATCGTCGCCCTTCTCGTCCTCGCTCTGATGTACCTCGCCGCCATCTACAGCCTGGGTCTGTTTGTCTCCTGCCGGACCCGTCTGGCCTCCACGTCGATCACCGTTCTGGTGCTCGTGTGGGTGGCCCTGATCCTCGCCATTCCGAACATGGCCCCGTACGCCGTCGGCCAGTTCGTTTCGATTCCTTCGCGGGACGAGGTGGACCGGGAGAAGCAGGCCATGCAGCGGGAACTGAGCGACAGGTTCCAGCAGATCGTCAAGCAGGAACAGGAACGCCTGGGTACCGAGGACATCTGGCAGGACGAAGGGTTTCAGGAGCTTCAGCGCGAGATGCGCGAGGACTTCGAGGCGGAGGTCCAGAAGATCGAAGACAGTTTCCTGACCCAGGTCAACGCGCAGACTCGACTGTCCGGCATCGTTGCGCGAGTTTCGCCGCTGACGTCCTTCAACATGGCCGCCTTTGATCTGGCCGGCGCCGGCATCGCCCAGGAAGAGGCCTACATTGAGGCGTTGAAAGCATTCAGCGGCTCCTGGCAGGAATACAGTGAGGAGAAGCAGAAAGCGTGGCGCGAGTTTCTGGAGCGTCAGCGATCCGGTGACGGGAGTGTCTCCATCAACTCAGGGGACATGGCGCAGTTCAATAATCTCGATCTGAGCGACGCACCGCGCTTCGGTTTTGCCCCCATGCCCGTGGGTGAGCGGCTGTCTGAGGTCTACGGCGACCTCCTGCTGCTGGGGCTGTGGAACGTCGCCTTCTTCATGCTCGCCTATCTGTCTTTCCTGAGATATCCCGTGGAGTAGCCGGTTCTCCCGCTGTTCCGGGGTAGCGGCTAAGCCTATATTCTATAGCTTCTTACCCATCCGCTTACCTCCGGCACGCGTCCAAAAAAACTCATGGGAAAATCCCTCAGCGACGGACTGGCGCGGCTCCAGAACGAGAGCCGCATTCCGGCCACCACCTGGCGGCAGTGGTGCAATCTGCTCGAAATGCACCCCGATGACGCGATCGATGTGTGGGAGGAGATCTGCCACCCCATCATGATCGCCAACCGCAAAGTGCCGGAGATTCCCTACATCCTGCAGTTGCGGTCCGGTCGTCCGGAGCTCGACATCTATGAGTTCAAGGACGAGTGCGCCAAGGTCCTTCACTTCATCACTTTCCTGTTCAACCTCGAAGACGAGCGCCTGACCAAGGGGAAAATCAAGAGCGCGTTGCTCAAGCTGTACAAGGGCGTCGCCACCCGGCTGCCCGCAACGACAAGGCAGAGCGCACACATCGAGCGCTATCTGGCCGATGTCTGTGCCCTGGTCATCATAGCCAAGGTCGTAAAGGGCGAGAGCATCTCCCTCACTGGCGTGCTCAAGCCCGTCGTCGATGGCAAGGCCACCATCTCTCAGGTGGCAAGACTGGCGTTGAAGGCCCTCGGAGACGAGGACTATGCCACTGCTGTTCGCCAATTCCTGCACGATCCGTTCATCGATCCGACGGCCACTCCCCTGGAGGCCGGGAACGGTATCGACGACGACGACGATGATGATGACGACGACGATGACAATCCCATCGACGTCTCCCTGCTGAAGTTCAAGACGGCACTGCACGCCATCTATGAAGCCGAGGCTGGGGCTCCGACTTCCGCCGACAACGGCGAGGAGGGCGAGGAGGCGTCAGACGAGGACGAGGATGGGGGGGACGAAGCGCTGCAAGAGCGGCTCAAGGTGGCCGCCGTCTTCGATCCTATGCGTGCGGCCATTCCATCGATGGAAGAGGCACAGAATATCGCCCGGCGCCTGGAGGCGGCCCGGAACGCCGGCAAGAATCGCCCCACTCTGGCGGCCAGAGCCGCTCCGGCGGCGCCGGCTGCCGGAGGCGGTGGAGGCGGTGGCGGGGCCAAGAGTGGAGGCGGTGGTGGTGGTGGTGGTGGTGGTGGGGCCAAGAATGGCGGCGGAGCCACCGTCATCAAGGGGGGCGGTGCTGCCGCTGGCGGTGAGGGTGCGCCAGCCACGGGCCCTACCTCTTCGCCGGGGCCACGTAAAGACGGCGGTGAATCAGCCCGTGTCGACATGGCCAAGGCGGGGGACGTCGAGATCGAGCCCACCGACTTCGTCGATGTCGCCGAGGTCAGCTTTCCAGAGTTCAGCGAACGAGCCAAGCAGGTCTGTGCCCAGTTGGCGACGGTGGAGAAGCTCGATCAGAGCGTGTGGAGTCTGTTTGTCGACCCCTCCGCCACTATCGATGTACAGCTACTGGCGCGGACCCTGGCAAAAGAGAACACAGACACTTTCAAAGCGTACAACGCCATCCGTATGGCGGCACAGTACCTGCCGTTGAAGAATCTCCTGTCGGTTCCCGACAAGGCCCTGCAGAAAGAGCGCAACTTCATGCTCGAGGCGACGGGGCTGCTCAATACGGTGAACAACTCCAACCGGGAGTTGCAGCCCGACGCCCGGCCCATGGCGCCGCTGGCGAAGGTTCTCGATCACGCGGCCGGGGCCCTCGTGCGTCTGGAAGCCCTGCGGGTCAACACGAAGATGGGCGAGGACCACGGCGAGCAATACTCGCGTGAGGCCACCACGGTCTATTACGAAGGGGCGCTACGGCAGGTCACGGATCTGACAGACCGTGACATCCTGAATCAGGCGCGAGAGAAGGCCGACGTCGACACGGTGGCCATGTTGGGCTCCTTCGAGGCTGCCTCTCTGGTTGAGCACATCCACGAACGCAGCCGCGAGTATGTCAAAGGGCTGGTCGATGGTGGCCACGCCGGATCGGTCGATACCCTCAAGGCCTATTTCTCCGAACAGCCACTGGCATTCGACGACGTGGAAGCCAGCAGTGAAAGTACCGAAGTCCCCCCGGACCTGCTCAAATCAGGCGAGCTGGGTGATATTTTCGACGCCGCCGCCAAGTACGTGTGCAACCAGGCGTGGGCGGTGATGGAGGCGGCGCACGGCCCCGAGAAGGTGGTTCCGGAGATTATCAACAATCTGCGCGAGTTGATGGTGAGTTGCTTCAAGTTTCAACCTGAGCGCCGACGTCACCAGGACAATCCCCGCCTGGCCCTGACCGTGATCAGTCTCGACAAGGTGGCGGGCAACGCCAACCTGAAGGACCTCTATGTGCGAGTCGACGACGCCGGCCAACTGCATTATGTGGCAGACTTCGAGGATGGCACCTGGGTCGACCTGTTTCAGCTGATCGAGTACAAACCACAACGGCTGGCGTCGGCCGCAAGGAAGAAGTCCGAGGAAGAGGACACGGAGGCGCTGCAGACGGGGCGCAAGTACCTGGCTACAGTCGGGCGTGCCAACAAGCTCTTCGGCGAGTCGCCGGCGCCGGTCATCAACGGCTGTTTCCGTGGCGACGACGGTGAGACGAAGATTTTCGACGCATTCTGATCCGAAGGAGAGGCATTTCTGTATGTCTGGTGAAACTGGATTCGCTGTCGTCGGCCTGGGAATGGGCAAGCATCACTGCAAGGCGATCCAGCGCGCTCCGAAGGCGACTCTTGTCGCCGTCTGTGACGTCGACGAGGAGCGGTTGAACCCTGTGGCCGAGGAATACGGCTGCACGTCGTACACAGATCTTTCCGACCTGCTGGCCAACGATGACATCGACGTCGTCAATGTGGCCACGCCCTCCGGCTCCCACACGGAGGTCGGGCTGCAGGTCGCCGCCGCCGGCAAGCACATGATCGTCGAGAAGCCAGCCGATATCACGGCCCCGCGGGTCGACGAGCTGATCGCGGCCATCGACCAGGCCGGGGTCAAGGCGGCGGGTGTCTTTCAGTCGCGACTGGACCCCCTCAACATCGAGATCCGCGAGGCCGTGCAGGCCGGACGACTCGGACGGCTCATCGGCGTTCACGGACATCTGCCCTGGTACCGCAAGCAATCCTATTATGACGGTGCGCACGGGGCGTGGAAGGGAACCTGGGGCATGGATGGTGGGGGATCGCTGATGAACCAGGGCGTGCACACCGTGGACCTGCTCCAGTGGCTTGCCGGCCGAGTGCATTCGGTGATGGGCATGTTCGGTGTCTTCAACCACGAGATCGAGGCCGAGGATCAGTCCGTCGCCTTGCTCCGCTTCGAGTCGGGGGCGCTGGGCACGCTCTACACCACGACCTGTGCGTATCCCGGACACGACCAGCGTATCACCATCTATGGCAGCGAGGGCTCCTTCGTAAAGCGGGAGGGAACGTTGGAGAGTTGGAAGCTGCTGGCCGACGAAGACGGCGGCCAGGAGGCGGACATGCTGGCACGCTTCGGCGAGAAGAAAGCGGCGAAGGCCAGCGGCGCGGCCGATCCCATGGCGGTCAGCTTCGATGGCCACACGCAGATCGTCATCGACATGGTGGAAGCGGTCCAGCAGGACCGCGAGCCGATGATCACGCTGGACAGCGCCCGGCACGCCGTAGAGATCATCAACGCCGTTTTCGAGTCCGGTCGCAGTGGCCGCGAAGTGACGATTTCCGGCAAAGCCTAGCCAATGGCGCATCACGAGTTCACGCCGACCCACTACCACAATACACTGGGCTGGCACGATCCGGTGCTGGAGATCGATCCCGGCGACACGGTGGTGACCACCACGGTAGACGCACGGGGACAGGATCACGCCGGGGAGCGCGTCGCGCAGCGGGGCAATCCGCAGACCGGGCCGTTCTACGTGAGGGGAGCTGAACCCGGAGACGCGCTGGTGGTGACCCTCGACGAGTTGACGCCGAACCGGTCCTGGGGTTTTACCGGCTGCGAAGTGGCGCCGAACGTGCTGGACCCCGGGTATCGGCCGACCTTCGATGATGATCTGGCAAACTGTCCGACCTTCGACGGCGCGCCCTTCTTCCGCTGGGCTGTGGACGTCGAGGCGGGCACGGTCCATCTGGCCGAACCGGAAGGACCCCTGTCAGGACTCCAGCTGACGCTGGACCCGATGGTGGGCTGTTTCGGCGTGGCCCCCCCGGGTCGGCAGGCGATCTCTACCGCCACCTCCTCAACCCACGGCGGCAACATGGACTACCGTGGCTTTCGCCAGGGCACCAAGGTGTATTTCCCCGTGTCCGCCCCCGGGGCTCTGTTCCACATCGGCGACGGCCACGCCGTGCAGGGCGACGGTGAGATCGTCGGCACGGGTGTAGAGATCTCCTTCAGCGTCCGCTTTACCGTGGATGTGGTGAAGGATTCATCCGCCCGCTGGCCTCGCGCCGAAGATGCCGACTGGCTCATGACGGTGGGTAACGCTCGACCCCTGGACCAGTGCGTGCAGCATGCCACCACGGAGATGCTGGGCTGGCTGCAGTCGGACCACGGTCTCAGCGCACGGGCAGCACACCAGCTGTTGGGACAGACGGTGGCCTACGACCTGGGGAACATCTTCGACCCTGCGTACACGATGGTCTGCAAGATTCGCAAAGAGCACGTCCAGGCACTTCGGTAGCGGTCGCCTCCTGGCTACGAGGCGATGTCCCTGTCTTCGAGCATTTTCAAGATGGCCTCCACACATCTGGACACGGGCCACTCGTGGGTGGGCAGACTGAGATCGGGGGCTGACGGTTCCTCATAGGCTGAGGAGACACCGGGGAAGTTGGCGATCTCGCCACTGTCGGCACGTTCATACCAGCCCTCGGTGTCGCGTTCCCGGCATACCGGGACCGGTGCCGCCAGATGCACGACGAGGAAGCGGTCCTCGCCGATGACCTGTGCTGCCTTTCTTCGCACCTGCTCGCTGGGGGCGACGAAAGCGCCAATGCAGATCAGCCCCGCCTCATTGATCAACCGCGCCACTTCAGCGCTGCGGCGAAGATTCTCCGAGCGGTCCTCAGCGGTGAAGCCCAGATCCCTGCTGATCCCCTGCCGCATGTTCTGGCCATCCAGCACCGTGGCCGCCCGACCCATCTCGAACAACCGGCGTTCCAGCGCGTAGGCAATCGTGGTCTTGCCCGATCCCGTCAGTCCCGTCAGCAGGATCGTCGCCCCCCGTTGCCCGTACCGCGCCTGGCGCTCATCCGCCGTAACATGGCTCGACTCGGTCTGCAGACTCTCCGACAGCGGTTCGTCGTCCCAGTGGTCGCGGCGATCGTCGCCCGTGGTGCGATCGACGATCATACCAGCCGCCAGCGTGGCATTGGTGATGCGATCGACGATGATGAAGGCGCCGGATGTCCGGTTGCGCCGGTAACTGTCAAAACAGACCGGCTCGCTCAAGGAGACGTTGCAGCGGCCGATCTCGTTCAGGCTGAGAGTCGGCGTGTCCTGTCGGTGCAGGCTGTTCACGTCGACCTGGTAACGCAGCGTGCTGATGGTCCCGGTGACGCTCTTGGCGGCCTGCTTGAACAGATAGGTCTTGCCCGGAACCATCTGCTCGTCGTGCATCCACACGACCATGGCGTCGAATCTCTGCTCCAGCCGCGGCACATTACCAGGGCGGACGATCATGTCGCCGCGGCTGACGTCGATCTCGTCGTCGAGAGTGAGAGTGACCGACTGCTGCGAGCAGGCCTCCTCCAGTTCGCCGTCAAAGGTGACGATCGACTTGATCCGGCTCGTCCGGCGAGAGGGCAGGGCCATCACCTCGTCCCCTTGCCGGACGATCCCCGAAGCGATGGTGCCGCAGAAACCACGGAAGTCGAGGTTGGGCCGGTTGACGAACTGCACCGGGAAGCGGAAGTCTTCGAGGTTGCGGTCGGAGCCGATGTAGATCGTATCGAGGAATCGCATCAGCGTCGGACCTTCGAACCACGGCATATTCGTGCTGGGATCGACGATGTTGTCGCCCAGCAGCGCCGAGATCGGCATGAAGTGCAGATCGGGCAGTTCGAGGCGGGCGGCGAAATCGCGGTAGTCGGCCCGGATCCGGTCGAAGACCTGCTCATCGAAGTTGACCAGATCCATCTTGTTGACCGCGACGAGGACGTGCTTGATGCCCAGCAGGGAGACGATAAAGCTGTGTCGTCGGGTCTGGGTGACCACACCGTGCCGTGCATCGATGAGGATGATGGCCAGGTCCGACGTCGAAGCACCTGTGGCCATGTTTCGCGTGTACTGTTCGTGGCCAGGCGTGTCGGCGATGATGAACTTCCGCCGTGTCGTCGAAAAGTAGCGGTAGGCGACATCGATGGTGATGCCCTGTTCCCGTTCGGCCTTGAGGCCATCGGTGAACAGGGCAGGATCGAAATCGCCGCCCGTTGTACCAATGGCGGCAGAATCCTGCTCCAGCGTCTTCAGTGTGTCTTCGTAGATCAGCTTGGCGTCGTAGAACAGGCGGCCGATGAGGGTGCTCTTCCCATCATCGACGCTGCCACATGTGAGGAACCGCAGCAACTCCTTCTGCTCATGTTGCGCCAGGTACGCGTCGATGTCGTCGGCGATGAGGTCGGACTGGTGTGTCAAAAGTACCCGCGTTTCTTCTTCTCTTCCATGCCGGCACCACCCTCATCCTGGTCGATGACCCGGCCCTGACGTTCGGAGGTGGTGGACAGCAGCATCTCCTGGATGATCAGCGGCAAGGTTGTGGCAGACGAGTCGACGGCACCGGACAACGGGTAGCACCCCAGCGTGCGGAAGCGGACACGGCGCATCTCGGGTTCTTCCCCCGGCTCGAGCTGCAGGCGATCGTCATCGACGAGGATCTTCTCCCCGTGGCGATGGACAACCGGGCGCTCGGCGGCGAAGTAGAGGGGCACGATGGGGATCTGCTCGAGGTGGATGTACTGCCAGACGTCGAGCTCGGTCCAGTTCGACAGGGGAAAAACCCGGATGCTCTCACCTTTGTTGGCTCGAGTGTTGTAGATGTTCCACAGTTCGGGACGCTGGTTCTTCGGATCCCAGCGATGATGCTGGTCACGGAAGGAGAAGACGCGCTCCTTGGCGCGGGATTTTTCTTCGTCGCGTCTGGCCCCGCCGAAGGCGGCGTCGAAGCCATACTTGTCGAGGGCCTGCTTCAGGGCGTCCGTCTTCATCAATTCGGTGTGCTTCTCGCTGTCGTCGAGAGGGTGGATGTCGTGCTTCTGACCCTCCTCGTTGATGTAGACGATCACATCCAGACCCAGCTCCTTCCGTGCATAATTCTCACGGAAGTCGATCATCTCGCTGAATTTCCAGGTGGTATCCACGTGCATCAGCGGGAAGGGGGGCCTGGCAGGGTAAAACGCCTTCTGCGCCAGGCGCACCATCACCGACGAGTCTTTGCCTACCGAGTAGAGCATGACCGGGTTGTGGAACTCGGACGCCACCTCGCGCATGATGTGGATGCTCTCGGCTTCCAGTTGCTTGAGGTGGGTCAGATGATACCCGGAGACGGCCGGATCCACAGGTCGGTTGGGCAAGTGCAATCAGTTCGATGGTCGTAGTGTCGGGGCGCTGTAGAGCAGTCCAGGCGAAAGCAGACTACATAATGTGCGCATCAGACCCAGCGCCGGCCATAGCCAACCAAAGGCTACTCGCCCAAGGGGGCGATGGAGTCGAGACCTTCAGGCTGAGGGATAACGTAGCGCACCGGCTGAACGCCACCATCGATCCGCGTGCGGCATTGCACGTGTCGGCATTTTATGACGCTGTGCTCGATCATGACGCCATCGTCGATGCGGCAGCCGTAGACGTACGTAGTGCCTTTCACGGTAACGTCCCGGCCGACGCGCATGGGGTGTTCGTCGCTGCCCGTCATGATCACCCCGGACTCGATACGGCTGTCCACGCCGATTCGCAGATTTCCCTTCAGGACGCTGCGTGCCAGCACTTCGACGCCGGGTTCGAGGACCATCTGCTGGCCCCGGTGGGTACTCAATCGGGCACCCGGGCCGATGTCCACTCCCTCTCCAAGAGCGATCGTGCCCCGCAGTTCACATCGATCATGGAGCTGAACGCGGCGGTCCAGGCTTACCCCGGGGCCGAGGTGGACCCCCTTGCCGACGACGATGTCGAGGGGGCCACGGTCCTTGTCCAGGGCGATGATCTGGTCGATCACCTCGTCAGCCAGGTAGAAGTCTTCCTCGTCGACGATGGTGACGATATCCATCAGCCGATGATAGGCTCGCCGCCTGGCGATGGACTCCATCTGTCGCCACACACTCTTGACGTTGAAACCGAGGATCTCCTCCTCGTCGGCGGCGGCGACGGCACGAACGTCGAGGCCGTTGCCGTTGAAGATCTCCACGAGGTCTGTGAGCATCAGCTCGCCCTGCACGTTGTCGGTATTCATAGCACCGATGTGGGCGCGCAGTGCGGACTCACGAAAGGCGACGACGAGGGTGTTGATCTCCTGGGTTTCCAGCAACTGACGGCGGGTGAAGGCGAACCGGGCGGCCTTGTAGGTCAGTGTCTCGACGGCGTCGTCATCGCCCAGACCAAGGATGTCCTTGTGCTCCTTGATAGCGATCACGAACCCCGCGTCGTCTCCCGTGGAGGCGCCGGCAACGTCCGCTTCGGGAACGCGCACGATCCGGCCATAGTAGTTCTGCTCGGTGGGGCCCTCGTAGCCGCCGGTGAGAACCATCATGTCACATGGCCGGACCTCGAAGGCACGACGAAACTCGGCGACCACGAGCTCGGTAAGAAGCCCCATATCGCCTGGGACGATGTATATGTGCCGATCCCTACCATCAGGCAGGGGGTCGAACTGCTCGAGAGCAACATGCACCGCGTCGCCCGTGCCTGCCGGCAGTCCGAGGACGGGATTCTCCTGATAGGCGAAGCGGCGTCCGGGACGGGCCCCCACCGTGGCCGCAACCTGCTCAGCCTTGATGCCGACGACGAGAATCTGATTGGTACTGTCGAGACCGTCGCAGAGGGCATCGGCGACACGCTCGACCGTGGGGCGTCCCCAGATCTCGTGCAGCATCTTGGAGGTGTCGGAGCGGATCCGGGTACCGTGGCCGGCGGCCAGCACGATACCGATCCGCGGCACGTCGTCGTACAGGGGAGAGTCGAGGCTGCTCAGCTGGGCGCGGATACTGTCACCCTTCGGTGGCACTGTCATGCCCGCCGCAGCGAATCCATGGTCACAGCGGGAACGTCGTTGCTGCCGGTGCCATTCCAGCCGGGGAGAGGGGCCAACTGCAATTCCGGTGGATTCCCCATAGCGATTTCCATCAGCACGTTCTGCAACGAAATCGCGGGTTCGCCGCCCGATGGCTCGAGGCGGACGTAGCTCCCGTCAGACTGGCAGATGCGGGCCTTCACACGGTCGGCCAGGCACAACTGCAGGAAATGGTGGATTCGTGCCTTGATCCTGTCGTCTTGGACAGGGAACGCGACTTCGACGCGGTTGCGCAGATTCCGGTTCATCCAGTCGGCGCTGCTACACCAGATCTCCGGGTCGCCCCCGTTGGCGAAGTAGAATACCCGACTGTGCTCCAGATAGCAGCCGATGATGCTCGTCACGCGGATCCTCTCGGAGATACCGAGAAGCCCCGGACGCAGACTACAGATGCCGCGCACGATGAGATCGATTTCGACGCCGGCCATGGACGCCCGATACAGAGCCCGGATGATCTTGGGATCCACCAAGCCGTTCATCTTGGCCACGATAGCTGCCGGGCGGCCGGCGCGGGCATGTTCGATTTCGCCATCGATGCGCTGCAGCATACCCGACATCAGAGTCGTCGGCGCCACCAGCAGCGTACCGAAGGTTTCAGCGGAACGAGCCGTGAGCAGGTTGAAGACTTCGGCCACCTCGCGAGTCATGTCATCGCGAGACGTGAGAACTCCTATGTCGGTATAGAATCGCGCCGTCTGATGGTTGTAGTTTCCCGTTCCCAGGTGGACATAGCGCCGCAGACGATCCTCGTCCCGGCGTACGAGCATGGACAGCTTGCAGTGGGTTTTCATACCCACCAGCCCGTAGACGACGTGCACGCCACTCTCTTCGAGTTGCTTGGCCCACTCGATGTTGGAGGCCTCATCGAAGCGAGCCTTCAACTCCACCAGGACTGTGACTTCCTTGCCCTGGTCAGCCGCGTCGATCAGCGCCTCCACCACCTGCGAGTCCTCTCCCGTGCGGTAGAGGGTCTGCTTGATGGCCAGCACCCGCGGATCGAGCACCGCCATGCGGATGAAGTCGATGACGGTGCTGAAGGACTCGTACGGGTGATGCAGCATGACATCACCCTCGCGCAACGACTCGAAGAAGGCATCCGGCTCGGAAGGAAGATTCACTTCGGCCGGTGAGAAGGGGCGATCTTTCAGTTCGGGTCGCTGCACCAGGTCGTAGATCGTGCTGATGCGGTTCAGGTTGACCGGCCCATCGGCGCGGTAGAGCCGATCCTCATCCACTTCGAACTGGGTGGTCAGGAACCGCACGAGGCGCGGCGGCGCGCGGTCCTCGATTTCGAGTCGGACCACGTCCCCTTTGCGGCGGTTTTCCAAGGACTCGGCGATCTCCTCCAGGAGGTTGTCCGCCTCTTCCTCGTTGACGTAAAGCTCGGAGTTGCGCGTCACGCGGAACGCCGCGTGTCCGGTAACCTCGTAGCCTTCGAACAGCTCGCTCAGGAACTGCGCGACGATGCCGGAGAGGGTGACCATCCGCACCGAGCCATCCTCGGCGTCGGGCAGGCGCAGGATTCGGGGCAGAACCCGGGGAACCGTCACCACTCCCAGAACGGTATGCCCGTCTTGCTGCAGCAGGACGCCGATGCACAGCGCCTTGTTGAGCACTCTCGGGAAGGGATGGGCCGGATCGATGACCATCGGCGTGAGGATCGGTTCGAGCTCACCACGCCAGTACCGACGGATGAACGCCAGGTGTTCGCCCTGCAGATCATCTACCTCGAGCAGGTGGATCCGCTCCGCCGCCAGCGCCGGCAGCAGCTCCTCGTTCCAGCAGCGGTACTGGGCATCCACCAGGTCATGCGTCGTCCGGGCGATGGCCACAAGCTGTTCGTCAGGCGTCAGGCGGTCCGCACCGGTACTGGCGACGCCGCTCTCGCTGACCTGCAGAAGGCCGGCGACGCGGACCTCGAAGAACTCGTCGAGGATACTGGCGACGATGCCCAGGAAGCGCACACGCTCAAGCAGTGGGTTGTCCCTGTCACGGGCCTCCTCGAGGACGCGCCGGTTGAAGTCGAGCCAGGAGAGCTCGCGGTTGATGTAGTATTCGGGGCGGGAGAGATCGACGCTCACTGCACATACTCACGACGAGTTCGGGGAGCGAGTGCGTCGGCATGGGGGGAGATCACGCGACGACCCGAGGGTCCTCAGGAGCCTGTCCGACAGGCTTCCTGCGCCTGTAAATCTATCGGAATCAAGCAGATGGAGCAATTCCCGACCGGCCGAGAGTCAGTTCAGCGCTCGGACCCGTGCCACTGAGATTCGACGAAGCGGCGGTCGAGCATGGCGTTCCCGAGGACCGTCGTGAGATCGAAGGTGGCGCCTTCCTGCGGCACGATACCCGCGGTGAACTCGATACAGAGAGCGCCGTCGAACCCGGCGGAGACCACGTGCGGCAGATAACGGCGGTAGTCGGTCCAATCTCCCTCCGCCAGCAACGTCATGGTCCTGTGGGTGTCACGGTTCTGCAGGTGCAGGTGGCGGACCCGATCCCCCAGGGCATCGAAGGTGGCGATGGTCTGATCGGTGTCGTCATCGGTGTAGGGCTGCAGACAGACCCCGACATCAGCGCAGTCCGCCAGATCGTCCAGGAGTCGGAGGGTACTGTCGAGGCTGTCGCACAACGTGCCGCCATGCGTCTCGAGGGTCAGCATCATGTCCTCGGCTGTGACCCGCTGGCCAAGGGTCCTCAGGCGATCGACGGTCCGAGTCCACGTTGCCGCATCGGCACTGTCGCTGGCGACGCGTCCCGGAAAGATCTTGAAGATCCTTGACCCCAACGCGGCGCTTACCGAGACCATGCGCTCGAGCCGGGCCGCCTCCGCAATGTCCTCGGCGCCCTCCAGGTGGAAGCAAGGGTAGGCCCCGACGCCGAGGGCGCGCATCGACCGTGCCGCCAGACCCTCGGCAAGGGCGGCCACCGCCTCGTCGTCCAGGCCATCCACATGGTACCCCCATAGCTCCAGATGCTTGAAGCCCGCCTCGTCGATCGGTTCCAGCAGATCCTCCAGAGGCCAGCTGAGGCGGTGGTCGGGAGTCCAGCGGTTGGGTTCGAGCATGATCGTGTTGAACAGCAGGTCCACGGCTTCCTCTCAGTCGAAGCGGACGCCGAGCTTGACGTTGCTCTCGGGTTCGTCAGCGATTTTCGGGTATTCGGTCAACAACGAATCAAAGGAAACGACGGGATGTACGATCGGCTCGCAGCGCAACGTGCTGTCGCACAGCAGTCTCCAGGCGACCTCGAGGAGGCGGGACTCGTTCCAGTTCGGATGCTCCGGATTCGGCTCGGAGCAGGCGCGGGAGAAGACGATCGAGGGCCGGTTGAAGTGCGCCTCGGCGCCGAAGTCGAGCCCTGCAGGGTAGGCTCCGGGCCAGGCACCCGCCACAACGGTACCGAGATAGGCGACGCCTCTCAAAGCATGCTGGAGAGCGAGATGGTGACCACTGTATTCGATGCAGATATCAGCCCCCCGACGGTCGGTGGCCAGGCGAATCTCCCTGCCGGCGTCACACTCGGTGGGGTCGAGGACCAGGTGGGCGCCGCATTCGGTGGCGGCGTCACGTCGAAGCCGGATCGGGTCGATGCCGATGACGGGATGGGCACCGGCATGTCGGGCCAACTGCAGCGCCAGCAGTCCGATGGCGCCCAGGCCGAAGACGGCGACGCCATCGCCGACCCGCACATGGCCATCACGAACCGCTCCGAGAGCGAAGTTGGCCGGATCCAGGCAGACCGCCGCCTGCCAGGGTACGCCTGCAGGCAGGGGCCGAACCCGCGCTGATTCCCACACGTGTGCCTGCCGCAGGGGACCGTGGGCGAAGACGATATCGCCGACACCGATGTCAGACACGAGGGCGCCGACTTCGGTGGCCTCGCCGACACACATGTTTCCCAGCGGCGACGGATAGCGGACCATGTCACGTTCGCCATCAAACAGCTGCAGGTCCGCGTCGTACCCGCCTCGCGGTCCGGCGTATCCCTTGAACAGGGCCATTTCGGTCCCGTGTTTGGCTGCCCCCCAGCAACTCCGAACCCGCACCTGTGTCGGCGTCGGCGCAGGCAGGGAGACATCGTCGAAGGCCACCTGCCCGGGTGCCGTGGCGATCAGTTGTCGAGTCATGTCGGCGAGGGCTCGTCTCTTTGACAGGTTGAAGCGCTGCCCGTTCCTTACGCTCCTTAACAGCTTGTTGATAGAGCCCATCTGGGCTGCGGCCGGTCCTTTCGACCGGTGCCTGCGCGCCCCCGAAATGCCTCGGCCTCGCCAGCAGAGCGACTTTATCAACGGGCTGTCAGCGCCTAACATAGCCCTGCCACAGTCCGTCTACCAGAGAGAACCGGCCAACCGATGTCCGACCGTGCCAACATCCTTGTGCCCGGTGACGATCCGCCGCAGATCGCCGGATCGCCGCAACTCGAGCGCCTGCAGGCTTACGGCGACGTCACCTTGCATTCGACCCGTCCCGCCGACAAGGCCGAGCAGATCGAGCGGGCAAGGGGTTTCGAGGTGGTCATCAACTCCCGCGGCTCCGTCACCTGGCGAGAAGAGGAGCTGCGCAGCCTTTCCGACCTGCGCATGATCACGACTTGTTCCATCGGTACGGACATGATCGACCTGGCAGCGGCATGCCAGCTGGGTGTGGTCGTGTCGAATCAGCCAGGTCGGACGGCGCCCGTGGTTGCCGAGCATATGTTCGGCCTGCTGTTCACCGTCGCCAAGCGGGCCGCTTTCCAGACTGCCGAGATCCGTGACCACAGGTGGACTCGCCGCATGAACCTCGGTGTGCAGGGCAAGGTCCTCGGCATCGTGGGTACCGGCAATATCGGTGCCGAGATGGCGCGCCTGGGCAAGGCGATGGGCATGGAAGTGATCGCCTGGACATTCCATCCATCCTCCGAACGGGCGGCACAATTGGGTGTGCGCTTCGTTGACCTGGAGGATCTGCTGGCCGAGTCCGACTACGTGAGCCTGCACGTGGCTCTCACCGAGGACACGCGTCATCTCATCGGCGCGGCGCAACTGGCGGCTATGAAACCCGAAGCTGTTCTGCTCAATGGCGCGCGGGGTCCCGTGGTCGATCTCGACGCCCTCGCCGTGGCTCTCGAGGGCGGACACCTGGGCGGCGCCGGCCTGGACGTGTTCGCCGACGAACCCTTCGAGGCCGATCATCCGATCAAGCACTGTGAACAGGCGGTCCTCACGCCGCACGCGGCAGACCAGACTCCCGAGGGGGTCGATCTGCTCAATGGCGGTGCCGTAGACAACGTCATCGCCTTTCTCGAAGGCAAACCTCAGAACAATGTCGCCGTCTGACGGCATGGAGATATCATGTTCACTTCACTGAGCCCAGGCGCCATCGGCGTCAAGGTCGACGGTTTGCAGCAGGGCCTCTCCCTGGCGGCCAAACATGGATTCGCCGGCTACCACTTCGGCATCGGCGAGGCGCACGAGCTGGGAGTATCGCAAGTGCGGGAGTTGTCGGAGGCGGCAGGAGTGAGACTGTCCGCCTTCGGATTCCCCCTCGACTTCCGCTCTGATGAAGCCGCTTTTGAGCAGGACCTGGCAGCACTGCCGGCGTTGGCCGAGACGGCCGTCGGACTTGACGTGAAGCGTACTGCGACCTGGATCACGCCGGCGTCTGACGAGTTGAATTTCGCCGACAACCTGGCCTTTCACGCCCGTCGCCTGCAGCCGGCGGCCGCGATCCTGGCCGCTCACGACATCCGCCTGGGTCTGGAATACGTGGGACCGAAGACGAGCCGCGACGGCAAGAAGCACGAGTTCGTCCACACGATGGACCAGATGAGCGATCTGTGCGCCGCCGTGGGTGACAACTGCGGCTATCTGCTCGACGCCTGGCATTGGTACACGGCGCACGAGGACGCGTCCCATCTGCAGCGTCTGTCGCCCGAACAGGTGGTGGATGTGCACGTCAACGACGCGCCCGAGGGGGCGGTGGACGAACAGCTTGACAATCGCCGCTGTCTCCCCGGTGAGACGGGGGTGATAGATATCGCCACCTTCCTCGGGTCGTTGAAGCAGATCGGCTACGACGGTCCGGTGATGGTGGAGCCTTTCAGTCAGACCGTACGCGACATGGATGCCGACGCCGCCTGCGCTGCCACCGGGACCGCACTCTCGAAGGTATGGGCACAGGCCGGACTGGCGTAGGCGTGCTGCGTGTCGCCCATGTGGTGCCCACCGACCGAATCACCTGGCTGCTGCTGCGGCGGCGATTGATCCGCCTCGCCGCCGCCGGCTGTGAGATCCACGTGCTCTGTGGTCGGGCACCCGACTCCGGCGCGGCTGACGGCGTCGACTACGAGTCCCGACTGACCGATCTCGGTCTGCACCTGCACTATCTGCCTTTCGAGCGAGAGATCGCTCCCGTCACCGACGCCCGCTGCGCTGCCGCCCTCTACGCCCAGGTGCGCCGCGGCCAGTACGAGATCGTCCACACGCACAATCCCAAGGCCGGTCTGCTGGGTCCACCGATCGCACAGCTGGCCGGCGTTCCCCACGTGCTGCATACGGTACACGGCTTCCTGTTCCACGATCGGATCACCGGGCTGCACCGCCTGGCGGCACTGGCGGCCGAACGCTGGACGGCGGGCTGGTCCGATCATCTGCTGTTTCAGTCCGAAGAGGATCTGGAGTTTGCCAGCAGGCAACGGTTCAAGAGCGACGGACGTCTGCACCTGGTGGGCAACGGTGTGGACGAGGACTATTTCGATCGTGACGACGAATCCGGCTTCCGGGTACGTCAGTCCCTCGGGTGGAGTTCAGAAGATCTCGTCGTCGGCACGGCGGGGCGCGTCGTCGAGGAGAAGGGGTTCCTGGAATTCTTCGAGATGGCAGGTCGTATCGCAAAGGTGGTTCCCAAAGCGCGATTCCTCGTCGCCGCTCTGTTCGAGCCGGAGCAGTCCGACGCTGTCGATCCCTACGAGCTGGCACGGATCCATGAGATCGAAGATCGCTGCCACATTCTGCTGGGGCGGGACGACATGCCCGATCTCTACGCCACCATGGATGTGTTCGTCATGGCCTCCCACCGCGAGGGCCTGTCGAAATCCCTGCTGGAGGCGATGTCGATGGCGCTGCCCACGGTGGCGTGTGACATCCGTGGCTGTCGGGAAATCGTCATCGAGGCTGCCACGGGTCTGCTGACACCAGTGCGGGATGCGGCGGCCCTTTCGGCTGCAGTCCGGGAGCTCCTGCAGGACGGCGATCGACGCCGGCGGATGGGTAGCGCCGGCCGGCAACGTGTCCTGGAGCGTTACACCGAGTCCGGCGCCGCCCAGCGGGTGATGGACGTGTACGAGGCCCTCACCGTCGCCCCCGGAGGCTGAGGGGCCAGACGGCGACCGGTCACTTCAGGCTGCGCTCGAACGCACGGATCTCCTTCTGCCCATCGAGTACGCCGAACTCCAGGTGAAAGTCGCGGACGGCTCCGGGGGCAATGTGCTCCAGGGTGCCGTTTCTGCGATTCCAGGCCCGCCCCAATACGCTGCAGTTGCCCGGTTCCACGCCCGTCACGTAGGTCCCCTTGTGGAAGTGCTGCCACTGATTGAGGATGGGGATCTCGCGGCGAGGAAAGGACCACGTCAATCCCAGCCCGAGCCGATCGTTGACCAGACCCACACGGACCATGCCGCGGCGATCGGCAGCGGGACGGTGCACGTAGACGTCATCGTGCACTTTTGCCCGGGGCCCGCCGACGGTGCAATACTCCTCGGGGCCGACTTCCCGGTCCTCGGTCCACTCCGTCGATTTCTTCGAGTTGATCAGCATCCGCGCGCCGCGGTCGAGCAGTGGCCAGCCAGGGTTCGTGTGATAGACGACCATCAGCGGGGCAGGATCGCTGCCGAGGTTCTCGACCCGGTCGTGAATCCGGATCGTTTTCTCGCCGAGTACGGTGGAGATCTCGCGGGTCATCTCCAGGCAGTGACCGAACATGATGTGCTCGCGCATGCGGCCGCCGACGCGGATCACGTAGTCGTCACCTTCCCAGGCGCCCCTGGCGCTGACATCCTTGGCCGGGATGTAGGAGAGGCGGCCGTGCAGGGGAAGCTCCGTGTCCTCCTCCTCGGGGTCCACCTCGGGATGCCCGACAAAGGTCAATCCGCACGTGGTCAGCAATCCGAGGAAGGAGCCGCGCATCCAGTCGTTGCCAGTCGGCTCATAGAAGGCGGGCCCCACATCCCCGGTCTTTGAACGGAAGCAGAGAGACATCCCTTTGTACTGGGCCGAGGCGATGTCCAGGGCCCGTCCGGGAAGCAGGGAGAAACTCAGGCCGGAGGCATTGGTAACCTCCACCAGCCCGGCACCCCGTTCGTTGCCTTCCGTCAGCTCCGCCCGGCGGATGCCGGCGACCTGGCTGACATCGCCCACCAGATCGAGAATCTGCCGCCTGGTGTAGTCTCGTCCAAAGAGCGTAGCCATCGCATCGTCCTCTCAGGTCAATTCGTGCAGGCTTCGGCCGCCATCGGCGCGTCGGGCTCAGTGTATCGGGGGGCGGCCGGAGCGTCAAGCGGATCGGCCCGCCATTTCACCGCCCACTTGACAGCCCCACCCATGGGCGGACTATTTATACGGTTCGGCGGGAATCGCGCCCCGTACCCAATTATGAAAAAACTCATCTCCATAGACCATCTCTCCTCCGGCATGTTTCTCGACGCCGATGTCGTCGTCGAAGAGTCGGGTGAAGAAGAACCAGGCCGCTTCCTCGAGCCGCGGAATGCCGTTCGCACCGGATCGGGGGCCAAGCGCGCCCGCCTCACCGGCAAGATGCACGAACGGATCGAGAAGAACGGCGGGTTGCTGGTCTCCTCCGATGCCCTCGTCGACCGGCTGCGGGAGACGGGTCTGTCGATGATCACCATCGACACCGACAAGGGCGACGACCTGCCGGACGACGTCAAGCCGCTCACGGATCCGTCGCGTAAACCGCCGCCTCCGGGACGTCTTGTTCATTATGATGAAGAGATCGAGCGGGCCACCGAGATCCGCAACGAGACGACGGAAACCCTCAAGGAGGCGATGGAGGATGTGGCCTCCGGTAAGGGCGTCGACTCGGAGAAGGTGAACGCTGCCAGCGAGGTGATCACCGAGTCCGTCCTGCGCAACGTCGATGCCATGGTGTCGCTGACGCGGATCAAGAAGCACGATCCGTATACCGCCATGCACTGCATGAATGTGTGCACTCTCGTCATCGCCGTCGCCCAGGCCGACGGCGTCGATTCCGGATATCTGCCGGTGCTGACGGCGGCGACGCTGCTGCACGACGTGGGCAAGACCCGCGTTCCCCTCGAGGTCCTCAACAAGCCGGGACGCTTCGAGCCGGAAGAGCTGGAAGTGATGCGCAAGCATGCCGTCTTCAGCGGCGATATCATGCGTGAAGAGGGCGGCTTCACCGACGAGCAGATCGCCATCGCCGAGCAGCATCACGAGATGCTCAACGGCAAGGGATATCCCTACGGTCTCAAGGGGGACGAGATCCACCCCTACGCCCGCATGACAGCCGTGGCCGACGTCTACGACGCCCTCACCGCCAAACGGGTCTACAAGCCGGCAATGCCCATGTACCAGGCGTTGATGGTGCTGCACAAGAACCGCGGCACCGAATTCGACGAGCGCTTCGTCGAGCTCTTCGTGCGCGCCCTGGGTGTCTATCCGGTGGGGAGCGTGATCGAACTCAACAACAAGGAAGTGGCCGTCGTCTACGAGCCGAATCCCGACAACTCGCGTAAACCCACCATCGGGATTCTCACGCAATCGAACGGCAAGCCACGGCCGGCACCCTTCGTCTGCAACCTGTCGCGCCGTTCCGAGGCCGAAGGGCGCGAGGTCACGAAGGTTCTCGATCCCGAGAAGGTCGGGATCGATGTCGACCAGGTGATGGAGCAGATCAAGAGCAAGGGGGAACGCACCGAGAGGATGCGTCGTTGAAGGCAGCCCGCCTGCGCGATGTGCGCGCCTGGGAAATCGTCGATATCGATGAGCCGGAGCCCCAACCCGGGAAGATGCTCGTCCGTCTCGAGCAGGTCGCCGTCTGCGGCAGCGACGTGCCCGAATACCTCGGAGTCCATCCCGGTTTTCCCAAGTCCACGGGGGGGACCGGACACGAGGGCATCGGTCGCGTCGTCAGTTGCCCGTCGGGCACTTACGCCGAGGGCGAGCGCGTCCTGTTGTGGGGCTTCGATCGTGATCACGGTCTGTTCCAGGATGTGGTCCTGACTCAGGATGAGGGACTGCTTCGTCTTCCCTCGGACGCTCAACCTGAGCGGATCCTGATGACGCAGCTTCTGGGCACCGTCATCCGACCTTTCCGCCGCATCGGCAATATCATCAACCAGCGGGCGGCCGTCATCGGCCTGGGGCCGACAGGACAGCTGTTCACGGCGGTTCTGCGCAACCTTGGGGCCCGCGATATCATCGGCATCGATCCCCTCGACTGGCGCCGCGACATGGCCAGGCAGATGGGAGCGACCCGGGTGATAGACCCGGGAGCATCCGACCCGGTGGACGCCGTGCGTGAGATCACCGACGGAGCCATGACCGACATCGTCGTGGAGGCCGTCGGCGATGGCGCCACCTACGCCACAGCAGCTGCCCTCAGTCGGCGTGGCGGCGCCGTCATCGGCTTTGGTGTACCGGACAAGGAGGTGCCGGACGGGGTCGTCGACCTGCCGCTGCTGACCATGCAGCGCAAGGAGATCAACCTGGTGATGACCGTCAACGCCGGCGACAATCCCTACGATGACTACGCCACCGCCCTCGACTGGATCGAGCAGGGACGGATCGACGTCATGCCCCTGATCACACATGTCCTGCCCAGTGCCCAGATCCAGCGTGCCTTCGAGCTGTTCGTCGACCGGCCACCCGCCGAGCGGCCCATCAAAGTCGTGCTCCAGTACTGACGACCCCGGCCCCGACGCGCCGACGGCATGACCGTCCTGCTGCTCACCGCCACCCCCCTCGAACAGACACGACTGACCAGCGAACTGGCAGACACCGTGTGTCTTGATGTCCACGGCCGCACGTGGCGTCACGGCCTCTGTGGCGGCAGGACCGTCGATCTGGTCGAGACCGGAATCGGTGCCGTGAACACGGCACACGCCGTCACCCGCTATCTCGAGGCACGGCAGCCGGACATGGTACTGCAGGCCGGCGTGGCGGGCGCGTACGCCGACAGCGGACTGGCCGTCGGCGACCTGGCCGTCGCCGCCGAAGAGGTCCATGGAGACCTCGGTGTGGTCACAGCAGACGGCTGGCGACCGGCTGATGAGATCGGTATCCCCGTGGTTCACGTGGGGGACCCCCCGCTGTACAACCGTTACCCTGCCGATGAGGGGCTCGGACGCCGGGCGGTCGATGTCCTGCGGGCGGCGGGAATGGGGCAGGTCAGCCGCGGACCTTTCATCACCGTGCAGGCCTGCAGCGGTACCGCTGCTCTCGGCGTCGAGCGTGCGAGCCGCGTTCCCGGGGCGCTGTGCGAGAACATGGAAGGGGCGGCGGCGGCACAGGTGTGCTGCCTCTACGACGTACCATTCGTCGAGGTACGCGCCATCAGCAATGCCGTCGAAGATCGTGACCTTTCCCGCTGGGACCTGCCCCTGGCCAGCCGTCGTGCCCAGGAGGCCGCCCTCTGTCTGCTCCAGGAGTTACACGTCTGATGGAGGAGCTCAGCCTGGGCTACTCGCCCTGTCCCAACGACACGTACATCTTCTACGCTCTCGTCCACGGCCGCCTCGACGGCGCACCGCCGGTACGCGAAGTGCTGGAGGACATCGAGACACTCAACGGCATGGCCTCACGCGGTGAACTCGATGTAGTGAAGGTTTCCTTCCATGCCCTCGGTCATTTCCTGGCCGAGTACTGCCTGCTCCACTCCGGTGGCGCTCTCGGTCGTGGCTGTGGTCCGATGGTGGTGGCGCGGGGAGATGTCACCAGCGAGACACTGGGTGACTGCCGGGTGGCGATTCCGGGACGGATGACGACGGCGGCGCTTTTGCTGCGGCTCTTCGCCCCGGACCTGACCGACATCGTCGAGATGCCTTTCCACCAGATTCTCGAAGCGACTCGTACCGGCGCCGTGGACGCGGGTGTCATCATCCATGAGAGCCGTTTCACCTATGCCAGGCTCGGCCTGCGGAAGGTTATCGACCTGGGCCAGTGGTGGGAGTCCTCCACGGGACATGCGATTCCCCTTGGTGGCATCGCCGTCCAGCGGCGGCTCGGTGAGGACCGGATCGCCCGTATCGACGCAGCCCTCCGCGACAGTGTCGAATTCGCCCATGCACATCCCGAAGAGGTGCGCGACTACGTTGCCACCCATGCCCAGGAGATGGAGCGGGAGGTGATGGAGGCACACATCGAGCTCTACGTCAACGAGTACACCCTCGACTATGGACGCGACGGCGAGGCCGCCATCGCCGACCTGCTGGAGCGAGCCGTGGCGGCAGGCATCATACCCGCTGCCGGCACGCCCCTGTTCTCCGGGAAAGAGACATCATGAGATTGTGCCAGTTCCGCGACCCCGCCTCCGACCACCCATCGCACCTGGGACTGATCGATGGAGATGACGTCATCGATCTGACCGAGGGTGGGGGACCCGACTCGGTCTACGCACTCTACTACAGTCACGGTGGCGACGAGGACGGTTTCGCCGCCGCTCTCGACGCGGCGGCGACGAAGGCAAGGGGCGCCAGACGGTTGCCGCTGGCACAACTGCTGGCGGCCCGGGGTGACGATGTGACACATCTGGACAAACCCGTCAGCGGTCCATCCGAAGACCCGTATAAGCTGCGTGTGTGGCTCGCCGGCGTCACGCACGAGGACAGCGCCAAGCTGCGCGAGATCGAAGCCAAGCAGGCCACCGGCGGCGCGGTCAACGTCTATGAACAGAAGTATCGCGAATGCGCCGCGGGTGGTCGTCCCGAGCTGTTCTCCAAGGGGGAGCCCGACACCGTGGTCGGCCACGGTCAGCCACTGACCCGTCCCGGCGACACGGAACGACTCGTCCCCGAGACGGAGCTGGTCTCGGTCTACGCTCTCAATCGCAAGGGGCAGGTGGAGCGCATCGGCTACACCGGTGGCAACGACGCCACCGACAACGGTATCGAGGCGACGAACCCGCTGAACCTGCCGCAGGCGAAGAACTGGTCCGGTGGTTGCGCCAGTCTCGGTCCGTTCCTGGTGACGGCGGACGAATACGACGATGGCGATGTGACGGTGAGTTGCGAAATCCTGCGTGACGGCAAGCGCGTGGGCTACAAGGTGGGCCCTACGGGACAGAAGAACCTGAACATGCCCGACGGGCTGCTGCACATGGAGCGTACCCTGTTCCGGCGTCTGCCTCTGGAACCGGGGCAGCTGCAGGCGCTCTACTGGGGGACGCCGATCGTGTTCGGCGAAGCCGACCTGGCGTCGGGGCTTCTCGTCGGCGACGTGGTGAGGCTGACATTTTCGGGTGGAATCGGCACGCTGGAGAACCCCGTCGTGCCTCTGCCGGAGACAGGCCAGCTAGCAGACTTGGAGAACCGCTAGACCGCGCCGATTTCCTTCAGGTAGGCCACCGATCTCTCGATCTGGTCGATCTCATAGTCAGCACAGACAGGCGCGGACTCCCCGGCTTCATGGGGTGTGCGCCAGTCCGTTGCGGAGGGCTGTGCCGCCCGCTGCAGGTCACCCAGGGCCTCGATCGCGTCGGGAACGAAGTCCCGCTCCGGATAGGTCTGCCACCAGCCCGGCTCGAACAGGCGGATGTGGCGAGCGGATGTGGCTCCCAGTTCGATGCACCCGGCAACCAGAGGACACTGACTGTCGAACCATGGCAGCATGCTCTTCCAGTCGACGATGCCGTCGCCGAGGGCGCAGCGTTTGAGACGGTAGCCCGACTCGGTGGGATGCACCGTGTAGTCCTTCAGGTGCACATGCTTGAGAAACGGTCCCACACGACGGGCGAAGGTCGCCGGCGTCTCACCCACGGCGTAGGCGTTGCCCACGTCCATGGTCACGCCGATGTGGTCGCCGCCAATCTGCTGGCACAACCCCACCAGCTCATGGGAACAGATGTCCTGATGGTTCTCGATGCCGATGACGATCCCTGCCTCCCGGGCGGCATCGGCGGCGCGCTGCAAAGGCTCCACGAGGGCGGCCAGATGGTCGTTCCAGCCATCACGGCCCAGGGACCGCCGATCTCCCTCCAGCAGGCCACTGATGGTCGTGCGCACGACGGGAGAGCCCACGCGAGAGGCGGAGGCGACGGCCGATGTCAGAGGCGTCAGATCCTCAGCATAGTCCTGGCCCCCGGTGTCGACGAACACGCCGGTCTCTCCCAGGTCGCTGCGAAAGGCGTCGATCTGGCCCGGGTCCATGCCCTCGAACCAGCCCGAAGCCCCCTCGATGCTGGCCAGGCCGTAGCGCTGCGCCAGGGCCAGCAGGCCCTGCGGCTGATGGGGATCGGGCTCGCGTCCCGCTTCTCGATGTTTGCCGCTGAAACTCCAGGCACACAGACCGATCTTCACGCCGACAACTCCTCCGGTGTCAGTTCACTTTCCTCGCCCGAGACCAGGTCCCGCACTTTGACGACGCCCCGCTCCCATTCGTCCGGTGCCAGCAGGACGAGGCGGGCGGCGCCGGCGTTATCGGCATGGCGGAAGGCCCACTTCATCCGCTTGCCCTCCTCGAGGATCAGATCCACGGATCGACCGCTGGCGCGCAAGCGTGTGGCCACCTCCATGGCGGGAATCCGCAGCTGCTCCGAGAAGGCGAAGACGACGTCGTCGACGGCGGGTGGCAGGTCCGGCAGCAATCCCTTGTCCTTCAGCAACTCCACGATCACCGGATCGCCGAAGCCGAAACCGCAAGCGGGCACATCTTTGCCACCAAAGGTGGACAGCAGGCGGTCGTAGCGACCGCCGCCGCAGACGGCGCGCAGATCACCCTCGGTGGGAAAAACCTCGAAGACGGTACCGGTGTAGTAGGCCAGGCCGCGTACCAGGCTCGGGTCGAAGCGCAACCACTCGCTGAAGCCGTAGGCGGCGCCCAGGTCGATCAATCGCTGGAGCTCATCCAGGCCATTTTCGCCGTCACCAGCCAGCTGACGGGCTGCTTCCAGTGATGTGCACGAGGCGATTTCCAGCACCCGGTCGATGACACCGGAGTCGACACCGAGCACCTGCAGATCGGCCTCCACGGCCTCACGTGGGATCTTCTCCAGCTTGTCCACCAGGATGCAGACGGGTGCGAACAGCTCGTCGGTCACTCCCGCACTTGCCAACACGGCCTGCAGCAACCGACGGTTGGACAGTCGAATGACGACGTCTGCGGCGCTCAGACCGAGGCGCTTGAAGAGGGTGACCAGCACTGCCAGCAGCTCCGCTTCCGCCGTCACGTCGTCGACGCCGAAGATGTCCATGTTCCACTGGAAATGCTCACGCCGGCGCCCGCGAGTCATCCGTTCGTAACGCC
>PBSR01000215.1 GCA_002726335.1 Gemmatimonadaceae bacterium
CTTCGTAAATACACTCGGTGGAGAAACTCAAACCCATCTGACGCCAAATTGAAAAAGATCGAAAATCGCAAACTGTCTTTCGTTACACGGCACTAGTTGTCCCTGCGGGTCATGGCTGTGACTTCCATCACTTGTGAGCTCGGTCACGTACATGTCCGTCGTGCCTGGCTTTTCCTTGCTGGTCTGTTATACCCCGCCTACCTTCGCGCACCATGAACTGGCAGCGATATCTGCAACAGAAGTCCGACCGCAGCCTGGTCGAACTCATCGATTTCTGCCGCATACCAAGCATCTCAACCGACCCGGACCACACGGCCGACTGCCGTCGTGGCGCCGAGTGGGTGGTAGACCGAATGCACGCCGCCGGTCTGCAGGCTGCCGAGGTCATCGAGTCACGCGGTCACCCCGTGGCGTACGGTGAGCATCTCACCGTGCCCGGTGCTCCCACCGTGATGGTATATGGCCACTACGACGTGCAGCCCGTCGACCCCGTAAGCGACTGGACCACCCCACCCTTCGAGCCCGAGGTGC
Source organism: Gemmatimonadaceae bacterium (assembly GCA_002726335.1). Next base: position 532 of record PBSR01000215.1, read on the forward strand.
GCGAGGGTTGCCTCTTTGCCCGTGGGGCCTCGGATGACAAGGGCAACATGCTGTCCCCCATCCTGGCAGCCGAGGCCCATCTGCGTACCGACGACCTGCCATTGAACGTCAAGTTCTTCTTCGAGGGAGAGGAGGAGATCGGCAGTCCGAATCTTCCCCCTGTGTTCGATCAGCAGGCGGAGCGCTTCGCCTGCGATGTCGTCTACAGCGCCGATGGCTACCAGTGGGGTGAAGACCAACCGTCGCTGACCACCGCCTTGCGCGGTATCTGCGGTGTGCAGATCGACGTGAGCGGCCCCGAGCGAGATCTGCATTCCGGTGCCTACGGCGGCACGGTGCACAACCCCGCCGCAGCCCTGTCCCGTATCATCTCTTCCCTGGTGGACGGCGACGGTCGGGTTCTCGTCGACGGCTTCTACGACGGCGTCGCCGATTTGAGTGACGAAGACCGCGGACACATCGCCGCCGTTCCTTTCGACGAAGCCGAGTACCTGCGGGACACCGGCGCACCGACGCTCTTCGGCGAGACCGGCTTCACCACGCGCGAACGGAACTGGGCCCGCCCGAGCCTGGAGATCGACGGCATGTGGAGTGGCGCCACGGGTGAGGGACGCAAGGCGATCATCCCGGCCAGTGCGCACGCCAAGATTTCCTGTCGACTCGTCGCCGGGCAGACACCGGCGGCCATCGTGCTGGCCCTGAGGCGCCATGTTGCGGCGCACACCCCGCCCGGTGTGCGCGCCGCGGTTGTCGATCTGCGCCTCTCCTCGGAAGCCTACCAGATGCCCGTCGACCACCCGGCCAACGACGTGGCCACCACGGTCCTGCGTGAGTTGTACGGCCGCGACCCGTACTACACCCGTACGGGCGGCACCATCGCCATCCTCAACATGTTTCGTCACCACCTGCAGGCCGATACGGTGATGTTCGCCTTCGGCCTCCATGACGAGAACGCTCACGCTCCGGATGAGTTCTTTCGGCTCACCAGCTTCACACGCGCCCAGAACGCCTATGGACGACTTTTCGAGATCCTCGGCGCCGGCGCCCTGCAGAAAGAGACTACATGAGTACCATCACCCGAGGAGTCTTTGGCAGCACGTCCCGTGGCGAGGAGGTGGCAGTGTTCACCTTGTCCAACGACGATGGCACCGTCGTCCGTCTGCTGGAGATCGGGGCCACCATCGCCGAGGTGCGCGTTCCCGATCGGCGGGGCGAACTGGCCGACGTTGTCCTCGGCTTCGACACGCTGGACGAGTATGACGTGAACCCCGCCTACTTTGGCTGCGCCGTGGGGCGCGTGGCCAACCGCATTGCCGGCGGCCGTTTCGAGCTGGACGGTGAGACGCTGCAACTGGCCATCAACGCACCGCCCAATCACATCCATGGCGGTGAAGGCGGCTTTCATCGTGCCCTGTGGCGGGGTGAACCCGAAACCGTGCCGGAGGGTGTTGCCGTGCGCTTCCGCTACACCAGCGCCGACGGCGAAGACGGCTACCCGGGGGAGCTGTCCTGCGAGATCCTCTACACCCTGACCCGGGCCAACGGCCTGCGTCTCGACTACCTGGCGAGCACCGATCGCGCCACGCCCATCAACCTTACGAACCACTCCTACTTCAACCTGACATCCCACGACGCCGGCAGTGTCCTCGACCACGTGATCCGCATCAAGGCGCTGCGCTACACCGAACGCGACGGCAACGGCATCCCCACCGGCAACATCCTGCCTGTGGACGACACGCCGCTGGACCTGCGCGAGTCGAGAGTGGTCGGTGACCGTATCGGCGAATTGAAGGACAGCGGCGGCTACGACCACAATTTTGTCGTCGACCGCTGGGACGGGCAGACGTGCCGCATGATTGCGGAGGTTCTGGAGCCGCTCCGTGGACGTCGCATGGAGGTACACACGACGCAACCGGGGGTGCAGTTCTACACCGGCAACTTCCTCAGCGGCCTGGAGGGCAAGGCCGGTGCTGTGTACAACCGCCATTCCGGGGTCTGCCTCGAGACGCAGCATTTCCCGGATTCGGTGAACCATCCCGACTTCCCGTCGACGATCCTGCGGCCGGGAGAGACGTGGCGACAGACGACGGAGTATCGCTTTTCCACGCTCTGACAACATGCCCCGTCTGAAGCTTCTCGCCATCACTGCTCTGGCCCTCGTCATCGTCGGTGGCGTCATCGCCCGCGCTGGCCTGACCCGTCGCTGGGTGAGCCACCTGGGCCTGACCGAAACCCGGCACGTGAAGCTGCGCATCTGGGACTGGTGGAGCGCCTCTTCCAACGAGGAGTACGGCGACTACTTCGGCGCCCTGGAGGACGAATTCGAGGCCCGGAATCCCGACGTCGACATCATCTACCAGGTGGTCCCCTTCGGCAACTACGTGCAGAAGCTGTCCACAGCCATGGTGGGTGACACACCGCCCGATGTCTTTCAATCTTCCGTCTACTGGGCCGAAGGTTTCTATCACCGGGGTATGCTTCTGCCTCTCAACAATCTGCTCGACGCCGACCCCGCCCTGCCCGGCTCTCCCGCGTACGTGGGTGAATCCGCCTTCCTGCCCTCCGCCTGGCAGCACAACCACACCGAAGCCACACCCGGTCGGCCGGCCGTCGTCTACGGCATACCGCAGATCATCGATGCCTCCTGCCTGCTGTGGAATCTCGACATCCTGCAGGCTGCAGCCGGGGAAGATGAGAGCATCCGCGCCCTGTTCCAGCACAACGCCGCAGGCGTCATCGACTGGGACCGGATCCGCTGGAACGGCATCGAGAGCTGGGATCACTTCCGCGAGATCACCCGCAAGCTGACGGTTCGCAACGAAGACGACGAGGTGACGCAGGCGGGTTTCCTGCTGTCCGCATCGAGCGGTGCCGGCCTGTTCTCGCCGTGGCTGGCCGCCAATGGGGGACGCTTCCAGGACGCTGCCGGCACGCGTGCCATGTTCGCCAGTCCCAGCGGGATCGAGGCCGTGGAATTCATCGCCCGACTCTACTGGGTGGACCGCGTGTGCCCGCCCTTTCGCCGACAGATGACCGACTCGGAGATGTTCAAGGAGAGACGCGCCGCTGTCGTGGCCGCCGGCACCTGGTCGGGCAAGGACATCACCCGCGACACGATGGGCTGGACCCACTTCGGCAAGACCGCCTTCCCCCCGGGGCCAAGCGGCGATGGCCCCGCCACGGTCACGTGGGGCAACATGCTCGTCATCACCCAGCGTTGCGAGAATGTCGATGCCGCCTGGCGCTACGTGAAGTTCGTCGGGGGTCTCGAAGGCAGCCTGCTGCGCTCCGTGCACCTGGGTTACAATGGCCCTCGGTTCGACTTCTACCAGACGGATCGCTGGCAGCAGGCGCTACGGGAGCGGCCCTACCTGTCGAATGTCAAGCAGATCTGCCTGGCGGGCGACAAGCTCCGCCATACGGAGATCATCGCCGTCGATCACCAGGCCAACCCCATCGTCGAATCGGTGCTGCTACGCTACCCGGAGATCATCGAGGGGCGCGGGCCGTATCCGTCCGTGGAGGTCGCCATGAAGACCGCCGCCGCCAACGTCGACAACGTCTATCGACGCTACAACGAGCAGGTCGCCAGCTGGCTCGACAGCCGTGGTGAGGCAGGTCGGTAATGGCATCAAGAATACCGTTGAGCCAGCGTCTGCTGCCCTATCTCTACATCGGCCCTGCCCTCACCGTGGCCTGTGTCTTCAGCTTCGTCAGTATGGGCATCAGTCTGTGGGTGAGTTTCCACCACTACGACGCCTTCGCTGGTGCCTCCGAATACGTCGGCCTCGACAACTACCGCCGGGCCCTGCAGTCCGATGACAGTTATTTCTGGCTCGCCATGCGCCACACGGCGGTCTACGTCGTGCTGAGTGTGTCGGGGACCTTGCTCACCGCCCTGCCGCTGGCCCTTCTGTGCCTGCGCGCCAAAGCGGGTCAGGCCCTGTTCCGCACTCTGTACTTCCTGCCCTCCATCACGCCGGGTGTCGTGCTCGCCCTCGTGTTCTACCACATCTTCGGCAACTACGGTCAGCTGCTGGACCGATCGTGGACCGCCCTGCCGGCGCTGGCGCTGCTCGGCGTCTGGGCTGGCGCCGGCTACAACATGGTCATTTTTCTGGCTGGTCTCACCGAGATTCCCCAGCATCTGTACGACGCCGCCGTCGTCGACGGCGCCAACCGCTTTCAACAGTTCCTCCATGTGACCCTGCCCATGTTGCGCAACACCCTCGTCTTTGTCACGGTGATGACGATCATCGGCTCCTTCCAGGTCTTCACCTCCGTGTATATCATGACCAGCGGGGGACCCGAGCGCAGCACCGAGGTCATCGCCTACTCGATCTTCGTCAACGCTTTTGCCGTGGCCGGACAGATGGGCTACGCCTCGGCCCTGGCCTGGCTGCTCTTTGCCGTCATCTTCGTCTTCGTCTTCCTGCAGATGCGCGTCTTCCGCTCGCGCCGGATTTATGACTGACGGCGTGTTCGCTTGCTCTGGACCGACCGGCTTATCAACGCCGTCCGGGCCGAGATCGCCCACAACCCCCTCGCCCCGCGCGATCTCTGCGAAGAGCGGGATCCATGACTGACGGCCGACGGCTGGCCCTGATCGCCATGACCCTCGGGGCGATGGTCATGGTCTACCCGTACGCCTACATGGTGGGCTCGTCGATGAAGACGCGGAAGGAGTTCGCCGAAGACCGGCAGAGCCTGGTCCCGACGCGCTATCAGCTCGGTGAGCGGTGGGCCCACCTGCAGGACGAGCCGAGTGCCCTCGACTGGCCCGGTGCCGACTGGTCCATGTGGCGCAACTACGTCGACGCCATCCGCTACGGCGTCATCGACCGCTACCTGGGCAACAGCTTCATCTACGCCGTCGTCATCACCTCGCTGCAGCTGTTCTTCAATATTCTCGCCGCCTACGCCTTCGCCCGCATGCGCTTTTTCGGCCGTGACCTGCTCTTCGGCATGCTGCTGGCCACGATGATGGTGCCACCTGCCGTGCTGCTGATCCCCAACTTCCTCGTCATCCGCGAACTCGGCCTCGTCGATACCCTGTGGGGTGTCATCATCCCGGGTTTCGCTGGCGCCTTCGGCATCTTCCTGCTGCGCCAGGCGTTCCTCAACATCCCGGCCGAGCTCGAACACGCCGCCCGTATCGATGGCTGCGGTTCCTGGGGCATCCTGAGGCATGTCATCCTGCCCCTGTCCAAGCCGGCGATCATCACGCTGGGCCTGTTCACTTTCATGGGGGCCTGGAACATGTTCGAGTGGCCCCTGATCGTGCTGAGCAACCAGGACTACTACCCCCTCACGGTGGGACTCAGCCTGTTCCGCTCCGAGACCAGCGCCGACTGGCCGCGCGTATTCGCCGCCTCGGTCATGGGTGCGGCGCCGCTCATTGTATTGTTCCTGGTGGCCCAGAGGTACCTGGTGGGCGGCATCAGCCTGAGCGGCATGAAGACCTGAGCGGGTTCGGCGAGGGAGGGCTGGTCCAGGACGCGCACAGACCAGAACTCCTCATCAGCGATTCTGTCTCAAGATCGCCTCCAGGTTCTCGCGGCTGGCGAATATCCGGGCGATGCGATTCGCCGTTCCGGTGGTCAGCGGCGCCGCAATCTTCTCGTTGAACACTTCTGTGCAGAAACGCGTCGCCAAACGCCCAACAGAATCCTGAAGGAGCTTGCCGAACTCAAGACGGTAGGCGTCAAGAAGGCCTGCCTCCGAGGACCCTTTCACCGAAATCCACTCGCGTGCCGCCCTGTCGAGATCGGGAAGGGGCCTGCCGTATTCAAGACGGTAGGTTTCAAGACGATCGGCCTCCGAGATCCCTTCCCTCGACATCCACTCGCGCACCGCCTTTTCGAGATCGGGCAGCACGCCAATAAGAGACGTCTGCACGTTCCGCTGAAGATCCTGCAGCAGCACCCTGTTCTGGGCCAGAGTGACCGTCCCGAAGCCAGCCGATAACGCCGCAGCCGTGGCTTGCGCGATCCGTTCCACAGCCCTCGGATCATTCGTGACCGGGAGCATCCTGCCTGCGACGCCAGCCTGCATGGCTGTCTCTACGACAAGCGAGACCTCGACTTCGAGAATCGTGTCAATATCAGCGAGGAAGGCTCCCGAATTGGGATATCTCAGGGGCTCCTTCTGCGCCAGTTCAAGGACCTGGCGAAAGCGATAAGGAATCGGTTCCTCCTGGCCAGGAAGCCGCCAGGTCAACAGATATGTATCGCCACTTTGCAGATCGACTCGGAAGTATTGCTCGAGGTGTTCAGGCTGGAAGAGGCGGCCATATGCGATGCTGTTGGCAATGCCATTGCGCAGATCGAAGAGGAAGTAGTTCAGCTGCAGATCCTGCAGAATGGACTGCGCCGCCTGTGGCTCACCGAAGATGACATCCACATACTGTGGTCCGAACCCGTGGTTGCCGCCATAGATGATACCTGGGGCAGGGAAGGAATTCGCCGGTCCCGGATCAAATCCAAGATTCACGATCCTGGCATCCAGGTTGAGTCGCGCCCGCATCTGGTGGACGGTACTCAGTTTCACGTTCTGGTTGAACAGTCC
>PBSR01000216.1 GCA_002726335.1 Gemmatimonadaceae bacterium
CCGTCATGGGCCAGCTTGTTGATATGTGGTGTGAGCAGATCGGGGCTGCCGTAACAGCCTAGATCGACAGCGCCCAGGTCGTCGGCGACAAAGAGAACGACGTTGGGTCGCCGGCCGAGCAGGCTGCAACCACTGGTTGTGCTGCCGCTGGCGAGGGCGGCGGCGCCGAGGCCGAGAGAGGCCAGCGCCTGCCTGCGGGTCATGGGTATCGTCATGGAAGGGAAGATGCGGCCGAAGGCGCGCCGGCACCAGCGGTCAGCATGGTGCGTATCGCCTGGTGGACCCGTTCACTTCTCCAGCGAGAAGCCCAGGCGCTCGTACTTCGTGCGGTACTTGTCATACAGCTGGGTGTGGTGGCTGGAAAGATCGACCTGCCGGCCGCGGATGAATTCCAGTTCCACGTGGGTCGTCAGCTCCAGCAGATCACCGTCGGTGACGACGAGGGTTGCCTCCTTGCCGACCTCGATGGACCCGAGGCGGTGGTCGACACCGAAGATACGCGCCGGGTTCAGTGTCACGGCGCGCAGTGCTTCGTCGTGGGGCAGACCATAGGCGACGGCGCGACCGGCTTCCTCGGGAAGATAGCGGGCGAAGGCAGGACTCGAGGTGTGGGCGAAGCAGAACTCGACGCCTGCCTCGAACAGTTTGAGGGGGATCGTGTATCCGGTGTCGTAGGCATCGTCGGCACGTCGAGGCAGGTTGTAGCTGTTCCAGTAGATGACGGGCACGCTATGGGCGGCCAGCTCGGCGCTGGCACGCCAGATGTCACCCGTGCCCCCGATAATGAGTTGGACACCTTCGGTCCGCGCCCAATCGAGGGCGGCCTGCACCTGACGCACGTCGCGTACGGTGACGAGCACCGGCACCTCACCATCGAGAACGGGGATCAGGGCCTCGGAGCGCAGGTCGAGGCCGGCGCTGCCGCCTCGGCCTTCCTTCCGGGACTTCCGGTAGGCGCGCACCGTGGCGAACAGCTCCCGAAGCTGTCGAATCTGTGCGTCACGCCGTTCTACCTGCTCCTCGGGCTTCGGCCTGGCTCCCTCCCGCCGGTTGATGTGCATCACCGGCCAGTTGACGACCAGGGCAGCGGGCGCCTCGATGACGAGATCCTCCGTGGTCCAGCCATCCATCCGGATCAGAGAGGCCATGCCCGGGACGAGTCCACCCGACGGCATGGTCAGGGCGGCGGTGATGCCGTTGGCCCTGGCTACAGGCAGGTGCTCACTGTCCGGGTTGACGGCGATATGAGCCCGAACCTCCGGTGTGAGCTCACCGACTTCATCGTAGTCGTTGCCGGCACGCACGGCGCGGATCTCGGACAGACCGAGGGCGCTGGCGGCGTCGATCATGCCGGGGTAGACGTGGCGGCCGGTCACGTCAATTCGCCGGGCATCATCGGGGATGTCCACGTCCGTGCCGACAGCGGTAATAACCCCATCGGTGAAGAGCACCGTGCCGCCGTGAACGTCCTCGCCCGACACGGTGTGCACGGTGGCGCCCATCAGGGCAACCGGGGTCTGCTGGGCTGCGCCGGGAATCTGTGTGGATGCAGCCAGCAGTGCCGGCAGGCCGAGATGGAGCAGCAGGGCGCCGAAAATGGATCGCATCACTTCTTCCCTCCCTCGGCAAGAACCGCCTGAATCAACCGCGCGCGTTCGGCCTCGACCTGCGTCCGTCGGGCCATGTCATCCTCAAGGTCGAAGTAGCGCCGGCCGTCGATCCAGGTCTGCTCGCAGCGTGTGAAGCTGGACATGGGGGAGTGGCTCCAGATGACGAAGTCGGCGTCCTTGCCCGGCTCCAGGGAACCGACCAGATGATCAGCGCCCAGCTGTCGTGCCGGTTCGATGGTGACCATGTGCAGGGCTTGTTCCGGCGGCACGCCGCCGTATTTCACCGCCTTGGTGGCGTCCACGTGGATGCGGCCGCCATAGTTCGACAGGTCCGAATTGAGGGACACGCCGACGCCGACGAAATGCATGAGAGCGGCGTTGTGGGGAATGGCGTCGATGACCTCGAACTTGTAGCCCCACCAGTCCGAAAAAGTCGAAGCGTGAGCGCCATGCTCGGCGATCAGCTCGGCGACCTTGTAGCCTTCGAGGACGTGCTGGAAGGTGCCGACGGTGAAGTCGAAGTCATCGGCGATGCGGATGAGGGCGAGAATTTCGTCCTGGCGGTAGGAGTGGCAGTGCACGAGTCGGTCTCCCGCCAGAACTTCGACGAGGGCATCCAGTTCGAGATCACGACGCACGGACTTGTCCCGCCGCCGATGCTCGCCGTATTCGCGCGCTGCGGCGAGGCGGTCGCGGATCAGCGCTTCCACACCCAGCCGCGTCTGCGGGTAACGTGTGGTGAAGTGTGGGCCGCGGTTGCTGTGCTTCACGTTTTCGCCGAGAGCGAACTTGATCGTCGGCGCCGCACCTGCCAGCAACAGGCCTTCGGCGTCGGCCCCCCAACGCAGCTTGATCGTCGCGTTCTGCCCGCCGATGGGGTTGGAGGAGCCGTGCATGACGTGGACTGTCGTCGTGCCCTGGGCCATGTGGCGGTAGATCCGGTTGTCGTAGGCATTGAGGACGTCGCGCACGCGGACCTCGGCGCTCACCGCCTGGGCCCATTCGTTGAGACCACCCATGGCACCGACGTGGACATGGGCGTCGACGAGACCCGGGGTCACGTGCTTGCCGGCGGCGTCGATCACCATGGCACCTGAGGGAGCCTGAAGATTTGGTCCTACCTCGGCGATTCGGTCTTCGCGGATCAGCAGGTCGGCCTTTTCGAGGATGCCCGCCGGCCCGGATGTCCAGACTGTGGCGCCACGTACGAGGACGTCCTTCGGCCGGTCCGGCAGGCCGTAGACACCGTAGCCAACGGGGGGAAAGGGCGGCAACTGCAGACTCCGGGTCAGCTCGGATTCGGGCGCCGTCGTCGTTGAGTCGGTACCGGCGTTGCCGCCGGTATCAGGGGCGGCTGGCTGGCGGGTGGCTCGCCAGGTGAAGCGGGCTCCCGCAGGCGTCTCGCCCTCGCCGGAGAGCAGGCTGTCTCCGGTCCGGCCGGACAAGCGCACGACTCCGTCCAGCCCGAGAGAGTCGCTCTCGAAGGCCAGGGTCAGTCGCCGGCCCTCGAGACGGAGGGTGCTGACGGTGATTTCGATACTGTCACGGAGTACCGTGCCCTTCCAGTTGCTCGCAGGCGCCGACGCACCGGCGATCTTCAACTCGACGGCCACCGGTGTCGACGGCAGCTGCAGATCCAGGGCCCAGTTGCCGCGCAGGTCGTGGTCCGGCGAGAGCTCCTCCATGTGATGGTATTCACCATCGATCCAGAGACCGAGGATCCGCGTCTCTTCGTCAAACAGATCGCCGTCGGTGATGACGAGGTGGGCGAGGCGGCCTTTGGCCACCGTTCCCAGGTCATCGGCGACATCGAGAATCCTCGCAGGAACCGTGGTCAGCGCCGCGAGGGCGTCGTCAGCGGTCAGCCCCTGGTCGATGGCACGACGTACGCGCTCAGGGAACTCCGCCTTCTTCTTCAGGCCGTCGCTGGTGAGGGCCACGTCGATGCCGGCATGCCGCGCCCGTGACGCATTGGCGGGTGCTGCCTCCCAGTGCCAGAGCGATGTCAGGCTCACGGCGACTGCGTCCTCCGGATCGGCCACGTCCGGCACGCCAGGGAAGTCGACGGGCAGGATGAGGGGCACACCCATGGCTCTGGCCCGCTGCAGCTGCCGATACTCGGCCCCGCCACCCCGTATCGCCACGCGCAGGTCGAAGTCGTCCGTGAGCTCGGTGGCAACGCGCAGCAGGCGGTCGTCGCCGACCTCCAGGATGATGAGATCGCGTCGATCCCGGCCACCGGAGACGGCGCCGCTCAGCGCTGCGAGTGCCTCGATGGTCTCCGGTGGCGCCTGATCCGCCGGTGGGTTCGCCTGCACGCGGGCGTACCAGTCCGCATCCATCAATGTCTGTCGCGTGAGGGCGATGGAACCCATCAATGACGCGGGGTAGCGCACGTTCTCCCAGGTGTCCCGGGGCGAGCCCAGGTTCTTCAGCGCGATGTGGTGGGCCACGTCTTCGCGGATCAGCGTCGAGGGAGTGTCGCCGTCGGCGGTGCTCACCAGGGCGCTGCGTCCATGGATGAGACCTGCCGACGGCACGATGAGAGCGGCGGTGAAGCCGAGGCTGCGCAGTTCCTTCAGTGCATGTGAGTCCGGCTGGTACACTTCAGCGGCACGCAGTTCAGCCAGGACACGCTCGTTCCAATGTGAGTCCGCACGCTGCCGCAGGGCCTCGTCGTCAGGCAGGCCGACGTGGGCGTAGGACTCGATCAGGCCGGCATAGACAGTGCGACCGGCGCCATCCCAGATGCGAGCGTCGGCAGGCGGCTGGACCTTTGCCGACGGACCGACGGCCTCGATGCGGCCATCGCGCAGGACGATGGTGCCGCTGTCGATCACGGTACCGGGTCGCGGCACGACGCGAGCGCCGACTATGGCGTGTACCCGGGGATTGGCGTCGCGGATACCAACCGTTGGCGAGACGCCGGTCCTGGGTGTGGCATCGGCGGGTCCGGCGAGCGCGCAGAGAACGGCTGCCGCCAGAACTGCAAGAGCTCTCAGACAGATCATCCCAGGTGCAGCTCGTCGGCAGACCCGAAGCGCCAGACGGGGACCGGTCCCGGGATCAGTTTCTCGCCGTCTGACAGGCCCTCCTCCCGGTTCTGCAACTCCACCACCATGCGAGCGCGCCAGCGCTCCAGCTCGGGGGTTCGGGTTGCGGCCAGGTCCCGGCACTCGTGCGGATCCTCTGCCAGGTGGAACAGCTGCTCCTGGCCCGTGATCGGGTTCCAGATGTACTTCCAGTGGCCGTCCGTCAGGTACTGGTTGGCGTTCTCGGCGTCATAGCAGGGCGAGTGTTCGCCGTGGTAGAAATCACGCCAGCCGTCGGTGTCGCCCCGCAGCAGGGGCAGGACACTGCGGCCCTCGACGGTGGCGGGGATCTCCACCCCGGCGGTGTCGAGGAAGGTGGGCATGATGTCCTCCCAGCCGACGGCGACAGGGGCGCCGATCTCGACGTTGCGCGGTCCCTCGAAGGCGGCTGGCGGACGCACGATGAACGGGACTCGGGCGGAGGCCTCGTAGGCGTAGGTCTTGCGCCACAGGTGATGGTCGCCGAGCATCTCGCCGTGATCGGAGGTGAACAGGGTCAGCGTGTCGCGCAGATCGTCGGACCGGTTCATGGTCTCCACGAGGCGGCCGATCTGAGCGTCGAGGTAGGCCAGGTAGGCGAAGTAGGCGGCCCGCGCCCGCTGCATGACATGGTCGGGGACACGACCACGCCACTGGTTGATGTCCATCGGGACCGTCGCTTCCTCCGCGTGGCGTGCGGCCCAGTCGCCGATGGCGGGCCCCGGCAGGTCGCGATCGATGAACTGATCGTAGTAGACCTGCGGCGGGCACCAGGGCGGGTGGGGCCCGTTGAAGGAGAGGCACAGCAGGTAGGGCCGGGTGGGGTCGCGATGGCGGAGAAAGTCCAGGGCCTGTGTGACGAACCAGGTCTCTTCGTTCTGATGTTCGGGCAGGTGGTTGGGACGGCCGAGCCAGGAGTTGCCCGGCACGCCATGGGCGAGCCTCTCGACACCGGCAAGGCCTTCCTGTCGGTCGAGCCACTCGCTGTAGTCGGCGCTCGTCGTCAGCTGCTCGAAGCCCAGATGGGCCCTGGCCGGGTGGAAGTGCGTCTTGCCGATGTTGACGGTCTGATAGCCGGCGTCACGCAGCGTCCCGGCGAGGGTGTGTTCGTAGTCCCAGGGCTTGCCGTCCTGGTAGCCGACCATGCCCTGGGAATAAGGTGTCATACCCGTCATCAGTGATCGACGGGCGGCGATGCAGGACGGGCAGGGCGTGTAGGCGCTGGTAAAGGTGGCGCCACCGACCGACAGGGAGTCGAGATGGGGCGTGTCAGCGGCGGGGTGCCCGAGTCGTCCGAGGCTGTCGCCACGCCAGTGGTCGGTGAGGATGAGGAACAGATTCGGGCGGAGCTCAGCCATGGATGATCGCTCTTCTTGTTAGCAGTCCGGTGGAGTCCGTCTTACGCTATCGGCAAACAAGCCAGAACCGGGGTCGCCCACAAGCGGCACGACCTCATGAAAGGAGATCCCCATGGCCATGACCGACGAAGAGAAGTTCAGATTCGACCTGAACGGGTTTCTGTTGCGGCCGGCGATTCTCGAGGCGGATGAGATCGCCGCCATCGTCGACCAGGTCGACCGTATCAAACACGATCCCGGGTCACTGCCAGCCGAGGACCGAGCCATGCCGGGTGGCGCCGCCAGTCTGCTCATCGACCATCCGAAGGTGATGGAGGTGTTGCACGAGATCATCGGTCCTGAGGTGCGCCTGGAGGGTACGTTCTGCGTCTGGCGCAAGAAGGGGGAGCGCCACGGTGAGCTGCACGGGGGCGGCCCCGGACAGATCGATCCGATCTTCGGCTACCGCTGCGCCAATGGTCGGATTCACGCCGGCATGGTGCGCGTCGTGTTCGAGCTGACGGACGTGACCAGGGCGGACGGGGCAACTCACTTCATTCCCGGCAGTCACAAGGCGAACTTCCCCATGCACCCCGATCACCTGTCACTGGAAGAAGGCAAACGCTCAGAGTTTCTCACCAGCTACGAGTGCCCGGCGGGCAGCGCCCTCTTCTTTACGGAGAACCTGTGCCACGCGGGGCCAACCTGGCAGCGGGAGGCGCCGCGCGTGGCGGTACTCAACGCCTACGCCCATCTGGCGACGCACTGGCACCGGTTGACGATCCCACCCGAGGTGATGGCCGCGCTGCCGCGGGAGAAACAGGCGCTGTTCCGCGAGCCGTGGATCGCCGATTTCCGGACCTCACCAGCGACACACAATACGATGGAACGTTTCCTCGAGAAGGGGGAGCCCACCGTCCGGCTCGACCACGAGCCGTAGCAGCACTGGATGACTACAGACTCAGCAGCTGGCGGGCGACCTCTGGCGACGCCACCTCGCGCTCCGCTTCCGTGGCGATGCGGGCCATACGCGCTACCAGCTGTTCGTTTCTGGCCAGTTCGCCACGACGGTAGTAGAGGTTGTCCTCCAGGCCGACACGAACGTGGCCTCCCATGCCCATGGCGAGCACACCCATGGGCAGCTGGTGTCGGCCGAGTCCGGCCACGCTCCAGGTGGCATCGACCGGGATCGATTCGGCCAGGAACACGAGCTGGCGCGCCGTGGCTGGCTGTGATCCGCGGTTGCCCATGACGAAGTCGAAGTGCAGGGGACAGGCCGCCAGGCCGTCGTCGACGAGGGCCTGCGCGTTGTCGATCATGCCCGCCTCGAAGATCTCCATCTCCGGTTTCGTTCCTGCTTCCAGCATCACGCGTGCCAGTCTCTTCACGGTGTCGAAGGAGTTGGCGTAGACCTGATCCGGGAAGTTCGTCGAGCCCGTGGTCAGCGACGCCATCTCCGGCCGGATTCGACGCACGGGGTCAGCTCGTGCTTCGGCGTCGAGATCGGCACGCCCCCCCGTGGAGATCTGCACGATCAGGTCCGTGCACTCGCTGATCAGCCGATGGATGCGAGCGAAGATGTCGGGATCCAGGGATGGTCCACCGGCCGCATCACGGGCGTGGACGTGGGCGATGGCAGCCCCGGCTTCGCGGCACCTCACCGCCGACTCGGCGATCTCTCCCGGGGTCAGCGGCACATGGGGGGTCTGATCGCGCGTCGGCAGGCTGCCGTTGAGGGCCACCGTGAGGATGATCGGGTTCACGCGTCTGCTGCGTCCTGTGCGTCCCGCAGGACCCGGAGGATATCGTCGCCGAACTTCTCCACCTTGGCCGGGCCGATGCCGTGAGCCATCTGCAACTCGCCCACGTCGGCGGGACGCAGCGTGGCGATGTCGCGCAGAGAGCGGTCGCTGGCGACCACATAGGGCGGCTTGCCCTCCTCCTTGGCCGTCTGCAGACGCCAGGCGCGCAGAGCTTCGAAGATCCTGGCGCCCTGTGGATCGAGGTCGGAAGGCACGGCAGTCTTGCGCCGAGTTCCTGACTTTCGCACCCCCTTCGGCGCGGCCCGGCGCCCGGCGTGGGCGGCGGGCAACAGCAGACGGACGGGGCGGCGCTCGTGGATGACGTCGTAGCCCTCGTCGGTAACCACGACCACCGGGCGATCGCCACCGGAGAAGTCGACCCACCCGGCGGTCACACAGCGCCGCAGCAGGGTCAGAATCCACTCCTCCTCTTTTTCTGACAGCACGCCGTAGGTGGGCGTCTGATCGAGGCCGGCGCGCTGCAGGCGCAGGTCGTCGGCGCCGCGCAACAGACGGGCGGCAGCGCCGATACCGTAGCGACCGTGGACCCGGGCTACGCCGCACAGGGCCTGACGGACAACACGACCTACTTCGTCGGGATCGTGGCCCTCGTCATCGGACAGTTCCAGGCAGACATCACACTTGCCGCAGCCTGCCAGGGTCTCGGCTTCGTCACCGAAGTAGCGCAGAATCGCATCGTGACGGCAGCCACCACCCTCGGCGTACCGCATCAGCTCGAGGAACAGGTTCCAGCGGTGTCGGACCGTCTCAGGATCCGGGGCTCGACCGTCGACGTCGCTCTCGATCAGGCGTCGGCGCAGAGCCATGTCACCGGGCGAGACGAGGAGCAGACAGATCGCGTCGGCGCCATCCCGTCCGGCGCGCCCCGCTTCCTGGTAGTAGGCCTCCACCGAACTGGGCGGCGCCAGGTGGGTGATGCAGCGCACGTCGGCGCGGTCGATGCCCATGCCGAAGGCGTTGGTGGCGACGATCACCG
>PBSR01000217.1 GCA_002726335.1 Gemmatimonadaceae bacterium
GGCGTTGCCATCTCCTCCATCTGCAGCGAATCGCCGACTACCTCGATCAGCAGCGTCTTGCCGGCGGCACGCAGCCGCACCTCCGTGTCCGGCGCGTAGCGCACGGTGAACTCCTTGTAGTCGTCCTGACGATACTCACCGCTCAGAACGGAGGAGAGTCGGAAGTGGTCTTCGCTCTGCTGTTCCTCCATCTCTACCAGCCGCTGGTCGATGGAGGTGAGGTAGGAGCGCATGGCCGTGATCTCGTCCCACGCCTTGCGTGCGAAGGCGGGGTAGCTGCGCAGGTCGTCATCCCGCTCCTGGACGCGCTCGACCGTTGCCTTGAGGGCTTCCATCTCCTGCATCACCGTCGACACCTCGGGTACCGCCGACGCAGCAACGGGTTCGAACTCGGCCAGATCTCCGGCCATGGGCTCGGAATACAGCTTGACGATGCCGCCGCGGGACCGATGCTCGCTGACCTCGAAGATGTGCACGGTGCCCACCGGTTCCTGCGGTACG
The DNA here is from genome assembly GCA_002726335.1 of Gemmatimonadaceae bacterium. Next base: position 502 of record PBSR01000217.1, read on the forward strand.
CCCAGGACCTCGCCGGTGAGAGGATGGATGATCGGCTCGCTCTCACGGAGCAAGGTGACCTGCGAGGCCACATTCAAGCCTGCGAGCCGACCGGCACCCAGCACGACCTCGGTGCCCTCAACGGCGACGATCTCAGTCATCGCCATCCGTTCGAGAGCACCTGCGTCGAGTGCAGAGCCGGCCCAGGCGATAGTCACCACGGCCAGCCAGAGCGGCCAGCTGCGGTCCCATCGGCGACGGGGGGAGGGGAGAGTTGGGTTCATAGTCTAGAGTTTCCGTGTGCCGTGATCGGTGAGGGTTACAGCGAGACTGCCCTGCTCGTCTCGAGGCCAGGTCTGGCGGCCTACCATGCCAATTCCGGGTGCGTAGAACGATGAATAGGAGACAGGGCCTTTGAGGCCCGTATCCTCGAGGGCGCGAAACCGGGTCACCACCTCGAGACAGTCGTCGAAACGCTGGCCGGCCACCACGAGGGACGTGTCGGCGGCACCGACCCACTTCTCAATCTGCATTCCCTGACTGCGGTAGACGACGGGTGGGGATCCCCCTGCCGTTTCCACGGGAATGATATTGACGCCGCCGCTCGAACCCATCTCGTACACCTTGCCCTCTTCGAGGTAGACGACGCCGTCGTCGTCGAAAATGAACAACTCCTTGCCATCATCCCGCGACTCGCGGCGTACGATGACCCGCTCGATCTCGGTGACCACGTCGCTGCCGGGCTCCTGGTAACGGTAGACCCAGAATCTGCCCACCTGCAGCGGATAGTGATCGGCAAGCGGCCGGTCCTCGACCACTTCCGGGGCCACCGCCGGGATCACTTCCGAGGGCGCCTCCGGCACCGTGGCTGACGTCTCGGTGACGGCTGGCGGCGACATCGCTGCCGTGGCCGGCGAAACATCCGTCAGTTGTGTTGCCACGAGTCCTGCCAGTGACACCGCCACCAGCAGGGCTCCGCTGAGGCCGGCTACCCGGCCTGCTGCCCGTTGCATATCTGTCGCCGTCATGCCTTGCCGTCCTCGCCCCATATATCGGTTAAGGCTTTGAAATCTTTACGTTTACGCGAGTCCTTAGTGCCCGGAAGGCAAGCCCCATACAACATGTGGTGGAACACCCGCCGGGGGTGGGGATCACCATGCGGGGGTCGACGCCGTTCGACGCCTCCCCGTATATTCTGCGCCTTCCGCCAAAGAAGATAAGAAGGAGACACCCATGACCCAGAACACGACACGCGTCGGCCTCATCGGTTTCGGCCTGATCGGCTCCGCCGTACGCGACATGATCGACAAGGACGATGACAACGGGATGGAGGTCGTCTTCATCCACGATCAGGACACGTCGAGGCTGCAGGATCTCGGGGACCTCGGACTCGAGGATCTGTCGAAGTTCGACGAACGCGGTGCCGATCTCGTCGTCGAGATGGCCCATCCCGCCGTGACCCGTGAATGGGGTACGAAGATCCTGGAGAAGACCAACTACATGTTCATCTCCGTCACGGCCCTGGCCGATCGTGAGCTGGAGCAGGCCATCGAAGCGACGTCAAGGAAGCACGGCCATCGCGCTTATGTCCCGCACGGCGGTGTCGTCGGCATGGACGCTCTGCTCGAAAACCGAGACGTCTGGGACAGCGTCGACGTGGTCATGAAGAAGCCACCGAAGAACGTGGATTGTGCGGCCGTCGGCCTCGATCCGGACGACATCAAGGAAGAGACGGTCCTCTATGACGGGCCCACGCGCGGCATCTGCCCGAAGTTTCCGCGCAATGTCAACACACATGCTGCCATCGCCTACGCCGGCATCGGATTCGACCGCACGCACTCGATCCTCGTCGTCAATCCGGAGTGGACCGAAGCGATTGTCGAGATCCATGCCAAAGGTCCGGGGATCGAGCTCAATGTGTCACGGATCGAAGGGATCACCGGCGTCACCGGTGCGAGCACCCCGGCCTCCATCTACAACACCGTGCAGATGATCGGCTCCACCGGATCCGGCATCCACCTGCGGTGAAGCCCTTCGCCGCCGCACCGACGGCCATCCCCCGCTCTGGAATTCGCGAGATCATGGACCTGGCGTGGGCCACGCCGGGAGCTATCCATCTCGAGGTGGGCCAGCCCGATTTCGACACACCTGAGCACATCGTCGAAGCCACCTGTCGCTACGCGCGCGAGGGTCACACGCGCTACGTCCCCAACGGCGGCGTCGACCCGCTGCGGGAAGCGGCCGCCCGGTACGTGCAGGACCGGACCGGCGTCGAGACGGGCGCCGAGAACATTCTCGTCACCCAGGGAGCCGTGCTGAGCATGGCCACCGCCTTCCTGTCGCTGACCGATCCCGGGGACGAGGTGCTGCTGCCGGATCCCGGCTGGCCGAACTACGCCATGGCCCTGTCACTCTTTCAGGGGCGCCCGGTGTACTACGACCTGCGCGCGGAGAACTCGTTCCTGCCTGATCCGGAGCAGATCGAGGGACTGATCACGCCCCGTACGAAGCTGTTGCTGTTGTGCAGCCCCTCGAACCCGACGGGGCAGGTACACGACGAAGGCCTGACGAAAGCGCTGATGGATGTCGCTCGCCGACACGACCTGTGGGTGCTGGCGGACGAGATCTACGGCGAGATCGTCTTCGACGGGTCCTCTCACGTCAGCTGTGTCAGCCATGACCCGGATGGACGAGTGCTGCTGGTGTCGGGAATGTCGAAGGCCTACGCCATGACCGGCTACCGCGTCGGCTTCACACGGGCCTGTACCGAATACATCGACATGGCCAGCAAGCTGCAGGAGCCGCTGGTCTCCTGCGGCGTCGGTTTCTCCCAGATGGCGGCCGTCGAGGCTCTCGAGGGCCCGCAGGACTGTGTCGGTGCCATGCGTGACGCGTACCAGCGCCGCCGCGACGTCGCCATCGAGGTGTTGCGGCAATACGATCTCTACCGCTATACCCCGGGCGGCGCCTTCTACCTGCTGATCGACATCTCAGCCTCGGGCATGGAGTCTCTCGAATTCTGCCACGAGTTGATCAGGGAGCACAAGGTGGCGGTTGCTCCAGGCAGCACCTTCGGCAAGGTCTGTGCCGATCACGTTCGGATTTCGATTGCGTCACCGGAAGAAAACGTCCGCGAAGGCGTGCGACGGATCTGCGAGATGGTCCAGGAAAAAGCGTCTACGGTGGTGCCGACAGCTTAACATCGGACTTGCCCCTCCGGAGGCAGTGCAACCGCCTGCGGTTCGACTCGGCTCGCGTCGACGTCGGTGGATCGCCTACGAACCGCCAAAGGAGCCCGGGGACGGGGGTGGCGAGGCCGGGTCGGGCTCCTCATCGCCCCGCCACAGGCGCTGCATCTCCTCGTCGCGCTGTAGCAGATCGTTCAGGTCCCCGCGAGCGTGGACCCGCCCGTCCTTGAGCACGATGATCTGATCGGCATGGCGCAGCGCCGGCCGCCGGTGCGAGACCACGAGGCAGGTCTGGCCGGCGTCGGTGCCGCGACGCTCGAACATACGTGTCCACAACGTCTGCTCCGTCTCTACGTCGAGAGCGCTCGACAGATCGTCGAAGACAAACAGCTCCGGCGAGCGGGCGAGCATGCGGGCCGCGGCGACACGCTGCATCTGGCCGCCGGACAGGCGCACGCCCTTGGGGCCGACCATGGTGTCCAGACCGTGGTCGAGGGCCTCGAGATCCTCCTCGAGCACAGCGGCGTGAATCGCTGCCGCCAGGTCGACATCGTCGTCTGACAACCCCATCAGCAGATTCTCCCGCAGAGCGGCGCTGTAGAGCCACGGCACCTGGGGTGTATAGGCAGACCGCGGTGGCACGAAGAACGAGGCGGGATCCGCCACGGACTCTCCGTTCCAGTGGATGCCCCCGCGGTCCTTTGGCAGCAGTCCGAGCAGAGCCCGCAGGAGAGTGGTCTTGCCTGACCCGATGCGGCCGGTGATGACCGTGAAGGAGCCGCGCTCGATGGACAGATCCACGCCCTCCACACCACGCCCCGAATCCGGATGATGGAAGGTGAGGTCGCGGATCTCGAGTCGCTGCAGCCGGTCCTCGGCTGAACGTACCGGCTGCGGCACCGGGGGTGCATCGTCATTCAGGTAGATGGGTCCGTGGGCCACCAGATCCTCGTCGGGGGCGCCGCGCATGATCTTGCGCATGCGTTCGAAGGACACGGCCAGCTGCTTGAAGCGGGCGTACGTGGAGCCGAACATCCACGTCATCTCCGCCAGGCCGGGCAGGTAGTAGACGAACAGCGCGAAGTCGCCCACGGTGAATTCTCGTGAGCGCATCTTCTGCGCCGCCAGGATCATGATCAGCGCCGTGGAGATGTTGACGGCGTTGCGGAAGACCGAATCCATCAACTGGTCGAACAGTCGGTCACGCAGGGCCGTGCGGGACCGCTGCTGATTGAGCGTGGCGAAGTGCTCGATCATCGAGTTTTCAGCCGTGGCTACCTTCACGGCCTGCACGGCGCCAAACAGCTCGCCGATGAATCCCGTCACGTTGCCCGCCGCCTCGCGGGCGGCCTTTCGCAGGGCGGCGATACGCATGCGCAACACGTAGACAAAGCCGGTGACGGCCATGATCGGCACCAGGCAGATCAGCGTGATGTACGGGTCAATCCACATCATGATGGCGATGGACAGCGCCCCGTTGATGATGGAGGCAATCCAGTCATTGACCCGCAACGGGAACCAGCGGGTCTCGTCCACGTCACCCCGGAAGCGACTGATCGCCTCCCCTGCAGAGCCTTCGAGGGCACTGGCCCCCGGCAGCTGGAAGATGCGACCGAGCATGTTCTTCTGCAGCAGGGCGGCGATGCGGTAGCCCAGCGGTACGTTTGTTGTCACGATGAAGATCATGCCGGCCAGACGTCCAAGACCGCCGGCGATGATCAGCGCTACCAGTGTCCACAGGCCAAAGCTGGTGGGGGCGTCCCCGGTGATGAGGTTGAAGAACTCGCGGTTGACGAGGCCGGGCAGCTGGTAGGCGAGAAAGATGACCGTGATCCCTCCCATATTGCCGAGCCAGTACCAGCGTACGTAACTGATGCTGCGCACCACGGTCCGGAAGTGGTTCATGCCAGCAACTCCGACAGCCCCGTCTGCAGCAGGCTGTGAAAGCGCGTCTCCGGATCGGCGGCCAGGGCCTCACGGTCGCCCTTCTCGGCGATGCGCCCGTCATCGAGAATGACGATCTCGTCGGCGCGAGCCACCGTAGCCAGACGGTGGGCGATGATGATCCCCGTGCGCTGGTCGAGCAGGTGATCGATGGCGCGCTCGATCTGCGCCTCGGTGGCCGGATCGAGTCGGGAGGAGGCCTCGTCGAGAATCACCAGACCGGGATCCTTGAGAAAGACACGGGTGAACACGAGCAGTTGCGCCTCCCCCGCCGACAGGCCGCCGTCACCGCTCTGCAGCTCGGTGTCGAGACCGTCCGACAGGGCGCCGAACCAGTCGCCGAGGCCCATGGTGTCGATCACGTCCTGGATATGGCCGTCCGGGATGGACGCGTCGAAGAAAGTCAGGTTGTCGCGCACCGTGCCACGAAACAGCTGCACACTCTGGGTGACGATGCCGACCCGGTGGCGCAGCTGTGCCGGCTCCAGACTGCAGATGTCGGCCCCCCCGAGCCAGATCTTTCCCTGCTGCACATCGTAGAGGCGGAACAGCAGACGTGAAATCGTCGTCTTGCCGCTGCCGGTACGGCCCAGCAGACCGACGACACGGCCGGGGGCGATGTCGAGGTCGATGTCGTGCAGTACCGGCTCGTCCGGATCGTAGCCGAAGGTCACCTTGTCGAAGGTGACTCGCAGCGGTCCGGTCGCGGCCAGCGTGGCCGATTCGCCCATCACACCTGGCTGCACATCGATTGCCGTCGACTGCCGGCGCAACTCATCGATTCGCCCGATACTGGCACCGGCGCGCTGGAAATCCTCCATCTCGCGCGTCAACCGCTCCAGCGGCCGAAACAGGATCTCGGTGTACCAGATGAGCTCGAGCACGCCACCCGCGGTCATTTCGACCGGGTACAGCAGGTAACCTGACCCGAGTGCGATCAGGTGGCCGATCAGGTGAAACCCGGTGGTCGAACCCCACAACCGTACGTTCTTCAGGCTCGCCGTCCGTTCCGTGCGCAGTCGCTTGCCGCGTGGTGGTAGAGCAGGTTCATCGAGTTGGCCTGGCCGCCGTTGGCCCGGATGTCTTCCGTGCCGGACAGGTGTTCCTCGAGAAAGCCGAACAGGCCGGCGTTGGCCTCGCGCGCCTGCTTCCATGCGGGTACGGCCGTGTTGCGCAACACGGCCAGTCCGAAAAGCGTGACGAGGGCGTATACCGACATGGCGGCGCCGATGCGCCAGTCGATGGTATACAGCAGGACGAGGACACCGATCAGCAGCAGGATGCTGCCGAGAACGCGCACCATGAACTGGGAAAAAAAGTTGGCCAGATGACCGACGTCGCCATCGACGCGCTCGATCATCTCCCCCGGGGTGCGCTTGTTGTGGAAGGACATGTCGAGGCGCAGGCAGTGCATGGCCAGGTCTTCGCGCAGCTGGTTCGTCGCCGTCCAGGCCAGCTTCTCGCTCACGTACCTGGCACCGATGGCCAGCACCTGGTGTACGATGGAGACACCGAGGAACAGGAGCCCGACGTACGTCACTTCGTCGAGAGGAGAGTCAGAGCGCGCCGTGTCGACGAAGGTGCGCAGAATCCTGGGGGTAAGCAGCTGCAGGCCGTTGCTGGCCAGCAGCAGGAAAACGAGCGAACGGACGAGGCCGCGGTGGGGGAGCAGGTAGCGCGAGAGCATCTCGCGCACACGATTGGGTGAAGAAGGCATTCAGACTCGCTCTGGGGGTCGACATCGGGTCGGGGACCGATGCTGCATCAACGAACATTCACTGATGGAACAATGGCAACCCGCTGCACCGAGATTCAGCCGGGCAGCGTTGCGAGCCCTTCGTCAGGTGTGCCGGCGCAGATCCTCGTCGGCCTGCAGGCGTTCGAGCACTTCCTTCACCCGCTGCGCCTGATCCTTGGGAATCACCAGCAGGGCATCCTCGGTGTCGACGACGATGAGATCCTCCACACCGACGAGAGCGACCACCTTGTCCCGCAGGCCGTAGGCAGTGCTGTTACGGGAATCGATGCTCAGAACGTTGCCCCGCAGCAGGTTGCCATCGCTGTCGGCGGCCAGCACGTCGGTCAGTGCCGCCCAACTGCCGATGTCCCCCCAGTTCATGTCACCTTCGAGGGTGGCCACATGGGGCGCCGGTTCGATGATGGCGTTGTCCACGGCGATGTTCGGCATACCCGCGTATTCACGTGCCAGCACCGGTCGCCAGTCGCCGTCAGCGGCAGCCGAACCGATCGCGTCGGCCCGGCGATGGATCTCGGGGACAAAGCGCTCGAACAGATCCAGTACCGTGCGCGCCTGCCACACGAACATGTTCGAATTCCACAGGTAGCGACCGCTGTCCACGTACTGGTGAGCCCGTTCGGCGTCGGGTTTCTCGGTGAACTCGCTGACGTGGTAGACGGCGTCGGCGCCGCTGCGGCACAACGGCTCCCCCTTGCCGATGTACCCGTATCCCGTTTCGGCCCGCGTCGGCTTGACCCCCACGGTGAACAGATAGTCCGGATACTCGTCGACGGCACCCGCCGCCACCGTCAGCATCCGGTTGAACTCGTCCGGCTTGCCGATGTAGTGATCGGATCCGAGACTGGCGATCGTACACCCCGGCCAGCGGGCTTCCAGCAGGGCACATTCGAGGGCCACCGCCGGACCCGTGTTGCGCAGGGCAGGTTCGACGATGAGGTGGTCCTCGGGCAGATCGGGCAGCTGCTCGCGCACGAGGCCCTCCATACCGGCGCCGGTGGACACGTAAATGTCCTCCACACCGGCGATGGGGGCGATGCGCGCCACCGCCTGCTGCAGCATGGTCTGCTCGCCGGCCATGGCGTGGAACTGCTTCGGCTTTGTCTGGCGGCTGTAGGGCCACAGGCGTGTGCCGACGCCGCCGGCACGGATGACGAACTTCAACATCCCGGTCTCGCCTCCAGAAAACGCAGGTCTTCTCCTGCTGGTAGAATCTCGATGTCGCGTCCGGCTGGGATCAGCGCCGTCTGCGCCAGGCTGAGATCCAGACCGGCGAAGCGTCCTTCCCCAGCGATGACGGTGACCGCGGCAAAGGCATCTGTCGTCTGCAGCGAGTTGGTTTCAGACCCGTGCAGGACAAGGGAAAACTCCTCGGCATCGACGAGGCTGGTGCCGCCCCGTTCCGGGACCGGCGCCGGTTCGGGACGCGGGATGTTCCCGTCAAAGGCCGTCACCGCCAGGCCGCGATCGATGTGCAGCTCCCGCGGTTGGCCATCGAGGCCGAGACGGCCGTAGTCATACAGACGAAAGGTCAGATCGCTCGACTGCTGCACCTCGTAGACCATGACGCCGCGACAGAGGGCGTGAACGGTGCCCGCCTTGAGGAAGACGACATCGTCCTCCCCGACATCCTGATAGAGCACGACGTCCTCCGCCCGATCTTCGGTCAGAGCCTGGCGCAGGGTCCCTTGGTCTGCTCCCTCCTGCAGCCCCAGAGCCAGCCGCGACCCGTCAGAGCGCAGCACAAACCAGGCCTCGGTCTTGCCGAACCTGCCCAGGCCCTCGGCCCGGGCGTAGACATCGTCGGGATGGACCTGGATGGACAGGTCGTCCTGGGCGTCGATGAGTTTGATCAGCAGGGGAAAATCGTCGCCGTAGCGGGCGGTGATCGCCGCGCCGACGAGCTCTTCACCGTAGCGCGTCAGCACCTGCCGCAGACCGAGGCCACACATCGGCCCGGAGCGCACGATGCTGTCCTGCTCCGGCAGCGCCGAGACCTCGAAGGATTCGCCGATGGGCACGTCCGGTGGCAGATCCTTACCGAAGTCCTGCAGACGGCGCCCCCCCCAGACGATCTCGCGCAGGTAGGGCTCAAGGGGCAGTATGTCGGGCAAAGGCGGGTTCATCACCCGCCAAATCTACACGAAGGTCTCGCTGGCGTCACCGCGGGTGATGACGATCTGGCCCTGGTCCTCGAGTTGACGGCACTGCTGCACGATGCGCAGCTGCACCTCCTCGACTTCACTCAGTCGCATGGGACCCTGGAACTCCATCTCCTCGGTGATGAAGTCGCGGACACGCTCGGACATGTTGCCCAGCACCTTGTCCTTGAGCTCCTCTTCGGCCCCCTTCAGCGCGATCACCAGGTCCTTCTGCTCCACTTCCTTCATAAGCACCTGCAGCTCACGGTCGGTGAGCTTCACCAGATCGTTGAACACGAACATCATGTTGCGCACTTCCTCGGCGAGATCGGGATCGGTACCGTCCATGCGGTCGAGGACGTTTTTCTCGACACTGGATCCGGTGAGATTGAGGATGTCGGCCACGACCTTTGGTCCGCCCACATCCTGGTTGCCGCCGAGGATGTCGCGCAGGTTCGCCTCCAGGCTCTCCTCGATCTGCTTGAGCACGTTGGGCGTGATGTTTTCCATCGTCGCGATGCGATAGGCCACATCCGCCTGCATTCGTTCAGGCAGATGGGCGAGTATTCCCGAGCCCTGTTCCGGTTCGAGCTGCGACAGGATCAGGGCGATAGTCTGCGGGTGCTCGTGAGAGATGAAGGGGGCGATCTGCTGAGGTGACACGTTCTTCAGGATGTAGAATCCCGAGGTCGTGCGGGTGTTCACCCGGTCCAGGATCTCCTGCGCCTTGAGCGGTCCCACCGCCCGCTCGAGCACATCACGGGCGAAGTCGACCCCGCCCTGAGTGATCCACTGGCCCGCCATCTGGTGCTGCTCAAACTCCTCCAGCACCTGGTCCATGATCTTCGGCGTCACGTTCTTCAGCGCCGCGATGGCCTGGGTGATCTCCTCGATCTCATAGTCCGAGAGGAACTTCATGACCTGCCCGGAGGCATCCTGGCCGAGAGCGACCATGAGGATGGCCACCTTGTGGAGGGTCGGCAGTCCCTCTTCCTCCGCCTTGTCGGCGGCGGGCTCCTGCTGTGTCTCGTACTGCGACATGGTCACCTCGAGAGGGGAGGAACTCGGGCTTCTCTCTCCTCATCGGCCGCTGCCCGACTTCCTTTGGGTTTTTATCATGCCCGAGAGCAATGATCTATACTTGCCCGCCGACACCGCCTCACTTCGACAACTCCCTACTTCACGCAGGAGCTCCAAATGGCCGATGCGCCACGACGCCTCGTCGATCCCTACGCCCTGTCAGACAGCGACGGGTACTTCTGGGTAAAGGGCAATCTTCACTGCCACACGACCAATTCCGACGGCCGTGTGGCCCCCCAACAGCGTCTTGATCAGTACGTCGCCCAGGGGTATGACTTCCTCTGTCTGTCCGACCACCGCAAGATCACCCGGGTCGACTCCGTCAATGTTCCCGCCGACTTCGTCCTCATCCAGGGCGCCGAGCTGCACCCGGACAACCCCTTTGGCGGTCAGGTCCACCACTTCGTCTGTCTCAACATCCACGAAGATCTGGCCTGCGGCAGCATGCCGCCGCAGCACGTGATCGACAAGGTCAACGAGCAGGGCGGCCAGGTCTGGCTCGCCCACCCGCACTGGAGCTCGGTCAACATCCTCCGCGACACCCTGCCCCTGAAGGGCCTGAGCGGCATCGAGGTCTTCAACAGCACCTGCCGCTTCATGGCCCGCGGCGAGAGTGCAGTCCACTGGGACGACTGGATGTTGCTGGAGGACCGGGTCTACCCCTGCCTGGCCAACGACGACACCCACGGCGCCCCCGAGGACAGCCGCGACACCTATGAGTCCTGGACCATGGCCCGGGTGAAGGAACGCACCCCCGAGGCAGTCCTGGAAGCCCTGGCCACGGGGGCCAGCTACGGCAGTACGGGACCCGAGATCCACTCCATCGAGGTCACCCGCGACGACGGCGCCGTCGAGGTGAGCGTCAAGTGCAGCGAGGCGAGGCGCATCCACGCCGTGCAGGATGCCTATGGCACAGAGTACCGTGAAGACGGAGGGCTGTTCACGGAGGCCACGTTCGGACTTCGCAAGGGCGCCAGGTGGGTACGTCTGGAGATCATCGGCCCCGAGGGGGACAAGGCCTGGTCGAATCCGATTGACCTGCGCGACTGAGCCGGCCATCGCAACACTCATGAGTCAGCGGCAACCTTCCCGGGTCGCCATTATCGATCTGGGGTCGAATACGGCACACCTCGTCGTCATGGGCGCCATCCCGGGCGTCTCCTACCGCCTGGAGGATGAGATCCGTGAGGTCGTCCGTCTGCGCCAGGGCATGACGGTCGCCGGTCTGAGCGACGAGGCCGTTGAGAGAGCTCTGTCGACGATGCGGCTGTTCAAACGCTTCTGTGACAGCGCCGGCTGCGACGTGATCCTGCCGACGGCGACGAGCGCGGTGCGTGACGCGGTCAATGGTGCCGCCTTCGCCGAGCGCCTGCGGGACGAGCTGGGATTGGAATTGCGCATTCTCGACGGCGAACGAGAGGCGTACTACGGCGTCATAGGGGCCCTCAATGAGGTCGGTCTGCGCGACGGGTGTGTCCTCGATGTCGGTGGCGGCAGCGCCCAGGTCTCAGAAGTGCGGCAGGGCCGCTACGTGCGGGGTGAGTCCCGAACGCTGGGCGCCCTGGCCCTGACCGAACGCTTCGTCCACCATGACCCGCCCACGGGCAGGGATCTCAAAGCCCTGCGGGCCGAGATCGAAGCTCAGCTGTCGACGATCCCGAATTTGGCCGACATTCGCGGCACCCGGCTGGTAGGGCTTGGTGGAACCATCCGCAACCTGGCCAAGATCGAAAGCGAGCGCCAGAACAGCCCGCTGAACACGCTGCATGGGTTCGTGTTGACGCGGCACTCCATCGAGTCGTCGGTGACTCTGTTCCGCGAGCAGCCCCTGGCGCGGCGGCAAAAGATCCCCGGTCTCAGCGAAGACCGGGGTGACATCATCCTCGCCGGCGCGCTGACGGTTCTCGGCGTGCTCGAGCGCCTCGACGTGGACGAACTGACGATCTCGACTGCCGGTCTGCGCGAGGGGGTGTTCTTCGAGTATTTCTGGGACCACCTGCCCTGCCCGGTGACCCCTGACGTGCGCCGCTTCAGCGTGCTGAACGTGGCGCGTAACTATCGCTACGACGAAGCACACACGGGCCACGTGCGCTTCCTCGCCGGCAGGCTCTTTGAGCAACTGCAGCCCCTTCACGATGGCGGCCCCGCCGAACGCGAACTGCTCGACGCCGCTGCCCTGTTGCACGACGTGGCACCGTCATCGCCTACGACGGCCACCACCGCCACTCGCAGACCCTGATCCAGTACAACGGCTTGGCGGGCTTCAGCCGCCGCGAGATCGCTCTCATCGCCCTGCTCACCCGGTTTCATCGCAAGGGCACTCCCCAGCGCGACGGCTACGAGTCATTGCTCTCCAGAAAGGACGAAAAGCTGCTGGTCGAGCTCGCCGCCATCCTGCGGTTGGCCGAATTTCTCGAGCGTGGCCGCAGCGCCGCCGTGGATGACATCGTCGTCAACTGGGACGACGACTTCCTACGCCTCACGCTGATCGCCGATGAGCACCCTGCCGTCGAGATCTGGCAGACCGAACGCAACGCTCTACCCCTGCTCGAGAGGGCCTTCGGTCGCCCGGCGTCGCTCGACACGTTGGCCGCCCCTCCCGGCGAAGTCTGACGTCCCGACCCCTCTTCCCCGATTCGGGGCCGAGGCGTTTCTTATAGGGTTCGATGCCCTTCTTCGCCCACCCGTCGAAAACAGGACCATGTCAGAAGCCGAAAAGATCATCTACTCGATGTATCAGGTTTCCAAGATGTACAACCGGAAGCCCGTCCTCAAGGACATCTCCCTCTCGTACTTCTACGGCGCCAAGATCGGCGTCCTCGGGCTCAACGGCTCCGGCAAGAGCACCCTGCTGCGCATCCTGGCCGGTGTCGATCAGGAGTTCGAAGGCGAGACCCACGTCACACCGGGCCATACCATCGGCTATCTGGAACAGGAGCCCCACCTGGAGGCGGGCAAGACGGTGCGCCAGTGCGTCGAGGAAGGCATGCAGGATCTCGTCGACCTGATAAAGGAATACGAGTCGGTGAACGAGAAGTTCGCCGAACCCATGTCTGACGACGAGATGAACGACCTGCTGGCGAAGCAGGCGGAGCTGTCGGACAAGATCGAAGCCGCCGGCGCCTGGGATCTCGACAGCCGCCTGGAACAGGCCATGGACGCCCTCCGCTGCCCTCCCGAGGACACGCTGGTGGATATCATCTCCGGCGGCGAACGGCGGCGTGTGGCCCTGTGCCGTCTGTTGCTGAAGAAGCCCGACATCCTCCTGCTGGACGAACCGACCAACCACCTCGACGCCGAGTCCGTGGCCTGGCTCGAACATCACCTGAAGTCCTATGAGGGGACAGTCATCGCCGTCACCCACGATCGCTACTTCCTCGACAACGTCGCCGGCTGGATTCTCGAACTCGATCGCGGCGAGGGCATCCCGTGGAAGGGAAACTACTCGTCGTGGCTCGAGCAGAAGCAGGATCGCCTCGGCCGCGAACAGCGCACTGAAAGCGACCGCCAGCGCACCCTCCAGCGCGAGCTCGAGTGGGTGCGGATGACACCGAGCGCCCGCAACAGCCGCAACAAGGCCCGCGTGCGAGCCTACGAGGACCTGCTCAACCAGGATCGCGCCGAGCAGGATAAGGATCTGGAAATCTACATTCCCCCGGGACCTCGTCTGGGAGATGTCGTCATCGAGGCCAGGAGTGTCGGCAAAGGCTTCGAGGACAGGCTCCTCGTGGAGGACATGACCTTCGCCCTGCCGGCGGGTGGCATCGTCGGAGTCATCGGTCCGAACGGCGCCGGCAAGACCACCCTGTTCCGCATGGTCACCGGCCAGGAGGCCCCCGACAGCGGCGAAATCAACGTCGGTGACACCGTGCAGCTGGGATACGTCGACCAGAGCCGGGACGACCTGGCGGCGGACAAGACGGTGTACGAGGTCATCTCGCAGGGCCACGACGAGATCGCGCTCGGCGACCGTCGGGTGAATGCCCGCGCCTACGTGGGACGCTTCAACTTCGGCGGTGGCGACCAGCAGAAGCTGGTCAGCGACCTGTCAGGAGGCGAGCGCAACCGGGTGCACCTGGCCAAGATTCTCAAGGAAGGCGCCAACGTGCTCCTCCTCGACGAGCCGACGAATGATCTTGATGTCAATACGTTGCGCGCCCTCGAAGAGGCCCTCGCCCGCTTCGCCGGCTGTGCCGTCATCATCAGTCACGATCGCTGGTTCCTCGACCGTGTCGCCACCCACATCCTCGCCTTCGAGGGGGACAGCAAGGTCGTCTGGTACGAGGGCAACTGGACCGACTATGACGAGGACCGCCGCCGGCGCCTGGGGGATGCCGCCGATCAGCCCCATCGGATCAAGTACCGACAGTTGACACGGTAAGTGAGGATCGCCTGTGACGTATCTGAAGCAGAGCCATATCCGCATCGACACGCCCATGGCACCGCCGGCGTGGGCGCTGATGCAATGGGAGTTGATCCGGACCCAGGAACGCGCCTGCCATGACTTCTTCGAACGCTATTTCGACGAGCGTGGCTACCTGGAGTGTATCCCCCGCTGGGGCGGCAACGACGGGCCCGACGATGCCATCGAGAATCTCGTGGGCTGGCCCGTGCTCTACCTTCTGGGCGGAGCCGACGATCTGCGCGCCATGTGCGAACTTGGCTGGGAAGGACACCTGAAGCAGTACACCGAAGCGCGAACGACCGAAGTCCCCTTCGCCCTTGACGGCA
>PBSR01000218.1 GCA_002726335.1 Gemmatimonadaceae bacterium
ATCCGTGAGCCCTAACAACGCTTGCTTGTCTTGGCTGCTATCGTGGCACTCACCGCATGCGGAGATGATGACAAGAGCCCCACCGGTCCCGGATCAAGCACGGTCGTCGACCTCGTGCGAGAGGAAAATTTTAGCGATTATCCAAACAAAACAGTCGGTCAGCTGGCCAGCTGCTACTTCGGGAATGCAAAGTGGGAGGCAATTACGGCAACCGATGGAAATACATACGTAAATCTGACAGGTCGTATGACGTACTTCGGTGATGAGGTAAATGCTGCGCTCCCGTTCAAGATTAGTGGAGCTTCTTGGGAAGTAAATGCGTTCGAAATGAACGACATCCCCCAAAATGCGATCCTCAGAAGTGGTGTCATCGCAGACATGAAGGAAGAGTGTGGATGAGGCCACCCTATATCAAAACCACAGCGTGATACCGAAAAGGTTACCCGGAGAGATCACATCTACAGAGCAATCTCAAGTAACGGTTAGTTCGGGCCGAATTCAGGCTCCCTATTCGAGAGCTCACAGCAGTACATCCAAATGGATAGATAGAAATGACGATCGAATTGCCAAAGCTCAGCATTGCCGTAGCACTTCTCGCACTTCCCTTTTCAGCATCAGCGGGTTGGGAAATTGGGGCAGAATCCGTCACGCCTACAGGTGACTTTTCGGATATAGCAGGCGGGGGTGGCGGGTTGTATGTACAGCATGTGAGCACAATGAATGAGAATGTCCTGCTCACCGGGTATCTCGGCGCTCTCGCCTATGGAGGAATTGATATCTTTGGCGTGGAGGTTCAATGGTATGGCTATCCCCTCACTACCGGCATGGTGTATTACCCAAATGGGGTGGAAGAAGGCGGACCTTTTGTTAAGGCAAATGCGGGAACCCTCTTCAAACTCAGCACTGTGACATATTTGGGCGACGAAGAAAGCGAAAGTGAAACGGGATTTGTTCTATCACCGGGCGTTGGGTGGGATTTTGGCTCGGTGAACGTGACCGCAGATTACAATATTGGGAATGACAGCTGGACATGGATCTCTGTTAAGGCCGCATTCAGATTTGGTATGTAGTAAACAGAGAGGAACGATCAATATTCGCTCCAAACAACGTGAAGGAGGTCCTGTGATGAATACTGCTCAGCGAGTTGTGGTAGCATCGATGATGGTTGCTGTGGTGTTTCTCGGTTGCGAAGGAAAGGACGGCTGATCAGCGTCAAGTATTCCTTCTCATGGACGACAACTAGAATTCCCGTTGAGTGGATGTTGGTTGTTGTGCCGAAGATGACCTTCCTGGGGTCCACCGGGTTGTCGGGTTAGCACGTAGGTTGTGGGGAGCCGTCAGCTCTAGCCGATTTTCCACAGGCATGGTCGATCCGGTCGTCGGCATCATGCCGCCTGCCGCTTCTTGGATTCCTCGAGACGGTAGCTGGGGACGTTGAGCTCGAGCACGACACTGTGGTGGACGAGCCGATCGATGGCGGCGGCCGTCGTCATGGGGTCCTTGAAGATCTCCTCCCATTGTGAAAACGGCAGGTTGCTGGTGATCATGACGCTGCCACGCTCGTAACGGTGTGCCAGCAGGTTGAAGAGCACCTCCATCTCGTCGCGACTGTGCTGCACGTAACCGATGTCATCGATGATGAGCAGATCGAAGCGGCTCCATTGCTTGAGGATCTTCGGCAGGGTGAGGTCGCGCTTGGCGGCCAGCAGCTCCTGCACCAGCACGTCGCAACGCCGGAATAGGACCCGATACTCGGCGTCGATCAGCTCCAAGCCGATGGCACACAATAGGTGCGTCTTACCGCTACCCGGCTGACCGAAAGCCAGGACGTTTTCGCACTGTCCCAGGAAGGCGCCCTCCAGCAACACATTGACATGGGCGTCGACTTTTCGCGGCAGGCGTTTGCGATCAAAGCCCTCAAGGGTCTTCTCCAGGGGCAGATTCGAGGCCCGCAGAGCTCGTGCAATTCGACCTTGACGACGCACATCGCGCTCCTGGTCGACCAGCGTCAACAGGTAGTCCTCGTAGCTGAGCGATGCCGCACGTGCTTGCTGTGCCACCTCTTGGCAGCTGCTGCGCATGGTCGGCAGCCGCAGGTCCTTGAGCCCCTCCTGCAGGCACTTGCGGGTGTTTCTTCGTGTCATTGGGCCACCGCCTGCGTCACGTGAGATGACGAGAGCAGGCTGTCGTAGATCAACAGGTCGATCGGTGGCACGGTGACCGACGTAGCAGGCCCGGGATCTTCGATCCCTAGGGCCAGTAGCTGCTTGACCCGGTCGGCACTCAGTCGCTGCTGAGTGTCGATCAGGCGTCGCAAGATCGCATCGACCTGCGTCTCACTTTCCAGGGCTGCCAACTCGA
The DNA here is from genome assembly GCA_002726335.1 of Gemmatimonadaceae bacterium. The sequence goes on from PBSR01000218.1 coordinate 2,362, forward strand.
GGATGAGCAGATACTCACGGCTCGCCACTGTCTCAGCGTGGGTCCTGCGCAGCAAGTCATAAGCAACGCGGAAATAGGTCGTGGGAAACAGGTCGTCCCGGTAGCGGTAGTTGGCGAAGGCGCCCGGTTTGCGCACCAGCTGGTCGATGATGTGGCGATACTGGATCCGGTGGCCGCCCTTTCCGCGCAGACGTGGGATGCGCTCCAGATGGCGCTGGGCGTAGTAGACGTCGAAATGGTCGGCGAAGAGCCGCACCTGCACCCGCTCGTCCCGGAGGCGACTGTGGATGGAGTAGGTGTGGACGTGTCTACGAGCTAAGCCAGAGGCAGGTCGACCCGTACATTGCCGTCGGCATGACTGGCAAGCATGCCGAGGATGATCTCGAGCGTACGCCGGGCCTCGTGCCCTGAGGACACCAGGGGCGTGCCCGGATTCTCGATTACGTGGATCAGCTCATGCACGGCTGCCAGCTGACGTTCGTACAGATAGCTGCCCACCTGCAGCTCGCTGGCTGACCACGACGAGTGGGACTCGCCGCGGATCACGCGTCCGCCGCGATCGCTGACTTCGATGCGGCCCTCCTCGCAGGTGATCGTCACCTGTGATCCCGGAAACTTCATCTTGTACGAATTGAAGAAGGCTCGAACCCCTCCGTCGAAGCGCAGATAGGCCGAGGCGTAGGGCTCCAGGTCGGGGTCTCTGCCGCCATCACCGCTGTATTCCCTGTAGTCCTCGAAGCCTTCTTCCAGCTCGGCCACGAGCCACCTGGCATCGCCCTCGACGAAGAACGGCAGCAAGTCGATGAGATGCGTGCCGTTGCGGAACAGCATGGCCCGCAGACTGAACATCTCGACGACAATCGTGCGCAACGGCCCGAGCTCGCCGCTGCGCAGCAGGCGACGGGCTTCCTGAAAGCACGGGTCCCAACGTCGTGTGTGCTCGATCGACAAGGGCACGCCGCTCTGGGCGCACGCATCGATCATACGATCGGCATCGGCCAGCGTCGTGGCGATGGGCTTCTCACAGAGAATGGCCCGGGCCCCGGATTCGGCAGCCTGCACGCAGAGCTCGGCATGGGCATGGTCCGAGGAGGCGATGCTGACCAGGTCGGGCGACTGCTCCCGCAGCATGGCAGAGAAGTTGGTGTAGGTACCGGCTTGTGGCCAGACGTCATGCCAATCCGAGCCGAACGCGTCGAGGGCTTCGGTCCGCAGGTCGCAGACGCCGACCAGCTCGGTGCGTGGATGCTGGTGATAGGCGGCGGCATGTGAGGGGGGCATGGTGCCGTACAGGGGAAGGCCCTCAGGTTCGGCCGGACGTCGAGCGCCGATGCCGGTAAGTCCCACAAGGACTGCTCTATAGCTCTGTGTCACAACCGCCTCCCTGAGATGACTGTAAAAAACGCCACGCCGGAGAGCCGGCGTGGCGAAAACTGGATCGATCTGGCGGAGTGCCCGCTGGCCGCGGGGGTGCTCCTCCTACTCCTCGTCGCCGAACCAGCCGTCAATCCGGTCGCGGACGGCACGTGCCTGTGTGGGGCTGGAGATCTCGAACTTGCTCCGCTGCAGGTAGGTACCTTCCCGTTTCTGGTAGCGCCGGATCGACACCTTCTGGTGGCCGTACTCGCCCGTCTTGCGATCGAGGTCCTGGTAGAGGAACATGATCGTCGTCCACGAACCCTTGGTCAGGACCTCCTTCTCCAACTCCTTGCGAAGCACCTGTCCCTCTTCTTCGTAGTGGATCGTCAGCTCGTCGATGGTCTCGGCCATGGTGCGTCTTTCCGTCGTTGACTGCATTGGTTCGGTGGCGGCACGTTCGTAGAACGACTCTGGCAATCTAAGGGCCGGGGCCCGGAATCGGCAAACCCTCCATCACGAGACGGGCTGCCGATTCGGGGTTGAGATCGGCCACGGCGTAGCTGCCGGCATTCTGCCCGTGGAAGAGAACGGTGACACGATCAGCGATCTCGAAGACATGATGCAGATTGTGGGTGATGAAGATGACGCCCAGGCCGCGGTCCCGAGCCGCTCGGGCGTAGGTGAGCACCTTGCGCGTCTCGCCGATGGACAGGGCCGATGTCGGTTCGTCGAGCACGAGTATGCGGGATCCGAAGTGCACGGCACGGGCGATGGCGATGGACTGTCGTTCGCCGCCGGACAGGCGTCCCACCGGCAACGACGGATCACCGATATCAATACCCACTTCCGCCAATGCCTCGACCGAGAGACGATCCATGCCGGCGCCGTCGAGCAGTCGCAACGGACCGTAGCGGCACATCGGTTCGCGGCCGAGAAAGAAGTTGCGGGCCACGCTCATCAACGGGACCAGCGCCAGATCCTGGAACACGGTCTCCACGCCGAGGCTCCGGGCGTGTTGGGGCGAGGTCAGACGGACCTCCTGCCCCGAGAAGCTGAGGCGTCCCGACCGTGGCCGCTGCACACCGGCCAGCACCTTGATCAGCGTCGACTTGCCGGCGCCGTTGTCGCCGAGCAGGGCGACGATCTCACCGGCATGAAGACGGAAGTCAACGTCCCGCAGCGCCGTGATCGTCCCCCCGAAGGAGACCGTGATGCCCTGCATGTCCACCAATGGCGGAGGTGATGTCATCTCAGTTGTCCCGTTCCCGTCGTACGAGAGAGTTGATGACGACGGCGACGATGACGAGGGCACCGATGGCACCGCGGAAAGCATTGGCCGGTACGCCCACCAGCACCAGGCCGGTGCGCAGCATGCCGGTGAGGCTGGTGCCGATGACGGAGTCGATGACACTGCCATAGCCGCCCTTGAGCAGGGTGCCACCGATGACGACGGCAGCGATCACCTCCAGCTCGAGCCCCTCGCCACGGAGCGGGTCCACCGACTTCAGACGCGCTGTCTGTACGATCCCGGCCAGCGCTGCCAGCAGTCCGGACAGGGTGAAGCCGATTACGCGGACACGGTCGATGTCGATGCCCTGGGCTCGCGCGGCTGCGGCGTTTCCCCCCGTGGCCGCCAGGGCGTTGCCGAAACGGGTTCGGGTGAGCACGAGGCTGAAGAGAACGGCCAGTCCCAACCACCAGAGAATGGAGACGCGGAAGTTGCCGCCCAACTCCCCGAGGCGGAGGCGTCCGTTGAGCAGGTAGAAGAGATCGATCTCGATCAGATTCTGATCGCCGAACAGTCGGGGGCCGAGCTCCAGCAGCGAGAGTGTTGCCAGTGTGGCGGCGGCGAGCAGGCCGATGCCCGGGAGGACCCGCCGACCGGTTGTCGTCGCCTGGCGCCAACCGGAGGCGCTGATCCACGCCAGCAGTGCTGCCAGAAGGAGTGCGGCGGCAAGCAGCAACGATGCCGGCGGCGTCAGCAGCGGATTCTCGCGGGAGAAATCCGCCCAGCGGATGATGCGGCCCCCCGAGATCGCCGTCAGGGAGATGGCCCGATAGACGAGGAGCGTACCGAGGGTGATGATGAAGGACGGGATACCGGTCCATACCAGCAGCAGGCCGTTGACGAGGCCCATGAGGGCACCGGCCCCAAGACCGATGCCGATGGCCAGCGGCACCGGTACGCCACTCACCGCAGCTGCGAGAAACACGAGGGAGGCCACACCCATGATCGAGCCGACGGACAGATCGAACTCCCCCGAGATCATCAGCAGCGTGATGCCGATGGCGGCGATACCGGGCACCGACTGGCTGGTGAGGATCGAAGAGAAGGAGTTCGCCGTCAGGAAGGTGTCGTGGGCGGCGACAGCGAAGATGGCGAAGACGGCAGCAAAGCCGAGGGCTGCCCCCGCCTCCGGGTAGCGGGCCAGACGCGTCAGCAGCCCCCGTCCCGACAACAGGCTCAGCGGTACCCTTCGGTCACGAGTCCGGCGACGAGATCGACGTTCGTGGCGTCGATGACGAAGGGACCGGTAAGGGCATCAGAGGCCAGGGCCAGGCCGAGGGTGCGATGGAGGTAGAGGAACACGACGGTCAGGTATCCCTGCAGGTAGGGTTGCTGGTCGATGGCCTGCAACGTCAGCCCGTCACCGATGGCGGCGAAGATAGCCGGACTGGTGTCGTGCGTGACGTGCAGGATCTGGCCTGCTTCGAGGTCCATATCGTCGGCGTAGAGATAGAACGCGTCTGCGGGCAACGGACCGAGGGTGGCCAGAGCCCGGCTGTCCGGGTGGGCGAGGAAGTAGTCGGACAGCAGACCTGTCGAGGTCTCGACATCATTGGAGATCGTCAGGCCGTCGACGATGACCCCGGCTGGTTCGAGTATGCTGCGGAAGCCGGCGAGCCGAGCCTCCAGGCCGCTGTGGCCGACCTCCTGAATCGGGCACAGCGCGCGCTTGAGATCAAAATCTCGCGCTGCAGCGGCAGCCAGGATCGCGCGGCCGTTGGACTGCCCACCGAGATACTCGCTGGCACCGACATAGAACAGGGTGGGGAGCGCTTCCGGTGTACCAGCATGCGGGTCCGCAGTGTTCAGCACGATCACGGGAATGCCGGAGGCGCGGGCACGCTCGACGTTCTCCCGGATGGCATCCGGATCGGGGCAGGTGACACCGAGGCCGTCGACGCCGGAGGCGATGGCGTCGTCGAGAAAGTCGGCCATGTCTTCGATGGAGAAGGTCGGATTGCTCAGCCATTGCACCTCGACACCGTAGCGTTGCCCGGCGTCCTCCATGCCGGTGATGACGACATTCCAGAACGGATTGCCAGGGCCGCCGTGGGTGACAAAGGCAAAACGGAGGCGCTCAGCATCCTGTGCCCCGGCAGCGGCGGCGGCGAGGCACACGCAGATGACGCAGATTCGGATCCATCGTGGATGAGACGAAGGCAAGGTGACAGTGCTCCGGAACGAGATCGGGTGGGGTGGGGGTTCAACCTATCCGGGCTGACGGTCACGGGCAACCGGGGCCGCTCGTGGCCGTCTTGCCGGCGGTGCAGCGGGAAATTACGTTGGCTGAACGAAAAGCGACTCAACTGCAGGAAAAACCATCACATAGAGCCTATCCATCCGTGCCAGATCTGGCCCTGACAGATAAATATCAGCGACAGCAGGGGAGTGTCTTTCTCACCGGCACCGAAGCCTTGGTTCGCCTCCTGCTGGACAAGCAGCGTGCCGACCGAGACGCCGGGCTCGCGGTGAACGAGACATTTGTTACCGGATACGAGGGCTCTCCCCTCGGCGGCCTCGATCTGAAGCTCCTTGAGCAGCTCGACGTTCTCAACGAACTGGGTCGCACCGTTCATCAGTCCGGCATCAACGAGAAAACCGCCGCCTCTGCCGTGCTCGGCAGTCAGTATGCGCCGGCGGGAAACGTCGACGCGTTCTGGTATGGCAAGGCTCACGGCACGATGTGGATCCCGGACGAAGCCTGGCTCGCCAACCTGAGCGGGGCGTCCAGGGCGGGCTCCATGGTTCTGCTGTGTGGTGAGGATCATCGTTCGAAGAGCTCGGTCTCGCCCGGCAGCAGTGACTGGGCCCTGCGGGCCAGCTGGGTACCCGTCTTCTATCCCGCCAGTGTCGAACAGGTCCTGAGCCTCGGAGCTCACGCCGTGGCCCTGAGTCGCTGGCTGGGGGTGGTGACGGCGCTGAAGCTGGTGACGCCGGTCTGCGATGGCGCCGCCACGGTGAATGCGGCTGCGGCCCGCATCTCGTCCCGGCTCCCGGACCCCGACTACGTCAAGCGTTTCCATCCCATCGTCATGGCGCTCGGGGCACTGCCCATGCAACGTGAGCTGGTGGAGCGCAAGACGCCTCTGGTTGAACAATACGTGCACCTCAACGGGCTCAATCGGGCCCACTGGCTCGACAGCGGCGGTGCCTTGGGTATCGTGGCGACGGGCAAGAGTTTCGTCGACGTCGAGCAGGCCCTCGACCTGCTCGGCATCCGCGTGCCCGTCTACCAGTTGTCGGTGACCTGGCCAGTGGACGGCAAGGGGCTGCGTCACTTCGTCGAGCAGAGCGGCGTCACGCAGATTCTCATCGTCGAGGAGCCAGGCCCTTTCGTCGAAGAGGGTGTCAAAGCGGCCTTGTGGGGGACCGCCGTGCAGCAGATCCATGGCGAACGCGATGAGGACGGCCAGCCCTTGATTCCAAGCTGGGGGGAGATCGATCCCGAGGTCCTGGCGCGTATCCTGGCGCCGAGGCTGCAGAAGGTCGCACAGTTCGGGACCGAGGCGCTGGCGCGGATCGACAGGATCGAGAAGCGCCCCGCCGTCGACCTGCCACGGGTGGTGCCCATGTCCTGCGGGGGCTGTCCGTACAACAGCTTCGGTGCCCTCGACGGAGAGAAGCCGGGGGGCGCCATCGGCTGCAGCTCGATCCGGGCCATGGACGCCTATGACAACGGCGTGCTCTACATCCCGACGATGGGTGCGGGTGGCTCCATCTATTCGGGCACGGCGCCTTTCAACGACAACACCCACATCTTCCAGTACCTGGGTGACGGCAGCTACTTCCACAGTGGCCGGGGGGCTGTGCAGAGCTGTGTCCAGGGTGGGGTGGACATCACCTTCCTGCTGCTCTACAACGGGGCGGTTGCCCTCACCGGGGGACAACAGCCGGGGGGACAGCGCCCTGTCAACGACGTCGTGCAGGAACTCCTTGCCCTGGGTGTGACCGAAGTCGGCATCGTCGGTGATGCGACGACGGACTACGGCGATGTCAACCGTGATCGGCGTGTGCGCCGGTACGGGCTGGACCGTCACGCCGAAGCCATCGAGCGCTTTCGCCAGGCGAAGGGCACGACGGTGCTGGTTCTGGACAAGGAATGTGCCACCGAAAAGGGCCGTCGGCGCCGACGCGAGGGAGGGGCGCCTGAGCACTATGTCTTCATCGATGAAGAGATCTGCGAGGGCTGCGGCGACTGCCTGCGGAAGTCGGAAGGCTGTGCAGCTCTGTATACGGTGGACACCGAGCTCGGTGACAAGACCCAGGTCCGCCAGGCCCACTGCATGCAGGACGAACTCTGTATCGATGGCGACTGCCCCGCCTTCCTCACGGTCACCCCCGCCCGCGGTACGGGCCTGCGGCAACGTCATCCGGAGCCGTTGCATGACCTTCCGGAGCCGTCCCGTCGTGAGTTGTGTGAGGGAGAGACGTTCACGCTGCACGCGGTCGGCCGCGGTGGTACGGGTGTGGTGACGGTATCGCACATCATCGCCTATGCGGCGCTGCTGGACGGCCTGTTCGTCCATCTGTCCAACAATACAGGGCTGGCACAGAAGGGAGGGCCGGTGGAAGCCCCCATCCAGCTGGCACGTGGCAGGCAACCGGTTTTCCATCGACTGACGCCGGGGGAGACCGATCTCTATCTGGGTTTCGACCTGCTGCGCGCCGCCGAGTCGGCGAACCTGCGATATGCGTCTCCCGGCCGTACCCGGGCCGTGGTCAGTACGACGCGCGTTCCCACTGCCGACATCAACCGCAACCCGGAACAACGGGTTCCGGAACCGGAGGCTCTCGTCGGCCACATCGATCGGTATACAGCCGAAGAAGACAATGTCTACATCGACAGCTATCAGCTGGCCGAATGGCTGTTCGCAGACATTCTGTTCGCCAACGTGATCCTTCTCGGTGCCGCGTACCAGAGTGGACATCTGCCCTTGAGTGCAGCCTCCCTGGAGGCCGTGATCCGGCTGAACGGCAAGGCGGTAGAGGACAATCTGCAGGCCTTCCGCTGGGGACGTCTGGCCGTGGCGGACCCGGCGGGACTGCGAGCCCGGCTCGGACGGCAGGACGTTGACGACATTGTCGCCGACTCCCGTCAGCGACTGGCCGGAGATGTCGAGGCGGTTTCCCTGCACGATGAGGCACTGCACCAGCTGCGGCTGTCGTCGGCGGGAGAACGAGTCGTCAGCCACCGGATCGCCGAGCTCGTGGCCTGGCAGAATGTTGCCTGGGCCCGGCGTTATGTGGATGCCCTGCGCCCTGTCAGAGACGCTGAGCAGGGGGCGGGACGGGGAGAGGAACTGACTCTGGCGGTGGCTCGTGGCCTGTACCGGTTGATGAGCTACAAGGATGAATTCGAGGTGGCGCGTCTGGCGAGCCGTGGGTCAGGCCTGGACCGTATACGGGATCTGTTTGATGGTCCGGTGCAGATCGCCCACAATCTGCACCCCCCGACCCTGCGCGTTGTCGGCGTCGGCCGGATCCGGGTCGGTGGCTGGGTCCGGACGCTGTTCCGACTGCTCTATCGCTGCAGGAGATGGCGCGGTACCAGGCTCGATCCGTTCCGGCACAACCCCTGCCGACGTCTGGAGGCAGAACTGATCGGTTGGTACGAGGGGGTCGTGTCCCGTCTCGTGGCGGCTACAGCCGCCGGCGTCGACGCCGATGTGCTGATGAGAATTACCAGTGCCGTCGAGCGCATCCGCGGGTTCGAGGAGGTGAAGGAGGCGTCGGCGAGAACGGTGCGTGCTGAGGTGGACGATCAAGTCGACGAACTTCTTCGGCTCGAACCGACTCGGCCGGACGGGCGTCCTCTCAACCAGTAGACAGCAATTCCGGGCAGCCGGACCGCGCCGCCCGGCGCAGTGTCGGCAACAGCTCGAGGGGCAGACTCTTGTCGAGGCCCGTGCGTAGAGCTTTGCCGTCTCCCGCAAGGGCGGCAGCCGCCCACGCACCGTCGGGCCAGGCATCGTCGTCGGGGAGCAGATGGCTGGCATGGCCGGCTTGCTCGACGACGGCGTCGCGAACTCCTTCACTCCAGACCAGGCCCCCGGTTCCCAGCAGCATGGCGTCTTCACCTGACACCACCGTGGGCGTGACGACAAGCTGGGCGGAGGCGTCCTGAGCGGTGGTGGCAAGTATCGTGGCGTGCCAGCGGCCGCTGCTGTGCGTGGCGGTCACCCACAGGCGCCGTGGCGAGTCTATGATCTCGGTGATGGTTTCCAGTCCTTCCAGAACCGCCCACCAGGCCCCCAGAACGCCCTTGCCGCCGCCCGTCGTGTGACGAAGGAATACGGGGCACCCGAAGGCGGGGCGCTGAGACGTCTCGGCAACCCGGGTGAGAGTTGGCTGATACCGCCAGCGTCCAGCGGCGTACGGAGGCAGATCTGAGGTCGAGGCCCGTTGGCTCTCCGTCACCGGTCCGGCGGAGACGAACCGGATACCCCTGTCCTGGCACAGTCCGGCAGCTGCCGTCATGCCTCGGTAGGGCGACAGGAGCAGGACCTGGGTGACGCCGGCGTCGAGAGCTTCGAGGAGGCTGGCGAAGACCGGCAGCTTGGTGTGCAGCTTGCCGCCCGTGGAGAGCACGCCAGCCACCTGCAGATGACGACACACACCGGGCAGGGCGGAGGAGCGCAATGGTGCGCAGATCACGAGAGCTCCCGGGGCCGACGAGCTCATCCCAGGTGAACCACTTCGCCACCAGTCACCATGGAACGATAGCCAGCGAGGAGAATCTCCATGTTGTCACGCGCGTGGGTGACGGAGTAGGCTGGTGGCCGCTCCTCGTCCAGAGCTGAGACGAAGTCATCGAGAGCTGCCAGCAGGCCCGCCGGGTCGGCTGACACCGGTGGCCTCAACGCCGGAGGTCCGCTCGCCCACTGCATGGGATCGTCGGGGGGCGGTCGAAGGTCGGCGCCGGTGATCTCATCCCGCAGGAAAGTGCGGATGCCCGGCCGCTTGGCATCGATCGTGACCGTGGCGCGCGTGCCGACCAGGCGAGCCAGCGCCGGCCCCCCTGAAGGGTGGGTGGCGACGCCGATGCGACCCGCGCTGAGCGAGCCGATGCGACCCCTCGCGTCGGTCATCGTCAGTGTTGCGAAGTCCTCTGTGTTCGTGCGTTCATGCTCGGCAAAGAACCGGGCGCCCCCATGGGCGATGACGGCTCGGGGCGGCTCGAGGCAGGCCTGCAGCAAACCGACGCCGTAGGCCCCGACAGTGAGCAACTCGCGCTTGACTTCGGCGTATTTCCACCGCCCGGCAGGGCCTGTCGGCTGCCGGCGCTCCACACCGTCAGGATCTTCCGGCCAACCCTTGGAGAACAGGATGTCGGCGTGCACTCCCAGAAGGTCGCCAAGTCGGCCGCTGTCGAGCAGCGCCAGGCTCTGCTGTACGAGACTTCCGTAGTGATAGCTGGGCACGATGGCACGTACACCGGCACGCGAGACTGCCGTCACGACCTCGTCACACTCCTCGAGAGTTGCTCCGAGGAACTTGTCGATCCACAGATGCTTTCCTGCGGTAGCCGCCTGGATGGACAGTTCGGCGCGGCGTTCGATATCGTGTGCGATACTGACGATGTCGACGTCCGATC
>PBSR01000219.1 GCA_002726335.1 Gemmatimonadaceae bacterium
CTGCGCAATCTGCGGCTGACTCAACATGTGGGCGACTTCACGTTGCGTGAGCACCTGTCGGCTCTGCATCCGGACACCTTCGACAACGTTGTCATCCTGGCTACCGACCTGCTCGACAATGGCGAGGAGTCCGATGCGCGCAGCGCGACAGGCTACCTGCTGTTGTCCAACATGCTCAAAGGCGAGGAGAAGCCGCCACGTGTTCTGGTGGAGGTCCTCGAGGCCGACAACGCCAATCTTCTCGGAGGGGAGAGCGACCTGCTCGTCAGTCCTCTCGTCGTCAGCCACATGCTCGCCCAGGTATCGCTGCGCCGTGAGCTGCGTGCCGTCTGCGACGAGCTCTTCGGGTCAGGGGGGGCAGAGATCGTCGTGCATCGGTCCGAACTCTACCTGGACGGAGACGCGCGGGTCTCGTTCACCCAGCTGCAGCGGCGCGCGCTCCTGCGTGGCGAGATCGCCCTGGGTGTGGCGACGTTGGCCGATGGTGTCCAGGTGAACCCGCCGGTGGATCGAGTCTGGGAACGGGACGAGGTGCGTGACGTCATCGTACTGACGACGTCATGAGCGCCTTGTCCGACCAATGGCAGGAACAGTGACAACGGAACCCATTCTGCTGTCCTCGGCCGGCTCGGACCGCGCCACAGCCTACAATTTCAGCAACAAAGTTCTGCGTCACCGTGACCACCTGCTGGTCAGCTGGTTGGAGGCGCCGGCCACCAAGGGAGGGTCCACTCGCATCCAGCTGGGACTGTGCGACGCCAGCACCGGCCAGCTGAAGGAGACGCAGACGCTGGGCGAGGGCATCGACAACCACTGTGGTGCCTCCATGCTGACCGATGCCGATGACCGGGTACATCTGTTCGTCGGTGCCCACCACGGCGACTTCCAGCATCGATGGTCGGACGACCCGGCTGACGCGACTTCGTGGAGCACTCCCGAACCGATAACCGGATCACACAGCTATCCGGCGGTGTCAATGGATGCGGAGGGCACACTGCATCTCGTCTACCGCGAGAGCTATCGTGGCCCGACAGAAACCTGGCAGCTGGAGTATGTGCGCAAGCCGGCTGGCGGCGACTGGTCGGCGCCCATGTTGCTGGCCAAATGCCCGGTCCCCGGATACAGCCACTTCATGCATTCGCTGTCCATCGGACCGACGGGGACGCTGCACGTGACACTGCAGTTTCACTACGCTGTCTCCGGGAGCGCCAGGCAGGGCAAGACGAAGATGGCGACGCACATACGCAGCGATGACGATGGCGATCACTGGACCAGCGAAGGACAGGCGTGCGCGCTGCCGGTGACGATCGAGAACGCACTGCCCTTCGCCAGCTGCATCGATGACGACGAAGCGTCGATTCGGATCGGTACGCATGTTGTGGACGCCGACGACCAGCCGTGGCTGTATTGCGCCATGTCGGAGAGTCCTCTTGGCGTCATGTGGCGGCGCACAGCGACCGGGTGGCAGTCCATCGGTCTGGACGCGGCGTTGCCCGATCTGAACTTCGCCTTTCAAGGGCGTTCGACGGCTACTTCGCGCGATGTCCAGGGGCACATACACCTGTTGATCAGCACACAGGCGGCCGGCGCCGGCGAGGGTTGGTACCATCCGGCCAACGAGCTGCATCACATCACCTTCACAGCGGATGGACACATCGAGGGGCACCAGCAACTGACGGCTGACGATCCTGCGAACGCCCGCTGGTTGCCCTCGATCGAGTACTGGGACTGGCAGAACGCGGCTGTCTCGTGCGCCGGCGGGCACTGGTTCACGTACACCAGCGGTTTGACTGCCGGCTGGATGGATGTGGCCGACTACGAGGACACTCTGTGTACACAGGTTTGGCTGGGACGACTCTGAGTCCCTGAATGCCATGAATATCGACGCGATTCAGCAAGCCTACGATATCGTGGCGCGGTCCTACGCCGAGCAGTTCGCCGACGAGTTGACACACAAGCCGCTCGACCGTGGCATGCTGCGAGAGTTCGCGTCCCTTGTCGGCAGTGCCGGCAAGGTGTGCGACATCGGCTGCGGACACGGGCGGACGACGGCGTTTCTGCAAGGTCTCGGAGTGGATGTGATCGGGATCGACCTGTCGACGGCAATGCTGGAGGCAGCCAGGGACATGAACCCCGGCGTCTCGTTCCGGCTGGGGAATGCGTTGTCCCTCGACATGGCGGATGACTCCCTTGCAGGCACTATCGCTTTCTACAGCATCGTTCACCTCACCAATGAGGACGTTGACCGATTTCTCTCCGAGGCGGCCCGTGTGCTGCAACCAGGGGGACTCCTCCTGCTGGCGTTCCATACGGGTAGCGATGAGGTGCACATCGACGAATTCCTCGGACACTCCGTATCGATGGATTTCCGATTCTTCGTCGTCGAGGACATCCAACGAACTCTCGAGTCGTCGGGGTTCTGCAACATCGAGGCCACCGTGCGGGATCCGTACCCGGATGTGGAATATCCGAGCCGTCGGGCCTACGTGATGGCGCGAACGCCATCGCACGATTTGTGATACAGCACACAGCTTTGTAGCCTTTGCGGCTATACCATACTCGGTAGCTAGGGCTACCCGCCGTACGCCACCCCGAATCTGGCGTGCGGTATTCTCATCCTTTCAGGGAGGCTTCCATGTTGAGATTCACCCGCAGCTTGTTGCTCGCGACCTGTCTTGTCTGCGTCGGCGCCGTGGCCGGCATGGCCCAGATGGACGGTCCAGAGGGCGAACACGAAGGCCCGCCGATTCTGATTCTCGTACCGCCGCCGGATGCCGAGAAGCCGGAAGGCCTGGAGATGTCGGAAGATCCCGAGGAGTCTTTCCGCCAGCTCTTCGACGCCTTCTTCCAGATGATGGACCAGGACGGCAATGGCGAGCTCAACCATGACGAGATGGCCGGTTGGGTCCATCCGCCGCACAGGGATGGCGGCGAGGGAATGGGCGATGGCGACGGCATGGGTGACGGCGGAGACATGGGAGAGCATGTCCGTCATCTCGAAGAGGAGTTGCGCCGCGTCCACGAAGAGCAGCACCGGCGCCACATCGAGGAGTTGACCCATCACCGTGATCGCATCCGTGAGGAACTGGGCCACATGCGCGAGGAGCAGGCGCGTATGGCCGAGCATATGCGGCAGATGGAAGAGGATGCCCGCAGAACGGCCGAGGAGCTGGAGCGTGCCCTCTCAGAGCCGCCTCCGGGTGAGGGACCGCCTCCGGGTGACGAGGGCTAAACCAACAGACCTCGCCTAGTCTTGGTTTCGATCGGGGAGTCCCGCGCTGCGGGACTCCCCGATTCTGCGTTTCAGGCAAGATCACGGCAGGACGGTTGACGACACGCGTCCGGGTAGGTGATCTTGCCGGCATGGACTTGATCACGACAGCTGCCACATCGTGACACCAACACTGCCCTTCGACGCGGGAGCACAGCCCTGGCTGAGGGCTGCCGCGCATGGCGTCGCGTGGCTGGAGTCGCAGCTGAATGGCACAGGTCGTCTCCCGGCAGAGCTGCACGATCTGGGCTCGTATTACAAATGGCCCCTGGCGCTGGCGACACTCGGTCGCCTGGATCTGGCGAAGCAGCTGTTCGACACCCTCATCGACAGCTTCCTGACAGCCGACGGCGACTTCCGCACCTCGGCAGAGAAGAGCGCCGACCCCCTCTACGGTCAGATCGCCGATACCTACACCAACACCTGGCCCCTCGTCGCGGCCCACGTTCTCGAGCGACCGGATGTAGGCGAGGCGGGTCTGGAATGCCTGCGCCGACGCCACGTGGTCGAGACCGGCGGCTATCTCACCGGCGCCCTCGGCCAGCATGACGACCGGCGCCAGGATATCGTCACCATCGCCGGCTGCGGCAACGCTCTGCTGGCGTGGGGACACCTCGACGAAGCGACGACGGCTGGTGACGCCCTGTTGTCGGTTCTGGGTCAACAAGGGCCCGTGGACGGTCTGTTCCATCTCTACATCGACGGCAACGGCGAGCTGCTGCGCGGCGACCTGGGGATTCCCGAGACTCTGGCCCGCATCGATCCGTCACAGCCCGGCCAGGCGTACGTGTACTGGGGCATGGCGGCAGTCTTTCTGGCGAGGCTGTTCGTCGTGTCCGGCGAGGCGCGTTTTCTCGATGGGGCACGAGAGACCTTCGCCCGCCACGACGCCTGCGGCGATGCCGTGTACGACGGTCTCGGATGCTGCAAGACGGGCTGGGCGGCGGCGACGTTGTACCGCATCACGGATGGACCGGCGTACCAGGATGTGGTGCACCGCGCCGCGGCAGAGCTGGTCCGCATCCAGGGGGCCGACGGCGACTGGTCACGGCCACAGCTGACGCCGATGCTGAACTGCGACTGCACCGGCGAACTGGTCTATCATCTGAGCCAGTACACACTCGAACTGGCCAGTGCCGGCGCCGATTCGACTCACATGAAAGCGTGATGCATGGATCGCGAAGACGAGTCCCTCTACCTGCTGGACATGAGCCGCTGCGAGCCGGCCGACGCCATCGACACCGAGTTCGGTGAGGGCCGGTGGACGGCGGTGGACTACTCCATCACCGCCGGGGCCGGCAAGATGCTGTTCAGCGGTCCCGACACCAAGGCGCCGCCGGTGTGTCTGGACCCTGGGGTCCGAGGCTGGTACCACATCTACGTCGGCACGTATCGCCACCATCTGTTTCCCGCCTCGATGCTCCTGCTCAAACTCACGACAGACCGCGGGTATACCCGCGCGACCGTCGAGGATTTTCGCCGGGACAAGGACCTGGTCGCCGAAGACATGATCCTGGGACCGATGGATCTGGCCGAGGCCTACTGGAAGAGCGCTGATCTGTCCGGCGAGCAGATCATCTTCTATCGTCCCACGGTTGGTCTGGAGGCGGAGGCCACGGCCAACATCACCTACCTCCGCCTGGTGCCCTTGTCGGCAACCGAGCAGCGGCGAGCCGAGAGCGGGCAGCGCGAAGATCACCGGCGCCTCATCGCCAACTATGACGGTGGACAGAACAGCCAGTGGGCCTACGCCAGTGACGACGAGATGCGAGACGAGTTTCAGTCTCTCGCCGACAACGACGTCAAGGCCGTGCTGTGGGGGTGCGCCCGCTCTTTCGCGACGTACTACCCGTCTCGTGTAGCCTCCCGGGTCAAGTGGTCCTTCGGGCTCTCCGGAATCATGCGCCAGGGGCGACTGGCCATCGAGCGACAGAACCGGCATGACTTTGATCCTCTGCGTTCGGCCGTGAAATGCGCCCGCGAAGCCGGCATCGGCATCATCCCCCAGGTGCGCATGACGGGTGAGCAGCTGCCGCCGAACCACCAGGACTACACCGGTCCGGGGGAGTTCCAGAAACAGCATCCGGAGTACCGGTGCCTCACGCCCGAGGGACATCAGACCCGCCATCTGAGCCAGGCCTTCGACGAAGTCCGGGCGATGTATGTCAGCATCTTCCGTGAGTGGGTGGAGGACTACGAGGCCGATGGCGTCTGCATCGTGTTCTGCAGGTCCTGGCCCTACGTGCTCTACGAGGAACCCGTACTGGAGTCGTTCCGCCAGACGCACGGTCTGGACATGCGCGACCTCGACAGATTCGATGAGCGCGTGCTCGCGCATCGGGCCAGCTTCCTCACACAGCTGCTGCGGGAGACCCGAGAGATGCTCGACGAGGTGGGGAAAAGGCGCGGCTGCCGGTTGCGTATGGCCCACGTGATTCCCACCGAAGACCACAGTTCGGAGACCCCTCCCGATCTGGGGCCCCTTACGCCACTGCTGGTCCACGCCATGGATGTGCAGAGCTGGGTCGAGGAAGGGCTCGTCGACGATCTCGTCGTGCACATCCAGGACGTGGGCGACGCGGCGGGCAACGACGCGCGTGAGACCTTGCGACCCTACGTAGAGCTGGCGCAGGAAAGGACGACGGAAGTCTACGCCGACCTCTATCCGCGGCGACAGTCAGCAGACTCCATGCGGGTTCGAGCCATGGCCTGTTATGAAGCCGGTGTGGACGGTCTGTGTTTCTGGGACTGCCAGAAGCGAACCCAGCGGCTCAGCGGCTGGGCGATGCACCGGCTGTTGGGACAGAGGGAAGAGTTGGCACAGATGAAACCCTTCGCCGACACTCTGTTCCGACGGGAGCCGTTGGTCACCCTCGATGGCTTCGAGATTCAGAACGAGTACTGCCTGCCTTCCGATGGCTGATCGCGACCGGCCGCCGGAGGAGCCGGCCTGATGACGGTCAGCGACAGACCCGACCGGTTTGTGGCGCTGACGGTCCCGCGGAGCGACCCCACGGTGGCCGAGTTCTCGCTGACGCTGGACGGTCCTTGGCGTCCGGCTACCGTCTACCCGGGCGGTTTCGTGGACGAATGGCGGGCCAACGAGCCGGCGGCGTGGAATCGTGCGGTTACGGAGGGCGTCGTTCCGGCCGGCGATCAGTGCATTCTGTGGAACTACTTCTTCGACGTGGATACGCCTGTGCCGCAGGCACATCTGCGTCTGCGTAGCCTGCGCACCAACACCACGATCCAAACGCACAGCATCGATCTGGCCGTCATCGGCGACGTCACCGTCATCGACAGGAGAAACGTCGTCGATCTGTGCCGGGGCCGCCTACCCTCCGGATGGTCCCTCGCATGCAGCCCTGTCAGCACCGGCGTGAAGAGCATCCACCGGGTCGTGACCACGCGGCAGGTAGCCGTCGACCGGGAGCAGCCCCGGACAGAGGTAGTAGATGCGGATCTCGCGCCTCTCCACATCGGCCTGAACACCCGGGGCTGGCAGCGGATCTACGTGGGCATGGAACCGTATTCGCCTTGTCGACTCTGGCTGACGAAGCAGGCCGTGTGGTACGAGATCCCGAACTATCTCGTCGACTCACCCAATACCAATGACAACATCAAGTCTGGCGAGGGAGACCGGCTGAAGCAGGAGTTCTATGTCGGCTGTGCCGACCTGACGCATCAGGACATCTGCATCAGCCCCGGTGGTGCCCGACGCTGGCGAGACGTCTCCATCCGCTACATCAAGCTCGTACCCATGTCGGCGGCCGAAGTCGATCACCACAGGCAGGTCCGTGAACGGGCGAGAAACGAAGGCAGGACATTTGCCGCCTACATGGAGCCGTGCACGCCGGCCACACATGAGCCGCGGATCTCGACGATGCGGGACCACATCCGAAACCGTGTACGGCAGAACGTCCTGCGTGGATCGGACGAGGTGTTCGTGCACGCGATCCGAATCGGTTCCCGGGCCTGGTATCACAGTGATGTGGTCGATCGTCTCCTGGAGGGGCCGCAGGACGCAGCCAACGAACACGGCTGGCTGAATTTCATGCGTTGGATGCGACAGGGCGATCCGATGGCGGTGGCCATCCAAGAGGCGAGGCAGGCGGGCTTGAGAATTCTCACCGACGTCGGCATGAACTCGACCTACAGCGGTGCCCACCTTCACTATGGAGTACTCACCGAGCGCTTCGCGGCACAACATCCGGAGTATCACTGTCCAGACCTGAGGGGGCGCTTCGATTACCGTCTCGAGCCGGTCCGGGAGTACGCCGTCTCGATCGTGCGCGAACTCCTGCTCAAGTACGACACGGACGGCATCCATCTGGATTTCGCCCGGTGGGGGAACCGCCAGGCGTACGACGTGCCGTCACTGGTGCTCGTGCTGGAGCAGATCGCCCGCATCAGAACGGAGGCGTCAGAAAAGTGGGACCATCCCGTCACTCTGTCGGCGCGCATACCCTTTGAGGAACTGGCCGCTACCGAGGCGGGTGAGCCGGTCTTCATTGAGGCCCTGTCGCAGTGGGCAGCGGCGGGCCTGCTGGACCGGTTCATGGTCTGTCTTCACGAGCCCGGGCGAAGCCGCCTGGCTGAAGAACCTTCTCTGCGCCACTATGCAGACGCGGTGCAGGGCACCGATGTGGAGTTCTGGCTGGACATGTACCAGGGAACGTGGCACACCGGCGGGGGGCCGGTGCGGGACCTGGAGATCGCCCGGAGTCTGGTGGCACAGGGCGTGGACGGCGGCGTCTTCTACTACATGGGGCATCGGGCTGTCGAGTGGGAGAGCATCAACTGGCAGATGAAACTGCTGGACGTGCCGGAGGCTGTGGTCGATCCCCATCACCCGCGTGCGACGCCGAGCCCGCAGTGAGCGGACGATCAGCGATACCGGTGGGATCCACATGTTTCACGTAACAGTCGCCACCATCACTACACCGCCGGATGGATCGCTCGACGACGAGGCGCAGCGGCTGGTGCAGCTGGTTCAAGCTCTCTACGGCACCGAACTGGCCATCGTTGCCGGGGATCGGGCGCTGACAGAACGGCCCACGCAGCACACCATCGCCCTGGGTTGTCTGGCGGACAACCCCTTCGTCGAGGCACTCTACCAGCGTTACACCATCCTTGTCGATCGCTGGTACCCCGGTACCGGAGGCTCGGTGGTGCAGACCCTTACCGCGCCCTTCCGGTTCGGCGAACACGTGCTGCTGCTGGGTGGCAGTGACGTGGAGGGCGTGCGTCGCGCGACCCGTCGATTCGTCGAGCAACTCGAATCGAGTCCCGACGGTGTCGTCGCCTGGCAACTGCACGTCGAGCTGGGCGACGCTCACCTGCCCCTGCCGGAAGACCGCCTCGACCACCTGGGCGGCGCGGCGAGCCCGGTCCTCATCCCCGAGAGCGTCACCCCCGCGACACCGTACTCATCCGGCTTCACGGGTGGTTCCGCGCGGGATCATCTGCTGCGTCTCGGGATGTACGGCCCCCACGCCGACAACCTTCATCTGTCCCGTTCGTCGCAGCTCGGCTTGCGATACCTGTACACCGGCCGGCTCGAGGATGCCGCCGAGTACCGGCGGGCCCTGCTCGAGGAGGTGCAGTCCGGCGTGGTGGCGAAGCTCTACCACTACAAGTCGGTGCGCATGCTGCAGCTGTGGCCGCAGCTCAGCGGTTGTCCCGTCTTTGACGACGACGAGAGAGGGGAGATCACCCGCGCCATCCGCACCTATCTGCTCGAAGAGAGCGGTATCGCGAATACCGACCTGATTCGGGAGGCGTCTGCCGAGTCAGGAATCTTCAGTCGCCACATCGCCTGTGAGGCCCTGAATCTTTGGGCCGGCGCGGACTGGCTCTGGCGTCTGACGGAGGATTCGCGTTGGCTCGACGATCGCCGCGTGGCGGACGACTTCTTCGAGTCCCAGGCGGGCACCGACGTGCCCCTCACCGGACTGACCGAAGGCTACGCCAGCTACCTGGATATCTTTCTCGAGTGGATGCTGTTGAGCTGTCCGGACAGGATCGCTGAGGATCCTCACATCCGACTGTGGGCCGAGCGTGTGACGGGTCTGTGTACGAACACGGGTCAGCTGGTATTGGGGCCCCAGACCGATGAGAGTCGCTACCCCTACCACGTGCTGCGCCGGCTGGCCCATCTGCTCGACGACGGGCGTTACCTGTTCGTCGCCAACCGGCGCGAGCGACAGGTGCGGCGCGGTATGGACCGGGTCATGCAGTTTTCAGCCGGTCAGGCGTACGCCGGAGATGTGTCCGCGTGCGAGCCAGGGGACGCCATCGGCCTGACGTGCTACCCGATGAACGAACGGCTGCGCCGGTGGCAGGCGCCATCGATCGGGACCGGGGCCGGGTTCGATCGGGCGGTGGCACGCAGTGGGTGGAGCGCGGAGGACGACTATCTCATGGTCGTGGGTGTGCGCAGCGGCGCCAAGTGCCTGCCCAACGTGGGAACGATCGCCGCGTACGAACGCTTTGGACAGCGGCTGATCACGTCTGATGCTGTGTCTCTCTTTCCGGCCTGCGCCAGCCCATGGCGACACTCCGGCGTCACCGTGAACGTCGGTGGGTTGGGAGCCGGCATGGTCGAGGGTGCCAGGCTACTTGTGGACGAGGAGGTCTGCGGCGGGCGCCTGTTCTCCTACCGGATCAGCGATGACCTGTGTCGCCGGGACCGATTGCTCTTCTGGATGCCAGCCGCATATGTCCTGGTCGTCGATCGTGTCGCCGTTGAGACAGATGAGATCTTCACGCTGGGGGTGAACTGGCGCTGTGCCGGGCAGGTGATCGGAGTCGAGGACGGGTTGGCGACGTTGGACACAAACTCGGAGAAGGGACGGTTCTACGTTCAGGTTTCCCCGGGGTTGAGTCTGGACGTGGAGACCGAGGAGTACCCCGCCCTGGGAGCGCCTCCGGGGGCGCCGGCGAATGTGGGGGTCATGCTCCACGCGACGATAGACCGGAAGGGCGGCGCGGGAGAGGTGGAGGTGGCAACGCTGCTGCATGCCGTATCCGATGCAGAAGGGCCTCGCTACCGACTGCGCGGCGGGGAAGAGGGGTGGAGCGTCGAGGGTCCGGACGGAACGCTCGGCTTCGGCAGGGGACAGGTAGAAGGGGTGATGTCGATCGAGCTTCGTCCGCAGGCAGGCATGACGAATCAGAGTCGATCTGCACCATCTGCTCCCTCGTCATCTTCGAGCCAGGCTGATGCAAGCCTGCCGACCCGATGGGGAATCGACCTGCCTGGACCGGTGTCGACATGGGCGCAGGCGGCTGATGGCTCGGCCCTGGCCGTGGGCACGGACCGGGGAGACGTGCTCGTCTTCGACTCAGAGGGGGCACAGCAATGGACGACGAAGGGCAATGCAGCCGTCACGGCGCTGTCGTTCCACGGAGGGGATCTGTTCGTCGGCAGCCATTCGGGGGAGGTCTGCCGGTTCGGAGCGGACGGAGCGGCGTTGTGGCGCCATCAATGTCAGTTCCGGGAAGAGCGCTCCTTCTGGCCGTGGTGGTTCCTGGAGACAGCTACCGTCGGAGCCATCGCTGTCGGCTGCGATCCTGCCGGTGATCAGGAGATCGTGGCGGCCGGGACGGGGAGCACGAATCTCAACTTTCTCGATGCACGTTCGGGCGCCCTGTTGGCGGATGTGGTGAGCCCCTATGGCCTGCCGGACCGAATCCGTGCACATGTGCCGACAGGCGGCGATGAGCTGCGATTCCTGTCGGGGCATTCCTGGCTCTCCTGCGGCTCTACGGTCCGGGCGTGGGCAGCGCCTCCCGACGCTCAAGAGAGAATCGTCTACCACCGGAGCGTGGATCCCATGGGTCGGACGATGGACCAGTGGGATACCTGCGGGGTCGTCGACTTCCACGTTGGCCCGCTGGTCAACGGCGGGCCAGACCGAGTCGTCGTGCTGCGCCACGGGGCGGTGAACCAGATGACCGTCTACGATGAAATGACCGGTGATCCCCTCTGGGACGCAGGACTGGGGGGGGCACCGGTGGCGCTGGCTGTGGTGCGGGGAGACTCCGAGACATCGGTGCGCTGCTACGTGGCCGAGCAGTTCGGCTGGCTGGTCGAGTTCGACGGCACGGGGAAGCGGGTGAGTGCGACGCGCATCGCCAGCAACCTGTCGGATATGCATGTGTCCGCCGATGGTCGTCTGTTCGTCTGGAGCGCAGAGGCACTGCACATCGTCAACAGGGGGCGAATGCAGGACAGGTATACACTGGCAGAGAATCCACTGGGTTGGTACGCGCATCCAAGTGGACCAGGACTGCTGTGCCTATCCAGGCAGCGACTGATGTTGGTAGAGCTGCTGTGAAGTCGGGCCTCAGCGCAGCTCCGCCTCGACCTCAGCCTGCCGTCGCATGACCTGCCGCACCCGACGCAGACTCACTTCGTTGTTGCCCTCAAAGATCTCCGCCACGTCATCCTCCACGTCGACACGAAGCAGGCCGTCAGCACATGACTCACTCACGTTCCGCAGGCGAAATGCCAGCTTGCGGGGGTGCAGGTCGGTGGGCGCTTCAATGACGCCGAGGTCCAGTCGCTGACCCTCACACCCCTCGGTCGGGACCAGGGCCAGCGATGCCTCCGCGGGCCGGGATCCGATGTTGTGCACGTAGCCACTGACGGTATCGTCGGCAAAGACGATATCCAGCGGTGACAGCGCCAGGTCGGCTCGTACGGCAACGGGTTCGAGTGCCTCCAATGGTTCGACCTCGAGGACCGAGCCACCGCCGGCCACATCGATGGCCACTCTTTCCCCGCGACGGATCACTAGCTTCCGCTCTGTCGCGGCGCCATCGATTCGACCGTCGTCGTCAGCGTCGGCACCAAGGCGGAGAAGGTAGCGACCATGCTGCAGCTGCCAGAAACGCACGGCGCCATGGAGGATCCCGCCGCCGAAACTGTACAGCCGTGCACGGAAACGCAGCGGGCCAGCCTGCTCCACCAGGGCGGCGTACTCCGTGCCCAGACCGGATCAGCCGACAGCATGGCTGCGGCTGATCTTGTTGCGTGTGGCGAAGCCGCCGGTGTAGGTGATGGCGGCGTTGCGCAGGGCATTCAGAAAGACGCGGTCGGTGAAGGGTTCGGCGGAGGTGTACATCTGCGAGAACGTCTGAAGCTCCACGACGTCTGCCCGCAAGGCGGTGACGAGCGCGTCGAGATCCCCGTGGAGGAGGGCGGCCGCCGGACCGCGCAGGTAGAGATCATCGAGACTACCGCTGAACGACTCGTGCCCGAAGCGGTGGTAGAAGTCGAGGAGCAGATCGCCCGGGGATGTATCTGTACGGCCACTGGTGTAGAAATCGTAGAACGGGGCAGCGTAGCGGCGGTCTCCGGTGATCACAGCCAGGAAAGCGAAGGCGGATCCCTGCCCCCCGTACCCTCCGTAAAGGGGGCGAGTGTTGGTGCCCTCCACGCGTTCACTGGCCACGTCGACAGCGTGGGCGTATCGACCGGGCTCGAAGTGCTCGAGCCAGCCATCCGCCCACTGACGCAGCCACCTCTCAGCCTGGGGATTGCGGTTGTACCAGAGCAGCTCGAGGGCGGGGTGCCACATCTGCGGGTGGGCTTGTCCGTCGATGTCTGTGTCGGATACATGGCGAGTGTCGTGGCCGATCCGCTGTGAGCGGAAGTGGCGATGGCCTGCCGCGGTGACCACCGTAAGGTCTGCCAGGGATCGGGCTGCGGTCATGCAACGCTCGAGATAGACGGGATCGCCGTACTCCAGCACCGCCATCAGCGCTTCCTGATTCAGCCCCTCCTCGTAGGCGTGGAGCGGATCCATGGTACGCCGGTTGATGCCTTCTACCATGGTCGTCAACTGGGCCAGATGATCCAGGCGAGCAGCGGCATCGCGGAACTGCGCCGCAACCCCATCCTCCTCGAAGAAGGCCAGGTCGACGAAGTTCTGGTAGAGGTCCGTGTCATCGCCGACAGCGCCACCGAACTCGCCGGTTTCGACGAGACGGTGTTCGAACCACCAGGCTGGCACGCCGCGTGCCGCCAGCCAGGCTGCCCGGGCCCAGGTAGCCCATGCGGGCGCTTCGGGCGCCTGGTGCACCGAAGATGCGACCGGTTCGCCCGCGTCCGGCGTTCGCCGCCGGCGCCACAGCCACTGCCAGTACTGGCGCATGCTCTCATTCTCCGGGTCGAGCCAGCGGGCATGATCGACGGCGGCGAACAGCTGTTGCAGCTGATCTCCCATGGGGTGAGTGGCGAACCACGTGGCCATCTGGTCTGCAGGCGGCAGACTGGTCCAGGGACGGGGTTCGCTGGCGCAGGCGAAGAGTGACTTCACCAGGAAGCTGCGGTAGGCGAATGCCTCACGGCGTGCCGATGTGACGTCGGTGGTGTACAGCTGGGCCTCGGCGTCGATCGGCGGCGCTCCCTCCGCCTCGATCCTGACGGATAGCTGCGATTTCGCCGGGAGCAACTGGTCGATAATATCCAGGACCACGTGCGTCCGTCCCGGTCCGTGCGCGGCGATGTCTACGGTCAGCAACCGCAACCGGGTGTCGACAGGATCGTCGACGATGAGAGTCATTTCATCTTCATGTCCATCGATGTCGAAGGACAGGCCGATGGCATCGAGTCCCGTTACCCCGGTGGTGGTCAAGACGGTGCCGAGTGACCAACGCTGTGCCGGTTCAGCGAACGGTGCCTGGCGATGTATGCGGAAGAAGGCAGCATCGGCGACAACACCATCGGTCACTCCAGTGAGGCTGACGTCACCTTCGTGGATTCGTTCGCCGAACAGGGCACGCGAACGCAGGGCGCCACCGGGGAAGTGGTGGCGGGGTCGGCTGTCGCCGGCCCCGCGATAGGAGAGGGCGGGTGCATGCAGATCGGCGCGGATGCCGCCGCGGATCTGCACGGCGTCGAAGCCGCCTCGCTCCGCCAGGCGCACATGCAGGCCATCATTGTTGCCGTAGGCGTACCCCACACCTGCTCCGGCACCCGCCTGAGGATACTCCCAGACGGCACCGTTCCAGCCGCGGCTGTGCACGGTGCCGTCGAAGGGTGTACCGATGAAGCCGCGTACCGCGCGACTGTCCACCACACCAACGTGTTCGATGCGCACCACCTGACCGGCGTACACAGGGATGGCCGGGCCGACGGCCTCCAGCCGAGACCGTTCCCGCAGGGACACCGAGTCGACCGTGATGTCACCTGATGGCCCGGACTGCAGGGCCACCGCGGTGGATTCACCCACGGCGACAAAGGAGATCCGAATGGTGTCTGCACCGTCGACTGGCCGGCTCACACGCAGACTGCCGAGCTCCACCTGCAGAGTACCATGACCGCTGACCGTGGCAGTCAACTCATGTGCCGCAGGTCGCAGCGCAATGTCGGTGCGGACCGTGCCGCCACCTGACAGCTCCAGCTCCCGCGTCGCAGCCTTCACCGACCAGTCCGCTCCCTGCAGACGATTGGCGTCACCGAGGAACAGGTGACCATATCCGTCGATGCCGGCGTAGACCGCACCCGCAGGCCACACCGAGAGAGCCATGGATCCCGAGGTGTAGTCCTCCCGGCCGATCTTGAGCTCGATCAGCCGCCCGGCAGTCAGATGGCCGACGCCGATGTCGGCGAAGGGTACGGCGATCTCGGCTGTCCACCGATCGGTGCCGATATGGGCGGCGCCAGGCCAATCGGGAGGCCAGGGCAGGTGATCGCCCGAGCGGCGGTGCAGACTCCAGCGGGCACCGGCGGCGTTGACGAGAAGCTGATCGACAGCCATGTAGTCGTCACCTGCCCGCAGGAAGATCTCGATGACGTCATCCTGCCACACGTCCGGGTGGTCCCGTCGGTGGCGCAGCCGCAGGCTGGCGGGATCCGGTTCGTGGCAGACGACTCCCAGGTAGAGGTGAGTGTCATCGAAGGCAACTCGCGCGTCCACCGTCTTGGTGGTGGCACTCGTGCCGCCAGGCACAGTGAAGTCACGGGTGCCGGCCGCGTTCTGCCAGCAGAGGTCAGACAGGTCGCCGTCGATGCGGGGCGACTCCCCGGCGCACCGGCCGGCGTACAGCGTCGGAGTCGAGCTGGCCGGAGATGTCGACAACACCGCCAGGAGCAGCAGTCCAGGCGGCAGCGGGAAGGGGGAGATCCGTCTCATCGTGCAGTCGATTCATTTCCGAGGTAGACTTGGTTGCTGGAGTCACGAATCCAGAGCGTAAAGTAACCTCCCCTGGAGACCCGGACATGCATCGACGAATTCTGATCTGTATCATGCTGGTCATCATCTGGACGGTACCGAGCGCCGCCCAGGTCAACATTGAGACCTATCGCGGCAAGGCGGGTCTCGCCGGCGCCGCCCGGTTTTCGGTGAGCAGCGATTTCGGCAACGTCGACGTGGTGCGCTCCGATGGGGCAGGCAACGTCACTCTGGACAACGATACGGGGGCCCTGTTGCTCGTCGTCCGCGGGGCCGCCGGCTTCCTCGGTGGTAAGCGCTACGCCAACAGCGGCGTTCTGCATCTGCGCTATACGTGGAAGGTTTCGACGCTCATCCACCCCGAGATCTTCGTTCAGGGCGACTATGCCCGCTCGCGCCGGCTCGATGCACGTTCGTTGGTGGGCATCGGTGGCCGCTGGAACCTGCTGCGCACCGAACGTCAGGGGCTGGCGATCGGCAGTGCCATCATGTGGGAGCGGGAACGTCTCGATTTGCTGCCGGGAGACCGGCATGACAGTCGAACGTCGGAAGCGAGGCTGAGCACCTACATCAATCTCTACGCCGCCACGTCACGCGGTGTATCGCTGGCGACGACGGCCTACTACCAGCCGGCGGTAACCGATGTGGGCGACGCACGACTGCTGGGAACGGTGGAGCTGACGACGCCCATCATCGGACCCCTGCAGCAGACGACGGTGATCGATTTTCGTGTCGACCGGGGCGCTCCCAGGGGGGTCAAGGACACCGACGTCAAACTGTCGGCCAGCTTCGGCGTGAAGTTCGGGTAACCGATCGTCACCAGCGGTCGATCGGCCTCCGGCATCCGAGTCGCTACTGCTGAGCTTGCCCGGTCATCGGCACGAAACGTACCGGCAACAGAGATTCGGTCCGCACCTTGCCATCTCGTTTCGT
This sequence comes from Gemmatimonadaceae bacterium, assembly GCA_002726335.1. The sequence goes on from PBSR01000219.1 coordinate 16,390, forward strand.
CAATCGGATCAGCTCCTGATAGCGGTCGCCCACGGGCAACACCAGGTGGCCATTCTCGGCGAGCTGATCCACCAATGCCTGCGGCACGTGATCGGGTGCCGCCGTCACCATGATGGCGTCGAAGGGCGCCTCCGAGGGCCAGCCGACATACCCGTCGCCGATGCGGACCGTGATGTTGTCGTAGCCCTGCCGTTGCAGCAACTGGCTGGCACTGTCGCCAAGAGACGGGATGATCTCGATGGTGAAGACATGCTCCACGAGCCGCGACAGCACAGCCGCCTGATAACCCGAACCCGTACCGATCTCGAGCACCTTGTCGCCCGGCTCCAGGTCCAGCGCCTGCGTCATGAAGGCGACGATGTATGGCTGCGAGATGGTCTGATCTTCGCCGATGGGCAGAGCGCGATCCTGGTAGGCCATGTCCTTGAGAGAAGGCGGTACGAACTCGTGTCGCGGGATCTCGGCCATGGCCTGCAGCACGAGGGAATCGGAGATGTCACGCGCTGTCAACTGGCTGCGTATCATGAGGTTCCGGCGTGTGGTGTAGACATCATCGTTTTCGGTTGAACAGACCGGCAGGGCACACAGGGCGATGAGCCAGGCGACCAGGAAGGCCGCAACGTGTGTGGACTGTCGAGGGGCGAGCCCCCCGGTAGCTGAGAAAAGAACAGTCATCGTGGCCACCTTGTACTAACGACTACCGGCGGGACTGCTGCAACCTGCCGGCTACCGAGCCAGGCTTGACTTGATCCGACCCCACGAGTCGCGAAGAATCGCGGAGGCGTTCCTGGCGCCGCTGCAATCGTCGAGAATGCATGGGACCAACTCGCCATCGACGAAGTTATCCGCAAAGGCATCGTGCTGGGCGACGATATCGCCAACTCGGATTTCACCGAATACGGTCGGCACGGCCAGATAATACTCGCCCGAGAGCCGTCCTGTCTCGTCGGAATCATGCATGAAGATCTGGAAGCCGATGATTCGGCCGGCAGTCAGCACGCTCCGCCTGCTGCCTTCGGGATCGCGTCCATCCAGATCGTCCCACGGTGTCAACCAGAATTCGATGACTGAGAGGTTGGGCAACTCGCCGATCTGCATACCACCCATGTCGAACCACGACGATCCCCGCGCCACAAGGGGTGTTGCGGAGCCATCGATGATCTCCGGGCGCACATCGTAGACCTGCGCCTGCGAGAAATTGAGGCGTGAGCGTTCTTCCTGGCTGTATTCTTCACCGAAGAGCATGAACTGCCCGCCGCTGTGATCGCCGTCGATCATGAACTGGGTTCGGTCAGCAAACGTACCTGGGGAAGGTCGCAGATAGACATCGTCGAGGCGCTCGACACCAACGTAGATACGCTGAGTTGCGTGATTCCAGGCAAGGAACACTCTCAGTGCGAGATCTGAGGGATCGGATGACTCGTCGGGGCCCTGGTACTGGAAATCGTCATGCGTCAGCGAGGCGTCGGGCAGGGCGTCTTCCCAGTCCTCGAGCGAACCATCGTGGAGATCCGGCAGGCTGGCGGTGGGCAACTCGAAGATCGGGTAGACGACCTCGCCGAGATGGGCGGCAGCACTTGACGTCCACACCAGGCTTGCCACAGTCATTCGAAACATCCATCCCATCAGATTGACTGTGCTCCGAAGCGGCAGCCATCGCCTGCCGCTCGCCCTGACTCTCAAGGAGCGCACGGCTTCTCCACAAGGATCTGCCAGCGAGAGCTGACGCGCTCGACGCCTCCTTTTTCCCAGACATGATCTCTCTGCTTGCGAGACACCAGATCGAAACCAACCAGCAACTCTTCGAGATGATGCCAGGTCGCATGGAAATGAACATGACCGGGTTCGAGTTCGAAGGTGTGGGGCGCGACTTCCGTGCCCTGGCCATAGAGACAGTCCTCCAGGGTTGGACAGGTCAGATAGAACACGCCTCCGGGCCGAAGCCAGCGGCTGACGTGACAGATGGCCTGAGTGAAGTCGTCAGGCAAAGCGTGGTAGAGCACGTTGACGGCCAGGACGATGTCGAAGCTGTCCGGCACGAACAGATCATCGCTGAAACGCCCTGTCCGGGTCCGGATGGTGGTGAGACCGAACTCGGCGGCCTGCTCACGCACAGAAGCGACGGCACTCTCTGAGAGATCCACCGCCGTCACCCGGTGTCCCGCCTGTGCAAAGGCGATCGCGTTGCGCCCCAGTCCACAGCCGAGATCCAGCACGTCCGGGCGATCCAGAGGCGACAGAGTAGCTGCCAACGAGGCGATCTCGGGATCGACCTGGGTCCAGAAATCGCGGCTGTCCGGCTGGCGCCAGACGCCGTCCCAGAAGATTTGCTGATCGGTAGGATCCACGTTCGTCATTCTGGTCAACCGCGCAGGTATCGTTGTCCGGACATCGCCAAGGGGTTACCATGCAATCAGATGATAACTACGAACACACGCAACCAGCAGTCCGGGTTCCTCGACCAGACCGTTTCGTTCGACGCTATGGAGTACCCGTACGTCGTCTATGTCCCGCGCGAACTGAGTGCATCCGCACCCGTCGTGCTGGCCCTCCACGGAATCGGTGTGCGCGGCGATGACGGCCTGAGGCAGACGAATAGGGGACTGGCCCGGGCCATCCGGTCCAACCCCGACGCCTGGCCCGCGATCGTCGTGATGCCACAGGCACCGGAGCAGAGCGTGTGGCAGGGGAGTGCGGCCGCCGCCGCTCTGGCGGCACTGGACCAGACGATCGCCGAGTACGAGATCGACGAGGCGCGCGTGTACCTGACGGGGCTGTCCATGGGTGGTAACGGCAGCTGGTACCTGGCCTACCATCATCCAGATCGATTTGCGGCCCTTGCGGTCGTCTGCGGCTTCATCAGCCATCGGCCCCGCGTCAGTGCCTTCCTTCCTGACAGCGGCGACGCCTTTGCCGAGGTGGCCGAGCGTATCAAGGGTATCCCGATCTGGGCTTTCCATGGGGACAGGGACGAGGCCATACCCGTCGACGAGACCAGGAAGATGGTGGCGGCCCTCAAGCAGGTCGGTGCAGAGGTCCGTTACACCGAGTTCGCAGGGGTTGGCCACGGGGCCTGGGATCCGGCGTACGCGATGCCGGAGCTGTCCGAATGGTTGTTCCGGCAGCGGCGGCGCGTAGAGGAGACGCCCCGGCAGAACTCTACAGCTTGATTGCGGCCACGATGATCGTCGTGCTCAACCCGACGAGCATCATCATCCTCTGCGTGAGCCGATCGCCCTGTTCGCGGATGAGGCGATAGACCTCATCGAACCTCTCGTCCACCTTGTCGAACTTCTCGTCCATCTTGTCGAACCTCTCGTCTACCCTGGCGAAGCGATCCTCGAACCTGGCTTCGAGACGCGCGAACATCGCACGCATGGCCTCAAGCTCTCGCGCCGTGGTGGCACGCAGATCCTGCATATCCTGACGAAGGTATGAGATCGCCCAGTGCATTTCTTCCTGGCTCGTCTCCGCAGGCGGCGGATTGTCCGGGGCATCAGCCATGGTTCTCTGTCTCCTCGAAGTGTAGCGTTGCAGCCTGAGATCGGCAACGATCCAAAGGCTCCCTGCAAGGACAGTGCCACTCAACTTCACACTGGAGATGTTGCCCGGCTCAGGATCATATATGTCACCGGATGCCGACATCAGCGGGTGTTGTCGGCCACAGCACGAGTAGGTTCGGGTCAAGTACGATGATGGAATGAAGCACGGAATGGACCCTCTGGGCGCTGGTGCGTCAGTCCGAAAGGACTGTATAATGCAGGAATGGTGACACGGATGACTTCGGGCGGAGAGACCCGTCTGTTCGGGCGTTGCACACGCGGGATCGAGGGGATGCTGGCCGCCGAGGTGCAGGAGCGGCTGGGTGGCGAGGTGCTCGAGGTAGGCCACCGTCAGGTCCAGTTTCAGACCGGGTCCGATCTGCGTCGGGTCCTCGATCTGCGCTGCGCCGATGACGTGTTCCTCAGCTGCGGGGTGGTCGAGGGGGTGTCGCGAGAGCGAGCGTCACTCAACAGGCTTGCCAGGGGACTGTCATCTCTCGACCTGCAGCCAGGACTTCAGACGGTTGCCGGCATCAGAGAGGCAGAACCGACCCGCTTCGACGTGGTCTGCAGTTTCCTGGGACAACGGAATTACAATCGCTTCGAGGCGGAGGGGGCCGCAGCGGGGGAGATCGGCAAGCAGGTCCAGCTCCCACGGGTTTCCCTCGAACGTCGACGGGACGCGGACATCTCGTGGCGGATTCACGTCGACGGAGAGCAGGCGCTGGTGGGTTTGCGGATCGCGGCCCAGCCACTCCACCGTCGCTCCTGGCGGATTCATGGACAACCCGGTGCACTGCATCCGCCGGTGGCTGCTGCCATGGCCTTGCTGGCCCGGCCAGAGTCTGGCGCCACCGTCCTGGATCCGCTCTGCGGATCGGGAACTCTCTGTGTCGAGGCCGGACTGTTCGAAGACACAGCCCACGTGGTCGGCGGTGATGCCTCCGCTGAAGCGCTCCGGATCGCCGGGGAGCATGCGCGCCTGGCGGGTACGTCGTTCCGAGGTGTGGTGGCCGACGGGGCCAGGCTGCCGCTGGCGGATGATGGAGTCGACATCGTGCTGTGTAACCCCGCCTGGGGTCGATCAGTGGCACTCAGAGGAGAACTCGGCCGGGATCCAGATCTCCTGTGGCAGGAGATCGCACGGGTGCTGCGGAGCGATGGGAAGGCGCTCGTGCTGATGGAGACTCAGGTTGAGGCGGCAGTGCTGGACAGCGCCGGGCTGCAGTCGATCAACCGGCTCGCAATCCGGGTCTCAGGGCGCTGGGCGACGCTGAATACCGTGGTGGCGGGATGACAATGCCGGACCTACCGCGCGGCTACGGCGCTGCCTCTGAAGTTGTAGCACAGCGGTCGGGGACCGGGTATGTACACCCTCTCATCCGACGTGATGTCAAAGCCGGCGGAGCGGATCAGTTCCGGTATGTCGCGATTTATGTTGCAGCCGCCCCCCAATTTTCTCCAGGCCGGATTCAGACGATTCTGCCAGCGACGTACGTCTTCATCGGGGGCGAGGCCGTGCTCGCAGAACAGCAGGCTGCCCTCCGGCTTCAGCACCCGTCGCATGCCCTCCAGGGCGGCAACCGCATCCGGTATCGTGCAGAGCGTGTAGGTCACCAGAACGGTATCCATGCTGTTCAAGTCGAGGGGAATGTCCTCGGCCGGTAGGTCGATGAACTCCACGTCCACGGACGAACTGTCCACGACGGGCTGCGCTTTGCGTCGCATCCCGACGGATGGTTCCAGTGCCCAGATCCTGCTGACTTTGTCCGGGTCGTAGAACGGGACATTCAGGCCGCTGCCAAAGCCGATCTCCAGGACCTCTCCTTTGGCCAACGGCACGAGTCTGCCGCGCTGCTTCTGATTGGGCTGGGCGGAACACGCAAGGTTGATCACGTGTGGCAGGATGTGTTCCCCGTACCAGCTCATGGCTGCTCCGTTCCGCTCAGGGCCGACATCAACCCGTGAAAATCATCGAAGACGTCGCACGTGGCTTCCGTGAACCTGGCTCGGTCCTGGTGCCCCTGCAGGACGACCGCAGGATGGCCGCCGAGGGCCTCGGCGACTTCGACATCGTGGTCCGTGTCCCCGATGAACAAGGTTTCAGAGGGTACTATGTGCTGGTCACGGAAGAGATCGATCCCCCTGTCGATCTTGGTCTTGGCGAGCCGGTCCGGAAGACCGTAGACGAGTTGAAAGAAGGGCTCGACCCCATGCACCCGGACCCACGAGCAGAGCAGGGACTGCTGCGCGGCGGACAGGATGAACTGGGGAACGTCCGATCGCTGGAAGTGTTCGAGCAGGCCGAGGACGCCGTCGTTCAGTGAGCAGCCTTCGACCCCGGCGAGATAGGCCTCGTGGAATTCGTCGGCCAAGTCGGTGAGAGCTTCAACGGACAGATCCAGACCGAGTCTCTCGTAGTAGGCGGAGATCGGAAAGCCGAAGACGCGCCGATGCATAGCTACATCGAGTACCGGCAGGTCTCTTCGGCGGAGCACCTCGCTGATCGATGCAGCCGCCAGGGCGACATCGTCGAGCAGGGTACCATTGAAGTCCCAGACAACTGCCGTTGGGCGGATCACGGAGATAGTGGCTCCTCCTCAGAGGGCGTCGCGTAGGCCAAGATGATAGGAGCAACGGTGGAATGGTAACAGCCTTGGCAGGCCCCGCCGTCGCACAGTTGGCCCGGCGGCAAGAACGTTTGCCCTGGAACACCCCGCCAGATATCATGCCGACCAATAGCAGCTGCGACGCGATGTGCACATCACAGGCGGAGGTGCGGCATGAGCGTGCGACAGGCAACCGCGGCCGATGTGCCAACGTTGGCCCGGTTGAACAGACTGGTGCAGGAGATCCATGTGGCGGCGGAGCCGGAGGTGTTCAGAATGCCGACTGTGTCGGAGGTGGCGGCCTTCTTCCGGAAAGCTCTCTCAGACGTAGAAATGAGGGCGTACGTGGCCGAGGAGGAGGATGTGGCGGTGGGCTACCTGCTGGCGGCCGTGCGGCAACGGCAGGAGGATGCCTTTCGGCGTGGCTACCGGTGGTTCCAGATCGACCAGATCTCCGTCGATCCCGCCTGCCAGCGGCAGGGGCACGGCCGGGCCTTGCTCTCGGCGGCACTCGACGGTGCTCGTGAAGCGGGTATACAGGGTGTGGAGACGGGCGTGTGGGCTTTCAACGAACCTTCCCTCTCCTTTTTCGAGGATCAGGGCTTTCTGCCGGCGTCGTTGCGGCTGCGACGATGATCATCCGTGACTCGATACCAGGCGTTGACGGTGGCGGAGCATGTCGCGGACCAGTGTCGTTCTGCACACTGCGAGACAGAGAGCGTGTCGATTCTGCGAACGGGCCCTTAGGCCTCAGGGAGGCCGACGAACTGACGCAGCTCAAAGCCGTTGCCGTCTGGATCGCTGACTTCAGCCAGGCGCACCGGCACGCCACCACCGGCATCGCGCAGTTGCCGAACCGTGCCACCGGCTGCCTCCAGCTCCTGCACGGCGGCGTCCAGATCGTCGACCTCCAGATTCAGTCCAGCATGCGGCAGCGGCTCCTCGTCGACGTGGCCCTCGGAGATGATGTGCAGGGCGACGATGAGGTCGCCGCACTTCAACGTACACCATCCCGCTGAGCGGGAGTCAGGCACCAGACCCAACACCTCGTTGTAGAAGGCGTAGGCACGGTCCATGTCGAAGACATAGTGGATGACCATGGGACTGTGGGTCTTCATCTGAGTTCTCCGTTTGCTTGTGTGCAAAAGGGGTCTGCTGGTCGCTGGGCTCACCGGCCCTCGACCAGCTCGATGACCCTGCGCGTGTTGGATGTCATCACACCGGTGGCCCACTCCCTGTCGATGGAGTCGCCGGCGACAGCCTCGGAGGCAAAGGCGGTCCAGCCGATGCTGTGTGTGAGTGTGTAGAGGTTCATTCGGTGAGGGTCGAGGTCGTCACGGGAAAAGGCGCTGTACAAGGGGCCGAAACGCGCACGAAGCAGGCTGTGCTCGTACTCCAGATCGAAGTACCGAACCCCCTCGCAGTCGATGAAGTACGACTCTGATGAGGGCGACACCAGGATGTGCTCGGGACCCAGCTCACCGTGGATCAGATGGAAGGTTGACCGCGGCTCGATGATGTCAATGAGAGACTGAAGCGTATCCAGGATCTGAGTCCTGTGGGTCTTGATGGTCTCATTGAACTCGCAGGCCAGATCAAGGCTCAGCCTGGTGTTTTCCTCGACCAGACGCTCACACCTGGATTCCTCTGAGCGTCTTCCATCGAGCCGGCCTGGCTGGGGTGCCCGCAGCGCGTGCATGGTTCGCAACTGCGCGTCGATCCGTGCCAGAAGCGCTTGGGTGGCGCGGTCGTCGCATCGCCGCGTGAACTCTGTGAAGTTGCATCCCTCGATGAACTCGACCAGGGCAAAGTCGTAGTCGCAGACGGTTCTGGAACCGTCGAGGGCGTAGAGCTCGGGTGTGGCGACACCGTGACGGCGCAGGAACTCGTTGTTCACGGCGAACAGATCCGATCCACTCGGACCCAGGAGCCAGTCGGCATCCGTCTCTACGCAGGTGAGCTGGTGATCGGGCTCTTCCCAGACGTGGAGGATGCACCGTGAATCGGAGTGGCTCAAACCAAGCCGGTAGGTCTTCTTGGCGAAGCCGTCGTTGAGATCCTCGAGGCTGCGCAGCTGACAACGGGGTCCCCACGTATCTCTGACGACCCGTTCGAGGTGCTCGGGGTCCAGCGCGCAGCCGTCCATGCGCGGACGGGCGGTCAACGAACCGAAACCTCCAGGCCCTGATCGTCCACCACCATGTTTACACTCTCCCGAAAGTTCGCGGGGTCACGGACGTAGGCCAGATAATCGGCCAGGGCAGGGGCGGCATTGACGGAGTTGTGAGCCAGCACGAGGCCGCCGGGATCGAGGGCGTGCTCGGCAGCCTCTACGAGGTCCAGGTAGATGGACTTGCCTCTGCCTTCGGGGCCGTCGGCGTCGAGGTAAAGAAGGTCAATCGTGCCAGCGAAGTCCCGGAGCCATGGAATCCCGTCCTCGCCGAGGATCTCGACCTGGCCGTCGGGATCGATCGTGGCCACGTTGCGCCGGGCGCGATCGGCCTCTTCGGGACGGATTTCGAGGCCGACGAGGCGCCGGGCGGTGTAGCAGGCGCCGGGGCCGGTGGCGGCACCGGCGCTGGAGATGAAGGTATTGCCGCAGAAGATGCCAACCGCCACCATCACCCGGGGTTGAGAGATGGCGTTGATGGCGTAGAGCAGCCTCTGCATGCGGTGGGTGATGGCCGTCCAGGGAATGTCGAAGCGCTCCGCCACCGCTTCCCGGTGGGCGAGCAGTCTGTCCCGGTCGTAGCGAGTGTGGGGGAGCACGCCAGCCGCCACCAGCGCCGCGAGCCCATCTTCCACCACCTCGATCTCCCGCGCCAGCGGCTCCAGCCTCCTATGCGGGTCGCCAAACTCCATGGCGAATTCGCGTGCACCCTCTGCTTCGTACTCACGTGCCATGTTTCCCCTCCGGTCCAAGGCAAGCGCTCAGTCACCATGAACTTCAGGCAGTCAGCCTGTATGGGCCAATGGAGCTCTCGGCCTTCGAGGTCGCTGGAGGATCCGGGCGGCAGGAGGGTCGACGGACAAGACCGATACCTGGTGATCAGTTGACCTGCCGCCAGCAACTGTCTATAGTGCATATAGACAGTAAGTTATAGCCAGGGATCCGACACCGTGCTTCTGGACCTCAGCGATCAGTCCTCCGAGACCCTGCAGCAGCAGATCATTCGGCAGGTGCGCGCCCGCATCCTCACCGGTGAGCTGGTGGCGGGAGAAGCGCTGCCATCGATCCGCGGCATGGCGCGCCAGCTGCGCGTCAGCGTCATCACGGTGGACCGGGCCTACGACCAACTGTCCCGGCAGGGTCTGATCAGCTCCCGCCGGGGCAAGGGTTATTTCGTATCCGAGGTCTCGCGCAAGAAGCGGACGACCATGGCGCGTGAGCGCCTCGACGAGCAGCTGCGGCACCTGGTCCGGGGTGCGGTGGCAGAAGGTCTGTCACCCGACGACATCAGACGCCTGCTGGAAGACGCACTCGGTGACAGCGATGGCGACTGAGAACAAAGGAGATCTGTCCATGGCCCCCGCATTTCGTTGCACGGGACTGATCAAGTCCTACCCGGGCTTTCGACTCGGTCCTCTCGATATGGAACTGGAACCGGGCGTGGTGCTGGGCTTCATCGGGCCCAACGGTTCGGGCAAGACCACCACCATGCGCTGTCTCAGCGGCTTGGTGCGACCTGATGCCGGGGACGTGGAACTGTGCGGTCGCGCCGTGGACCATGCCGATCCGCACTGGAAGGCCGATGTGGCCATCGTGACTCACCGTCAGCCCTTCTACGAGAACTGGTCCGGGGCCCGCAACCTCGCTTTCCTAGCCAAGTTCTACCCGGCGTGGTCGGCCGACACGGCCGCAGCTCTGGCGCAGCGCTTTGATCTAGCCCTCGGCACCCGGGTGCGCAACCTGTCCAGGGGCAACCGGGCCAAGCTCGGCATCGTCGCGGCCTTGGCAGCGGGCCCTCGACTGCTGCTGCTCGACGAGCCCACCGCCGGGCTCGATCCGGTAGTGCGCGACGATGTGCTGAGCGTACTCTTCGACCTGCTGGAGAGCGGCGATCGCACTGTGTTCTACTCGACTCACATCCTGTCCGACATCGGGCGGCTGGCGGACGAGCTCGCCTTTCTCGTGGACGGACAGGTCGTTCTACGGCAACCCGTGGACGACCTCGTAGAGAACTGGCGCTCGATCACGTTCCGTCTTTCGGGAGAACAACCCGAGCTGACGGGGGCGGTGTACTGCGAGCGCAGCGGCGACGACGGCCGCACCATCAGCTGCGATGGCGACCTCACCGCGGCACACCTGGGCGAGCTGGGGGCGGAGCATATCAGACCAACGCCGATGGGTATCGACGAGATCGCCGTTCATATCATGAAAGGTGGGTACCATGTGGCAGCTGATCAGGGCTGAGCTGGAGTACCAGCAGCGCGTGTTGCTCGCCGCCATCTTCGTGGCCATGCCGGCTCTGGCCGGATTCATGTTTTACCTGGCCCAGCACACGACACTGTCGGTGGGGTTCATCGACTACATGCCCATCTTCGGCGCCTGGGCGACGGTCAGTCACATGGTCGACACACGCCGCCTGGAGCGTCGGGATCGACAGCTGATCGTGCTGCCGGTGGCCACGCACAAGCTGGCCCTGGCACGTCTTCTCTCGCTGGTCGCACCCTTCGTCGCCGCCCTTGTCGTTTTCGTCGTGGCGCGGACCTTCCTGTCGGGTCAGACCCACCTCGACGTTCTGTTCGAGGTCGGTGTGGGACTCATGCTTCTGCTCTACGGATCGCAGTCCCTCCTCGAAGACCTGCTTTCACTGACTCCCAAGGGATCCGGCTACATCATCGCGGGTACCACGTGTGCTGCCATCGCAGTGTTGGGCGCCTACGTGTACCTCACCCATGGGCCGTGGCCCGTCCTGGCGCGTTTCATCAACGCTCCTCTCGGTTCTATGAAGGGAACGGTGGGCCCCGCATGTTTCCTGCTGCTCGGCCTCGTTGTGGGGGTGACAAGTGTGTTCACGTACGGGCGAAGGAAGTCATACCTGCAAGCGTAACCCGGACCGTCGTGTGCCCGACTCTATACGAGTCGGCCGAGTACGAAACCAGGCAGGACACGGTTGCCGGCGGGGATGAAAGGGCGGGCAACCGTTTCGGCGCGGATGACTAGCTCAGCGTCACGCCGTCGGCGTGGATGTCCTGCCAGTCTGCGGGAAGGATCGCGTAGAGTTCCTCCGCACGTTCGATCGTCCTTCTGAACCACAGGGCCCCCGGGTCCGTCCCGGTCAGGAAGGCAAGCGCCTCCTCTGCGGGCATCCATCTGTGCTCCGAGTGCTCCGGGCTGCGACGGACCTCCTCATCCGTCACGGACGAGCAACCGAAGACGACACCCTGAAGCTCGTTCTCGGGTACAGGCTCACCCCGATAGAAGTGGGACAGGCCAACGATCGTGTCGATCCGGACACGCAGACCGGTCTCCTCCATTACCTCCCGGTGCATGGCCGCCTCGTAGGCCTCGCCCTGATTCACCCGTCCCGTGACACACTCCCATAGCCCGGCACCGAAGTCGTGATCTGCGCCTCGCTTCATGAACAGGTATTCGCCCGTCCGGCGGCGCAGCAGCGCCGCAATGCCGGCCAGGAAGTGCCCGGGATCGTGCCGTCGTTCTGACATGTTCGAGATCCTGTCTGGCAAGGCGTTTGCAGGCGGGGCATTGGTGTCCACTCGCCAAACCCGGCTCACTTGCCTGCCGATAGAGCCGGTACAGGGCAATGCAACTGGAAACGGGAAGAAAGATCCCACAATGAAGTGTTCCATGTCCAGACCGACTCTCCTCCTGCTGGCTGCGCTGAGCACTGGTCTCGGCTGTGGTGACGAAAACTCACCGCTGGCAGCAGGTAACTCACTGGCGACGTGCGGCGAGCCGACGAGCATCATCGAAGGTGACTTCTATATCCGTTCGATGGCTGATCTGAGAGGCTTTGCGCCAACGGATAGCGAGTGTTTCCGCGTTGAGGGCAACCTGCACATCTTGACGATCGACGGCCTGCGGGATCTGGCCCTCCTGGCCGGACTCACCGAAGTCAGCGGGAGACTGTCCATCGGTATGAATCCGGATCTGAAGTCGCTGGCGGCCCTGGGCTCCCGGCGACGAGTTGACGGACCGTTGAGCCTCTTCAACAATCCATCTCTGGCCAGCCTGGAGGGACTGCACAATGTGGTGCATGTCGGAGGCGTAGGGGTAGGCTCAAACGAGCGACTGACCAGCCTCGAAGGACTGCAAAATGTGGTACATGTCGGTGGTGGTGTATCAGTAAGTCATAACGAGCGACTGCTGGATCTGGCAGGCCTCAGGAACCTGTCGACTGTGGGGTGGCTCGGAGTATCAGGCAATCCGAAACTCACGACGCTGGCCGATCTCAAGCGGCTGTCGAGCGTCGCCGACGGCCTGGGTATCCTCTCGAACGAAGCTCTCGTGGATCTGGATGGTCTGCAGCGAATCACCGAAACCGGAAACACTGTGACGATTGCAGGAAACCCCGCGCTCCGTTCTCTCACAGGGCTCGACGCCCTGATACGGGTCGGCGGCAGCTTCGTGCTCCGGGAGAACGCCAGCCTGAATGACCTTCACGGCCTCGAATCGCTGGCCCGTGTGGACTGGGCTCTGGCCATCATGGACAACCCGAGTCTGAGCAGGCTCAACGGGCTGAACAGCCTAGTCGAGATCCGCCACAGTGTGATGATCAGGAACAACACGTCGCTGCCCCAGGCCGAGATCGACGGTCTCACCGAACGGCTCGTTCTGGCCGGCTTCTCAGGGACGACCGAGGTCGTGGGCAATCTGGCAGAATAGCGGGTCCATGCAGTGTGATGTGACTTGAAATACCAACCCTGATCCAGGCAGGGCTACAGCGGCAGCGCCTGCCTGACGACACGGTCGTCCTTGAGCAGGAGAGCTTCGATTGAGGTGTATCCCGCCGCTCGCATGGCCGCCACAGAGTGCTCGAGGTGGGCGCCGACCTGATCCGGGGCGTGCGAATCGTCACCGAGGGTTGCCGGGATCTTGAGCTCGCAGGCGCGGCGGAGCAGTTCCACACGTGGGTAGACGCGTTGGACGGGCTTGATGAGCCCCCGGGCGTTGACGTCGAGAATGGCATTCGCACGCTTTGCCGCCTCCAGCGTCTCGTCCTCCGCTTCCCGGACCTGCGGACCGGAGATCGACTTCGGGGAGAAGATGTCGATCAGGTCGAGGTGACCGAGGACGTCCGTCACGCCCATGGCGAGCAGGCCCCGAACCGTCCGATAGTATTCGACGGCCAGTCCCTCGTAGCTACCACACGCCTCAACGGCCTGGTCGTAAAACTCCTGCGAGTAGTCGAACCCGATACCTGCCACGAAGTGGACGGAACCGACGACGTAGTCGAAGGCGTACTCGTCGAGAAAGCCCGAGAGATAGGCCTCCTCATCAGGCAGGTATTCCGCCTCGATGCCGACAAGAATGGACAGGTCTGCACGGTAAGTCTCCTGGAGCTTCCTGATCGTCTCCACGTACCCGTCGAAGTTCTTCTTCAGGATGGCCCACTCCGGACTGGCGGGATAGGCGTATCGTGGGGGAAGCGGCATGTGCTCGCTGAAGCCGAGCCCGACGAACCCCTTCTCGATCGCCGCCTCGACGAACCTCTCCGGCTCGCCTTCGCCATCGGTCAGGGAATGTCCGCCATGGTAGGAGACGAGGGGCGCGGTTGATTGCTGTTGGGACACAGAAGCTCCTGGTGTTGGGTGTCTCTCCGTCGTACGGTACGCCTGTCCAGTGAATGGCCGCAAGGTGTGGTGAGTGAAGCAGTGTTGCATGGAGAAGGTGATGGCGCGTGATCACAAAGACCTCGAGATCCATCCGTTACAGGAGTCTGAACTCCGCCAGGCGCACGACATCAAGGTCGAGTACCTGGAGGACGGCTCGTTCGAGGCGTGGAGCAGTGACTGGAAGAGCCATCCCGAACTCACAGTCTCCTGTCTCTTCGAAGGGCAACTGATCGGCGTGGCTTACGGGCGGCCATCGCCACGGAAGGACGGTGACGTGATTCTCGAGGGGATCGCAGTGATCCAGCCACACGCCGGGCAGGGGATCGGCAGCCAGCTGCTGCATTTCTTCGAGCGCCAGGCCGAGAAGGGCGGACACAGTTCCGTTTCGCTCGGGTCAGCGGGTGGGTACGTGGAGCACTTCTACATGAAGAACGGCTACCGGCCCGTCGAGTTCGTCTGCTGGGTGTCGGCAGACTACGACCTGCCTGTGGCGCTGAAACACAAGTTCGGCCTTGCTGACGAGCCACTGCCAGACGACACACGACGGCTGTCGGTGTCGGTCCAGTCACTCGACAACGAACTACGGGATCGGTTGATGGCAGATCTTGGCGTAGCCGATGTCGTTGCGATCATGGAGAAGGATTGCAGAATCAGGGCTGGTGAAACGCAGTGGCACCACTCGGAACGTACTCGACACGGAGGTCCGGAAGGCGCTCCGTGAGAAGGTCTGCCTGGCGTCTGATGGCGGGAATCTCACTGACGCTGTGCAGCGTTTCAATGACGGGCAGGCCCATCTCGAGGCAGCTGATGACGATGAACTCGCTCATCTCGCCGATGATGACAGCCTCTGCGCCAAGATCTCTGGCGACCTGGGGCATGTGGAACTGGTTCTCGCCAAAGCCGCCGATCAGGAAGGAGAACCGTCGGATCTGCTTCTCGGCGTCGCCGAAGACCCGGCAACCGGAATAGCCGAGACCGCTCTCAGCCAGGCGGAGCAGATCGGTCACAGAGAGAGGAGCGGGAAGCTCCAGAACCGAGAAGAACTTCCTCTCGGCGATGGGGCGCAGACCGTCGATGCCGAGTGCTGCAATGGCCTGATCGCGAACGCCATCGACTGTGAGTGCGTCCCAGTTGGAGTGACTGCGGTAGACGACGAACTCGTGTTCATCGAGCAGGGCACGGCGAGCGACATTGGCGTGGATGTGCTGTGGCTCCGGGGCGTCGTACCACGGGCTGGTCTGCTCAGGCATCCAGATTCC